>NZ_JBQFQE010000011.1:0-134974 GCF_056536725.1 Ruegeria sp. CJ3
GCTCCAATACCGCGTAACTAACACACGTTTGCAACCACTCTCCCCATATGTAAAATCGAGAATATCGATCAATGGATAAGCACGGCTTATAAACCAGCATTAAGGACAAATCATGCGCCACAGCCAGCTCAAGGCTTTTCACAGCGTCGCCCTGCACGGCGGCTTTTCCCGCGCGGCCGAGGCGCTTTTTCTGACCCAGCCTGCGGTGTCAGAACAGGTCCGAAAGCTGGAGCAGGATCACGATCTGCTGCTGTTCCTGCGCGAACGCAAGCGCGTCTCGCTGACCCCTGAGGGCGAGCGGCTGTTTCGCTTTACCAAGCAGTATTTCGAGATCGAAGGCCAGATCGAGGATTATCTGTCCGAGTCAAAAGCCGCCATTGATGGCGAGCTGCGCATCATCGCGGATTCCGCCCACCATCTGACCGATTATCTGGGGCCATTCCGCGCCATGTTCCCGAATATCATAATCGTGGTCCGGACCGGCAACACCAACGACATCCTCGAAGAATTGCGATCCTATAACGCCGAGATCGGTATCGTCGGCAGCCCATCGCCCGGCAAGGACATGACGATGCTCAACCTCGGGGCCACCAATATTGTCGCTTTCGCGGCCAAGGACCTGCTGCCCAGCGAAAAAACAACGCTGACGTTCAAAGAGTTGAAGGATCTGCCGCTGGTCTTTCGGGAACAGGGCTCGAAGACCCGGCAAAAGCTTGAGGATGCGGCGCGCGACAAAAGAATGACGCTGAAACCCGCCATAGTTGCCGAAGGACGCGAAGCCGTGCGCGAGTTGGTGGCATCGGGGGCCGGGATCGGCTTTGTCTCGCACGCCGAGTTCGGTCATGACGACCGCCTGCGGCTCATCGAACTGCGTGATGTGAACCTGCAGATGGGCGAAAGCATGATCTGCCTGACTCAGCGCCATGAGGTGAAGGTGATCCGCGCCTTCATGGACTTCGTCCGCAAGGTGCAGGACGACAAAAACATCACCGCCGCCGAATAACTGCGCGATGGCGTCCCGCAACAGCCGCGATAACGTGACCCTGCGACCTGAGGTGATCATATGACTTTCGAAATCTGGACCCTATACGTCCTCACGGTTCTTGCCCTCATGAGCACACCGGGCCCGAGCCAGCTTTTGATGCTGTCCAACAGCGGTACGCATGGTTTTCGACGCGCGCTGTCCACGGCGGCGGGTGATCTGACCGCCAACGCGTTGCAAATGCTGGCCGCAGGCCTTGGGCTGGCGGCGCTTATCGCCGCATCGGCGACCGCTCTGGCCGTCATCAAATGGGCCGGCGTGGCCTATCTGATCTGGCTGGGGACGCGGATGATCCGACGCGCCAGACCCGATGACCCGCTAACGGGCACCGCGCGGCCCAAAGCATCGCTGAAGGCGTTGTGGATGCAGGGGTTTCTGACCTCGGCAGCCAATCCCAAGGCCGTTGTGTTCTTCGCCGCCCTGTTCCCGCAATTCCTTTCAGCCGACAGCGCGTTCTGGCCGCAATTCCTCATCCTGTCAGCAACATATATCGCATTGGACGGTATGTTTCTGTCTGCCTATGGCGCTAGCGCAAGTTGGATTGCGGCGCGCTTCAACGGCCCGGCCCGGGTCTGGATCGAACGGATTGGCGGAGGGTTCATGATCGGGGCTGCCATCCTGCTGGGTCTCAAATCCATCGCGCAGCGGTAAAGGCGCGGTGCCTCAATCGCCGCCGGAATAGTATCCGATCACATCATTGTCGGTTGTCGCCCCCAGACCATTCAACAGGCGGTTGGAATAGTTGAAATAGGCGCAGACCTGATTGACCTCCAGAATCTCTCCGTCGTCGCAGCCAGCCAGCTTCAGCGTCTCGAAATCGGATTTCACCATCTTGCCGACCTCGGTGGTCAGCTTGGCGGCATAGCGTAGCAGGGCCAGTTCCTTGCCCTGAAACTCATCCTCGGGACGGTGCGCCTTGAGGGCGACGAATATTCTGTCGCTGCGGGGCTGATCCTTCAGCAGATTGCGCACATTCATGAAATGATGCGTCAGCGAATAGGTGCAGTCATTCAGGATCGAAGTATAGCTGGCCACCACTTCCAGAAACCAGAACGGCAGCCGGTTGTCGCTGGAATGCAGGACCGAGCGGTACAGCACCACATGCCCGTTCATCGTCTCGGGTCGCAGAGAATGAACGCGCATCACTGTGTCCACCGTGCCGTGGGGTGTTCTGGCATTGTCCAAAAGCTCTTTCAGGCGGCCATCCGCCTGATCGTCGGAGATCATTTCGATCCAGGCGCTCATCCCCATTCCTCCTGTCTGGTGCCGGATCAGCATATGAACAAAGCCGCCGCCCCTGCCAGCAGAAATTTTTTGCAGCAGGTCGTTTTCTGACGGTAACGGAAATGTGAAGGCGATATAAAGCGCCTGTGAAACTGGCGTCTGAGGAACCGTCGCATGCACAATCCAGATCTGCGCTCCGGGGCACAGAACCTGCTGGTCCGATGTGGCGGGCTGTCGGCAGGGGATCAATTACTGGTGCTGTGCGAAACCCCCGGCAACGCCTATTACGACGCCGAGATCGCGCAGGGGATTCTGGACTGCGCACAGGCATTGGGTATCCACGCCACGTTGCAGGCCATCCCGTTCGACCCGATGGGCCCCCGGCTATCCGGTGAGGTTATCGCGGCGATGAAGGCCGCGGACCGCACGCTGTTCCTGTCGCGAACCGGCGATCAGATTCGATTTGACGCCGATCTGGCCGATGTGCACCCGATCATGTCTTATGCGCTGGACAAGGATGCGCTGGCCTCTGGCTTTGGGCGGGCAAACTATTTTGGCTTTGTCGCGCTGAAGAACGCGGTCAATACCCTGCTGGCCGAGGCCCGGCATATTCATGTGACCTGCCCTTTGGGCACGGATTTCAGCGGCCCCGGCGCCGCCTTTCCCAAAACCGGCGCATCGGATGTCAGCGTGGCACGGTTTCCGATGTCGGTCTTTGCACCCGTTCCCGCGCAGGGTTTTTCCGGCACCGTGATGCAGGATGGTTTTCTGGTCGGGACCGGCTCAAAATTCTATGAACCCTATGGCTGCGAGCTGCGCGAGCCGCTTGCGGTGCAGTTTGAAAACAGCCGCTTGCTGGGTTTTTCGGGCCATCCGATGGATGTGCATTGCGCCGAAATGCACTATGCGAAAGTCGGTCAGATGTTTGATCTTGACCCGCTGACCATGCATTCCTGGCATGCGGGGATACATCCCGGCTGCGCCTATACCGCGCCTGCCTTCCAGAATTTCGAAAAGTGGAGCGGGTCCGCCTTCGGCAACCCGCGCCTGCTGCATTTCCACACCTGCGGGCATTACGCACCGGGAGAAATCTCGCTGAACGTGCTGGACCCCACCATCCGCGTCGACGGTATCGCGGTGTGGGAGGATGGTGTGCTGCACCCCGACCGCATTCCCGGCGGCGCACAGATTCTTGCAGAATATCCCTGCGTCAAAGCGGTGTTCGACGACCCGGCTCAGGCCGTGGGGCAAAGCGCAAATGGTCGGCTGAGCGCGTCCTGATCAGCCCGCCTCGTCCGCGATCACCCGCGCAACACGCGTGCGAAAGCGCATCGCACCGGCGTCCAGGCCCAGGTTGATATACCCGCTCTTGCGGCGCGCCATCCCGGTCTGGACATATTCCAGCACTTCTTTGTCTTCGTTGAACGCCATCACTGCACCTTCGAACATGCGCTGCGACATCGCCGCGTCCCCCGCGTGCATATTGCGATGCTGGAACCAGAAATAGCGCGAGTTTTCGGCGTCCACGGGCGTGATGAAATTATATGAGATATTGATAAACGCATTGGGCGAGACAGGCCGTTCCGCGCCGCCCTCACCCACAGGCGTATAGACCGACATATTGATCGCCGTCGACGGCAGGCGGCATTCATAATGCTGCTTGCGATCGCAACTGGGGCCGAAAGGCAGGATCGGCGCGTAATAAGGCGGCGCGGGTTCATCCGCGATCCAGCGCGAGACGATGACGCCTCCCTCGGTCTCTTCCACATCCAGCGGACGATTGTCCGTTCCGGCCCCGGCAAACGAGGTCAGATGCACCCACGCCACATGGCTGGGGTCCAGCAGGTTGTCGATGATGTAGAGGTAGTGACACGCCATCTCCATCGCGCCCTTCTGGGTCTTGCCCCAATCCGGGTTGTCGAAATTGGGAATGTCGATGATATCGCCCGGGTTGGCCTGATCGGGATCGCCCATCCACAGCCACAGGAATCCCCAGCGATCCTCGGCCGGATAGGCGTGGACGGCGGCGCGGCGCGGCGGGTTGTCCAACTGTGTCGGCGCGCTGACGCATTCGCCGCCGCAACCAAAGGTCAGCCCATGATAGCCGCAGACCACATGATCACCCTCAATGGTGCCGCGTGACAGAGGCAGTTTTCGGTGCGGGCAGGCATCCTCGAGCGCGATTGCAGCGCCTTTGGTGTCGCGGTAAATCACGATCTCTTCGTCCAGCATCCGGACAGCGCTCAGTTCGCGGCCAAAATCCTCGGACCGGCCCGCGACGTACCAGCTGTTTCGGATGAACCCTTCGGCTCCGGCCAGATCAGGACGCATGGGGTTTACTCCGAAAACACATCATAGGCCTTTAACGCCTTGGCGCTGTAGGCATATGACGGGCCACCGCCCATATAGGTTGCCATGGCCAAAGCCTCGCACATCTCGTCGCGCGTTGCCCCGAGGCGGACAAGAGACTTGACGTGGAACCCGATGCAACTGTCGCATCGGGTGGCGATAGCGATGCCAAGGGCCATGAATTCCTTGGTCTTTTCGCTCAGCGCGCCGTCGGTTTTGGCGGCCTTGCCCATGATGCCAAAGCCACGCACGGTTTCGGGCACCTCTTTCGAGAAGCTACCGATATTGGCCTCTGTCTCGGCCATGAAGTCTTTCCAGTCCATGCTTGCTCCTTATCCGCGCTCGTCTGCGCCCATGCGGCGCTCCAGCCAGCGCACGCCTGCACTGATGATCAGGACCAGTATCAGGTATTCGAAGATCAAAAGCGTGTAGATTTCCAATGGGCGGTATTCGGTCACCACCAGTTCGTTTGCTCGGCGGGTCAGTTCCTGCATACCGATGACGCTGGCAAAGGCGCTCATCTTGACGATGTAGATGAACTGGTTCGCCAAGGGGGGCAGAATGCGCCGGATCGCCTGCGGCAGGATCACATAGCGCATGGTTTGCACATAATTCAGCCCGATGGTCTGCGCCGCCTCGCGCTGACCGCGGGCGATGGATTGGATGCCCGCGCGGTAGATCTCGGCGGTAAACGCGCTATCGGAAATGGCCAATGTAATGATTGCACCCCAGAACGGATCAATGGGCACGTTCATCCCCATCGACTGGAACACGATGGGCAACCCGTAAAATACCCAGAACAGCATCGGCAGCAGGGGAATGGCGCGGATGAATTCGACATAGACCCGGTTGACCAGCCGCCAGCCGCGTTTCTCGGACAGACCCGGCAGCGCCACCAGCAGGCCGATGACAATCGACATCACCGCAGCGATCAGGGAAATCTGGATCGTCGCGCCCATCCCCGAGATCAGGAATTTGACATTCGTCCAGCCCGAGTCGGTGGTCGGATTGATCACATACCAGCCCCAGGTCGACGAAGACGAACACCCAGCCAGCAAAAGAAGCGGCGATATCAGAAGAAGTTTTTTCATCGGCCCCACCTAGTGCTGCAGAATCTGAGACAGGAATTTACGGCACCGCTCGGATTGCGGATCGGTGAAGAAATGCTCGGGGTGGCCTTCTTCGACGATCTCGCCTGCATCCATAAAGATCATCTTGTCGGCCACCTTGCGGGCAAATCCCATCTCGTGGGTGACGACAACCATGGTCATGCCGTCCTGCGCCAGCTCGACCATCACATCCAGAACCTCGGAAATCATCTCGGGGTCCAGCGCTGAGGTGGGTTCATCAAATAGCAAAACCCGAGGCTCCATGCACAACGACCGCGCGATGGCGACGCGCTGCTGCTGGCCGCCCGACAGCTGGATGGGTCGCTTGTCGGCCTGATCCGGGATATGCACGCGTTCCAGATAGTGCCGCGCCTTCTCCTCGGCCTCTTTCCGGCTTAGACCACGTGCCTTGATCGGGCCCAGCGTCAGGTTCTCAAGCACCGTCAAATGCGGGAACAGATTGAACTGCTGAAACACCATGCCAACCTCGGAACTGATGGCAGCCACGGATTTGGGATCATTCGTCAGCTCGACCCCATCCACGCGGATCGTGCCCTTCTGATGTTTCTCAAGCTGGTTGATACAACGCACCACGGTCGACTTTCCGGACCCCGAGGGGCCGCAGATCACGACCTTTTCGCCGCTGTTCACTGTTAGGTTGATATTCTTGAGAACATGGAAGGTACCGAACCACTTGTTCACACCGACAAGCTCGATAGCGGCGTCTTGCATCTGCTGGCCTGCCTTTGTTTTCTGGTCAATTATTTGCTTGAGGTTATCTTTGTCTTTACGCTTAGATCAAGAAACAATGTAGCGGCAATCGCTTAACGCCACCAACGGGAGAAATATATGAAACGGTTCTTCAAAACCGCCGCAGCCGCGGCGCTTGGGCTTGTGATCGGCACCGCCGCACATGCGCAATCTGCCCTGAACGAGGTGCTGGATTCCGGTGTGCTGAAAGTTGGCACAACCGGTGACTGGAACCCGATGTCGCTGCGCGATCCGGCGACGAACAGTTACAAGGGCTATGATATCGACATCATGAACGCGCTGGCCGCTGATCTGGGGGTCGAGGTTGAATATGTGCCCACCGACTGGAAAACGCTGGTCAATGGTGTGGTGGCGGGCAAGTACCATTTGACCGGATCGGCCTCGATCTCGCCGCCGCGCATGAAAGTTGCCGGTTTCTCGGACAGCTACATCGCGGTCGAGCTGTTTCCCTACACGACCAAGGACAAGGCTGACAAATTCGACGGCTATGATTCGATCAACCAGCCGGACGTGACCGTCGCCACCACGCTGGGGACCACCTTTGAAAAGCGCGTGCGCGAGTGGTTCCCGAATGCCGAAATCAAAGTGGTCGAGGCACCGGCCCGCGGCTTTCAGGAAGTAATCGCAGGCCGCGCGGACGTGTTCATCACCTCCAACATCGAGGGCTCGACCTTGGAAGAGAAATTCCCCGTCGAGCGCGTGAAAAACGCGGGCCCCCGCTCGCCCTCGCCCATCGCGATGCTGTTGCCGCAGAACGATCAGGTCTGGATCAACTATGTGAACAACTGGATCGAGGTGAAAAAGGCGCAAGGGTTCTTCGAAGAAAACCGGAAGAAATGGGGTCTCTGACCCGCGCGCGCCCGGCAGTCCTGCCGGGCGTTATCCATCCCCACCGATGAAACTGGACCACATGACATGGTACGAGGTCGACGCCCGTATCAACGCGGGTGCCGCCGTGATGCTGCCGGTCGGCTCGACCGAGCAGCACGGCCCCATGGGCCGGATCGGTACCGACACGATCTGCGCCGAGTCCGTTGCGCTGGCAGCCGCCGAGCGCTGCGATGCCATCGTGGCCCCTGCGCTGGCCTATACGCCTGCACCGTTCAACACCGGGTTTCCCGGCACGGTTTCGGTCTCGGCTGACACCTTTCGCCTGTTGGCCGCCGAAGTCATCGCGGGGCTTCTGACGCAGGGGTTCGGGGGCGTGTTTGTGGTCAACGGCCACGGGGCCAATCTGGACCCGCTGCGACAAATCAAGGCGACTCTGCCCCAGCATCAAATGACAATCCGCAGTTGGTGGGACCCCAAGGCGGTCAACATCCTGCGCAAAGACCTCTATGGCGCATGGGAGGGGATGCACGCCACCCCATCCGAGGTTGCAATCACCCAAACGCTGCTGGGTGCGCTGCCCGTGGGTCGGGCGGCTGAGCCGCCCGAAAAGCTTAGCCCCGATTATCTGCGCGCCCATGCCGGCGACCGTCATGGGCCGCCGGATGAGCACCGCGCCGCCTTCCCGGACGGACGCGTCGGGTCCCATTCCGCCCTTGCAACGCCCGAAGACGGCGCGCGGTTGCTTGAGACCGCCGCAACAGCCATTGCTGTCGAGTTCCGGGCCTTCGAACTCGGGTGCCTGCCCGACTAGGCGGCCGTCAGCGCGGAAGGATCGAGAGTCAGCCCGACCTCACCTTCGACCCGAACATCGCTTAGGGTATCAACATCGATCACCCGGTCGCGGATTTGCAGATATGTCGAATGCTGCGTGATTTTCAGCGCCGCCTCGACCCCGATCTGATCGGGGGCCGCCGCCAACAACAGCGACAACAATAGCAGGCCCCGGTCAACATCGTCTGCGGTGCCGAACAGCAGCACCTCATCCGGCATGGCGATGCGGTCTCGGCCCTGAAAGATGCTCTGCCGACCGGCAATGCCCGAGACCACCGCAAGGGCCTGATCGATGCTGCGCACCGAAGCCGCAAGTTTGCGCAGCTTTGGCCCCCGAAGCGCGTTGGAAAGATACGCGCCTGGATAGCGCACATGAAGGTCACGATAGCAATAGGCCGCCTGCCCAAAGACCGAGAGATCATCGCCCTGCGCCAGTTGGTCGATCACCTGACGGGCACTCGCCGCGCCGTCTGCCGCGTCAAGCTGCGCAAGCTGGTCCCGGGTCGCCACGCTTGCCGCAAATGATACCTCTTGCCGATGCAGCGCCTCGAACGGAGGCAGCTGCGTCCCGAAAAACGCCGCACAATCCGCTTCGAACCGTGTCAGCTCGGCCCGTGGAATCGTGCTGACCCCATCGCCGAGTTTCAGCACGCCAAACATCGACAGGAACCGGTCCGCATAGGGCATCCGCCGCTCGAATTCGGTCCCGGGGTCGGCCGCATCGGCCCCGGTGGTCAGGTCGGCCCAGCGGGCCTGCGAAAAGGACTCGGGCTTGCCATTGCACCAGTATCGCCGCCCGCTCTGCTGCAGCAGCGTCGTATAGTGACCCGGAGAGCCCACGATGAACACATCCTCCAGCGCGACGCCGTTCAGAACGCTGGCAAGCGAGGTGGTCAACGTCGCCTCGTCGGCGCAGACCGTCACGCCCATGGGCCGGTGCTTTTTATGTTTCAGCAGGCGCGACATCGCGTGCAGGCCGTCGATGGTCGAATAGGTATAGATCGGCAGTTGGTCCTGTTCGAGCAGTGGAAAGATATCCAGCGCAGGCGTCAGCTGTCCTTTGTCCCGCCGCCAGGTCACATGGCGCCAAAGCTGCGCCTTGATCGTATCGACGGCCCCGGCCCCCAACCGGTCACGCTCGTCCTGCAGGTTCAGGATGCCGACACGTTCGGCGGTGCCCATGGGGAAATCATGGGTAAAGTGGTGGTCGATGAAAGACAGCATTTCATCGGTGACCGGCAGGCCATCCACCGCCGCGCGGTCGGCGATCCTGTCCCGAACCTGCCACAGAGTATCGCTCATCAGATTGGCGAGGATCAGGATGATCATCAAATGCGGGTCGATGGCGGTGTCCAGCAAACCGGGATGCACCGCCCGCGACAGGCGTTCGATCTTGTCCGAGGGTTTCAGGGGTGCGGCCACCGCGCAGGTCTATCCGGGCTGCTTCATGCACCGGGTTCGGGTCAGGGCCGCGTGTTCGCCGGCGCGCGCGGCGAGCATCTCGAATTCGCCATCGGCCAATAGCCGTCCGATCCTGATCCCGTCATCGGCGATATCCACCATATGAAGGTTTCGGTCCCCCCAGCCGATCATGCCCAGAAACTCTTCGTGGATCGTGACCTTCGTGCCCTCTTCGGCCACGATTGTCTGCCCGGGGCGATCGATCTGGTCATCGGGCAACTCATCCCGGTCCCCGATCCAGACCGAGTGCCCCTTGAAACCCGCGCCCAACTGCTCGGTGATCTCAAGTTCGAATTCATAAGGCCCTTCGAGCAGGTCAAAGAAATAGGCACCATATTCGATATTACAGACCCATTTGCCCACGAGGTCCGGGAACCCATCTTGCGCCTGAGCGGACAGCGGTGCGAACAGCCCAAGAAGAACGGCGGTCACGGATCGGATCAGCATTGCAATATCTCCCTGCATTGACGTGGCCCGATCAGGCCACGCCAAGCAGGTCTCGTCAACCTTTGCGTGTTACGCCTCGCGCTCGCCCAGCCCGTCGGTCGACAGATCGTCAAGCTTGGGCATCAGCCGCAGCAGCTCGGCCGCATATTCGGTCTGAGGGTTGGTGAACAGATCGGTGGTGTCCTGAATCTCGACCATCTGGCCCTGTTTCATCACCGCCACCCGGTCGCACATCTGACGCACCACCGGCAGGTCGTGGCTGATAAACAGAAGGGTCAGGCCCAGATGTTCCTGCAGATCTTTCAGGATGTTCAGAATCTGCGCCTGAATGGACACGTCCAGCGCGCTGGTCGGCTCATCACAGATCAGGAAACGCGGCTGCGTGGCCAAGGCGCGCGCGATGGAAATCCGCTGCCGTTGCCCGCCCGAGAATTCATGCGGGTACTTCTGCCCGGCCTCATGGCCCAGCCCCACCTGATCCAGCAACTCGTCGACCCGGCGCTTGATATGCGTGTTGTCCATCAGGCGATGATGGCGGATCGGTTCGGCCACGATCTCATCCACCCGCATCCGCGGGTTGAGCGAGGAATAGGGATCCTGAAAGATCATCTGGATGTTCTTGCGGTATTCATCCTGTACCGCACGATTGCTCAGGTCGCTGACGCGCTGACCTTGAAAATCGATGGTACCGCCATCCACCGGATAGAGGCCCGCAATCATCCGCGCCACGGTGGACTTGCCCGAGCCGGATTCGCCCACCACGCCGAACACTTCCCCGGCATGGATGTCGAAGCTGACATTATCGACGGCGGTGAAATAGGTCCGGTCCCATGGAAGTAGCCCGCGCTTTTGCAGGAACTTCTTGGTCAGGTTGCGGATCTCGAACACCGGCTTGCTGGCGTCATTGTCGACCTTGGGCCAGTGACGGGCCATATCCTCGATCGCGAAACGCGTCTCGCGCCCGCCATAGCTGATCTGTGGAAAGCGGTGCAGCTTGAGCGTCGGGCGCGGCACGGCAGCGATCAGGGATTTGGTGTATTCGTGCTGCGGCTGGCCCATCACCTGCCCGGTGGTGCCGGTTTCGACCACTTTGCCCGCATACATCACCGTCACGCGGTCCGTCGTGTCGGCAATCACGCCCATGTCGTGCGTAATCAGGATGACGCCCACCTGACGTTCCTGCGCCAGTTCCTTGATCAGGTCCAGAATCTGTGCCTGGACCGAGACATCCAGCGCGGTAGTCGGCTCATCCGCGATGATCACGTCCGGCTCGGTACACAGCGCCAGCGCGATCACCACGCGCTGCCGCATCCCGCCCGAGAACTGATGCGGGTATTGGTCCAGACGCGTATCCGGGTCGGGGATACCCACCCGGTCAATCAGGTCGCGGGCGCGTTTGGTGGCCTCGGCCTCGGACCCGCCCAGATGGGCCTGAATGGTCTCGACGAGTTGCTCGCGCACGGTGAACAGCGGGTTCAGCGAGGTCAGCGGGTCCTGAAAGATCATCGAGATCTTCTTGCCGCGCAGTCCCCGCATCGCCTCGGCGTCGATACCGCTGATCTGGTCTCCGCTCAGCTTGATGGTGCCGCTGGCAATGCGACCGGGCCGGTCCAGCAGGCCCATGATGGCGGCACCGATGGTCGATTTGCCAGCACCGGATTCACCCACCAGACCGTGGATCTGGCCCGGCTCAACCGACAGGTCCACATGGTCGACAGCGGTGAACAGCTTGCGGCGGGTCGGGAATTCGACCGTCAGGTCGTTGATCGTCAGAAGGCTCATGAAATCACCGCAGCTTGGGGTTCAGCGCATCGCGCAGCCAGTCGCCCAGCAGGTTGACCGACAGGGCAAGGGCCAGCAGCGTGCAGGCCGGGAAGAACAGGATCCACCACTCACCCGAGAACAGGAACCCCTGCCCGATGCGGATCAGCGTACCCAGCGACGGCTGGGTCGGTGGCGCTCCGACGCCGAGGAAACTCAGCGTCGCCTCGGCGATAATCGCTAGCGCCAGCGAGATGGTGGCGATCACCAGAACCGGGCTGAGGACATTCGGCAGGATATGGCGGAACATGATCGGGAAGGACCCACGTCCGATCAGACGCGCGGCCTGAACGTATTCCTTGTTTTTCTCAACCAGAGCCGCGCCGCGCACAACACGCGCGAACTGCACCCAGTCGGACAGGGCGATGGCGATGATCAGCACATAAATTGCCATCTCATCCCGGTATTCGGGCGGGGTGATCCCCTTGGCGATGCCAAAGATCAGCATCGCCACCAGAATGGCCGGAAAGGTCAGCTGCACATCGGCGATGCGCATGATCAGCGTCTCGATCCAGCCGCCGAAATAGGCTGCCACCAGCCCCAGAATAACCCCGATGATCAGCGCCAGCAGCACCGCCGCTGCGCCCACGAACAGCGAAATCCGCATGCCGTAAAGGATGGTCGAAAACACATCCCGTCCTTGATCGTCGGTGCCCAGCAGAAAGGTTTCCTGCGTGAAGGCGTTGGGCGTGCCCGGGGGCGTAAACCCGTTCATCAGGTTCAGCGTGGACGGATCGAACGGATCAAAGGGCGCGATCAGCGGCGCGAAAATCGCCGCCAGCACCAGAATGACCACGACCAGCGAGGCAATCACCGCCACCGGCGAATGCCGGAACGACCATGCAAAGTCGCTGTCCCAGAATTTCGCCATCCGCGACGGGGTTTGAGTGTTTGGGGTATCGGTCATGTGGCCCTCGCGTCGACACGCAGGCGCGGGTCAATGGCATAATAGAGAAGATCGACAATCAGGTTGATCGTCACGAACATCACCGAGATCAGCATCAGATAAGCCGCCATGACGGGAATATCGACGAACTGGATCGCGTTGATGAACAACAGGCCGACGCCGGGCCACTGGAACACCGTCTCCGTGATGATAGCGAACGCGATGATCGAACCCAGCTGCAGGCCTGTGATGGTGATCACCGGCACCAGAGTATTCTTCAGCGCATGGCGGAAATTGATCACCCGGTCCGACAATCCGCGCGCGCGGGCAAAGCGGACATAATCGGCGCGCAGCACTTCCAGCATCTCGGACCGCACAAGCCGCATGATCAGTGTCATCTGGTACAGGCCCAGCGTAATCGCAGGCAATATCAGTGCTTTAAGCCCCGATGCGGTCAGGAACCCGGTGGACCAGCCGCCAATCATAACGGTCTCGCCCCTCCCGAAGCTGGGCAGCAGGTCAAGCTCGACCGAGAAGATGTAGATCAGCAATATCCCTATGAGGAAGGTGGGCAGTGAGACCCCTATCAGGGACACCGTCATAATCACATTTGCCGCAATCCCTTGTCGTCGGATCGCCGTGAAAACCCCCAGGGCGATGCCGATCGTGATCGCCAGAAAGCCCGACACAAATGCCAGCTCCAGCGTCGCCGGGGCCCGTTCCACCAGAATTGTCGAAACCGGACGGCCCTGCCGGTAAGAGACCCCGAAATTGCCCTGAACCGCGCCCTGCAGGAACTTGGCGTATTGCACCACAAAGGGCTGATCCAGCCCCAGTTCGGTGCGCAGGCGGTCGATGTCAGCTTGCGTGCGTTCCTGCCCCAGCATGTTGTCGATCGGGTCGCCGACAAAGCGGAACATCGAAAAGGCCACCAGACCCACGACCAACAGCACGATGACGGACTGGAACATCCGTCTGACGATATATGCGAACATTGATTTTCCCCATTGGTGCGTCTCTCTATGCTTTAACCGACCGGGTGGTCAAGATGTCGCGGTGGTGCGGAGCGTTCCAATCGATTTCAGGGCCCAACGGCACGATCCCCAGCGGATTTCGCAGTTCGGATGGCGAGAAATAGCCTTGCTTGTAGATGTCGAACTTCACTGTCTCGGCCACGCCGGGCAGCGCGTAGATCTCGCGCGCATAGCCCCAAATGTTCGGATAGTCGATCAGCCGACGCAGGTTGCATTTGAAGGCATAGTGATAGGCCACATCGAACCGGGCCAGCGTGGGGAACAGACGCAGATCGGCCTCGGTCAGGATGTCACCGCAGAGGTAGCGGTTGGTGGCCAGATGCGCCTCGATCTCGTCCAGCGTTGCGAACACATCGCGAAAACCCGCCTCATAAGCCTCTTGCGTGCGGGCGAACCCTGCGCGGTAGACGCCGTTGTTGAGGCGCGCGTAGATCTTTTCGTTCCACGCGTTGATCTGGTCCAGCTTGTCTGATGGTGCCAGATTGGGACCATAGCCCGGCAACGAGCCCAACATCCGTACCAGATCGGCGGATTCGTTAGAGACCGCCCGATCCTCAACCCGGTCCCACAGCAAGGGCACCGTGATCCGCCCGGTATAGGTCGGTGTCGCGCGGGCATAGGCGTGATGCAGCGCCGTTGCGCCATAGACCGCATCCGCGCCGTCGGCATAGACCCAGCCATCGACTGTGCGGCGCGGCTCGGCATAGGCAACCGTGATCAGATCATGCAGGCCCTTGAGCGCACGAACCAGCAACACGCGATGGGCCCAAGGGCAGTTCCACGCCGCGTAAAGGTGAAATCGCCCCGGTTCCACAGCATCCGGCAGCGCGTTCCGAATGGTCGAGGCCTGACGGCGGAATTCGCCGTCAAGCCTTGTGTCGGGCGCGGGGTCCTCGGCGTGATAGACCCCGGCGATCATCACGCCCATGGGCTCAGTTCACCGTCACCCAGCGCAGGATAAAGAAGTTGTCCGGGCGCTGTGTCAGCTCGACATTGTTGCGCGTCCCCCAGACCAGAGGCTGCACGTACATCGGCACATAGACCTGATCGTCCTGATAGATCTGCGTCACCTCATCCAGCATGGCCTGACGTTTGGTCTGATCCAGCTCGGACTGGATCTTCGGCAGCAATTCATCAACCCGCGGGTTCGAGTAGCCGCCGAAATTCCAGCTGCCCAGCTTCTTCTCTTCATTCGGGGTCGCGACCAGGAACCGGACCGGGTGTTCGGCGTCGAATGTACCGGGGCTCCAGCCCAGCAGGTACATATCGTAGTTATCCTCTCGCAGTTCCGGCCAGTAGTTGCGCACCGGCATCGCATCCAGTTCAGCGGTAATGCCGATCTGGGCGAGCATACCGACAACCGCCTGACACACGGCCTCATCATTCAGGTAGCGGTCATTAGGGCATTTCAGCCCGAACGAGAAGCCGTCGGCATAGCCCGCTTCCGCCAGCAGCGCCTTCGCAGCATCAACATCGAACGCGGGACGGTCCGCATTGGCCCGAGAATAACCGCTCATCACCGGGGTGACGAGTTGCGAGGCCGCTTCGGCATTGCCGCGCATGATGGTGGCCAGAATGGCATCCACATTGACCGCTTTAGCGACGGCCTGACGCACGCGCGCATCGCGGAACGGGTTCGGTTTGCCCGCGTCATCGGTGTATTTCAGCGCCTCGGCCTCGTGATCAAAGCCCAGCATGATCACGCGCGCCTCGATCCCCTGAATGACGTCCACATCTGCGCTCTGTTGCAGCCGCGCTACGTCCTGAATCGGCACCGGATTGATCATGTCCACATCACCCGACAACAGCGCTGCAACGGCGGTGGCCGGGTTCTGGATCGGATTGAATTCGGCACGGGTAATGTTGTGTTCAGCCTCGCCCCACCAGCCCTCATGCGGCTCCAGCACGGTTTTCAGACCCGGCTCGCGCTCGGTCACTTTGAACGCGCCGGTGCCGTTGGCGTTGATCGTAGCGTAGTTGCCGGTTTCCTTGTCGGGCACCACGGCATCGTTGGCCTCGGTCCAGCCCTGATCCATGATCATCCAGTTGGCAATCGAGGATGGGAACAGCGGGTTGGGCGCGGTGGTCATGATATCGACGGTATAGTCATCGACCACAATCACATCGCTGACCGGCGCAAACCAGCTGCGGGTGTCCGCAGCCTCGCCCGAGGCGCGTTGATAGCTGAACAGCACATCATTGGCGTCAAAGCTGCTGCCATCGTGGAAGGTGACGCCCTCGCGCAGCTTGAACCGCCAGCCCTCACCGTCCCCGATCGGCTCCCAACTGACAGCTAGCGCCGGTTCAACGGCCATATCTTTGCCGCGCCGCACCAGCCCTTCGTAGACATTATTGAGAAACCCCAGCACCGGGGCCGAGTTGACCGCATGCGGGTCCATTGTCTGCGGATCGGTGGTCGAGGCCCATTTGAACTCGGCAGCCTGCGCGGTGCTGGCCAGCAGCATGGTCAGGCCAATGGCGCTGTTCCTGAGGATCATGGCGATATCTCCCTGTTTATGGGTCAGAGCTTGGGATGTTTTGGCCGCCGCGTAAAGGAATTCTCACGATGAGATCACGCGCCCGTTACTGCCCACGCAAACGAAAACAGGGCGCGAAACCGCGCCCTGCCCTGCATCCGGAAGGATGGCTTAGTTCATCTCGAAGTATTTGATCTTAGGCGAATCTTCGGGTTCAACGATGGTGCCAACGCCCGACTTCATACCCCAGTTCAGCACCTGATGGTGGATCGGGATATAAAGCTGTTCGTCCTGAACCACCTGCCAGATATCGGCGATCTGCTGATCGCGCGCGGGCAGGTCGGTTTCCGAGGCCAGCGCCACGATCTTGGCATCCAGCTCAGGGTTGGAATAGCGCGTGCCGTTCCACGAGCCGTATTTCTCGCCCTTCGAATGGACCAGGAAGTTGAAGATGTATTCCGAGTCATAAGTCGGAACACCCCAACCCAGCATGTAGAAGTCGGTCTCAAGGTTGTTGATCAGCGGGAAGTGCTGCGCCTTGGGTTTGGCATCCAGATTCACGGTCACGCCGATCTGCGCCAGCATACCCACGGCGGCCTGGCAGATCGCCTCATCGTTGATGTAGCGGTCGTTCGGGCAGTTCAGGGTCAGCGAGAAGCCATCAGGATACCCTGCCTCGGCCATCAGGGCCTTGGCGCCTTCGATATCGGTGGTCGAGGACGCATCCATCCCCTCATCCCAGCCGTTCACGAAGGGCGGCGAGATCATGCCCGCGGGGGCCGACTGGCCACGCATCACAACCTGCTGGATCGCATCGCGGTTGATTGCCTTGGACATCGCCTGACGCACACGTACATCCGCCAGCGGATTGGCACCATCAACGCTGTCCGAGCCCAGATCAGCGTCGCCCATGTTCATACCAAAGAAGATCACCCGGTTCTGCGGCGCGGTGCGAACATCCAGACCATCGGTGCCCGCAACGCGTTCAAGGTCCTGCACAGGCACATCCTGAATGAAATCGACCTCACCCGACAGCAGCGCGGCAACGCGGGTCGCGGCGTTCTGGATCGGGGTATAAACGATCTCGGTCACCTGCAGCGGGAATTCATCCTTGCCCCAATAACCGTCATAGGCGGCCAGAACGGTTTTTACGTCCGGCTCGCGGCTGACCAGCTTGTAGGGGCCGGTGCCATTGGCATTCTTGGCCGCAAACGTGTCTTCGCCACCCTCATAGTCTTGCACCTTCACGGCGTTGTTCGCCTCGGCCCAGCCCTTGTCCATCATGAACATATTGGTCAGGTTGTTGGGCATGATCGGGTTCGGGCCATCGGTTTCGATCTCGACGGTGAACTTGTCGGGTGCGCGCACTTCTTTGACCGAGGCCAGCAGTTCCTTGTAGTCCGAATCCGGCGTCATCGCGCGGTTCAGCGAGAATACAACGTCTTCGCTGTCGAACTCGGCCCCATCATGGAAGGTTACGCCTTCACGCAGCTTGAACACCCAGACATTCGGGTTGTCTTCGGACGGTGCCCATTCGGTGGCCAGCGACGGCACCAGCGCGCCGGAATGGTCACGCATCACCAGCGTTTCCATGATCTGGTGCGCCATGGCCGAGGTCGGTCCTTCGTTCTGCGCATGTGGGTCCAGCGTCAGCGCGTCACCGGCGCGGGCCCATCGCAGCGTTTCCGCCGAAGCACCCGCCGCGATCATCGCGGTGGCACTGGCCGCCAGCATCAGAGTTTTGAATGACATAAGTCGTCTCCCCATTATTGTTGTGACCGCATCAAACTGCGGCTGGCCGGAGTTTCCGGTCCTCATGCCACCGCATCATCCAGATCATTTTACGAGTTGCAACACCCGAATGTGATCAACGCGAACCGTGCGCCAGACGCCAGAAGGGCGCGATACCGTCATGGGGGTGGAAACAGGCCGGGGCCTCGTGGGTGTCCAGAACCCCCTGCCCTGTCTGTTGCTGCAGCGCCGCGTCGATGGGGACCAGACGGGCGAATTCAAACGGCTCGATCTGCTCATGCGTCCATCCTTCGGCGGATTCGGTCAGCAGGCGGCGCATGGCGATGACCAGTCGATCCGCCGCCTGACTGCTCCAAGGACGCATCCCCACCGCATCCAGCAGGGTGAAAAGGTTGATCCAGCTTTGCAGGTTGAAGGCGCAGTAATGCTGCGTCAGCGTGCGCGCCATCTCATGCGGTTGCGCGCCGTCCGGGGTGATGCTGCCCAGCACCCGCGCCTGCGCCCGCAGGTTGATCTGCTGCAACGTTTCGGTATCGTCCAAAAACGCAGCCAGCGCGGCTGCCTGCAGATCATAGCAGGTGCCATGGTTGTTCCGGGCCCGGCGTTCCCCGCGGCCCTGATCGCTGTTTTGCAGCCATGTCAGGAACTCGGCCACCCATGCCTGCACGCCCTGTCTGATCGACGCATCGTCCAGCATCCGGACCGCGTCGAGGAAGAAATAGAAGTCCTTGGTCTCGATCAGACCATGCGACAGGCCCTTGTCCCCCTTATGCCCCAGCCGCACCTGCGCATAGTCCAGATTGGGGTTCATCCGTGTGTCGGGATTAATGAACCAGGTCTCGATCAAGCGCCCGGCATGGTCGCCATATCTGCTCTCGCCCGTCAGCCGCCCCGCCAGGGTCAACGCAACGGAATCATCAAATAGCCGCTGCAGTCGAGTCCGGTCGAAACGGTCGCTTTCATCCTCATAGAGCCGGGTGCCCGGCACGCGCTCTCCGTCCCGGAAGACAAAGGGGCGTCCGTCCTTCTTTTTCGGGTCCGGCCACCAGTAGGGGGAGGGATGATAGTAATCCTTCAGATCGCCGCTTGGCCCCGGCTGCGGCTTGTCCGTGACGGAAAACGGCCCACGGTCCAGAGCGGCCTCTGCAGCCGCGCATATCGCGCGATGGTCAGGGTCGTCGCGCGTCGCCGCCAGAGTTTCAATCCGGGCCGCGTCATAAAAAGCCAGCCCGCCGGGCGCGGCGCTGGGGGCCATGTGCCGGGCCTCGAGCATGTCCAGCGTCGCGCGGATCGCATCGTTTCGGGCCAGGCCGCGGTTCTTGAAGCTCTGTGCATTGTCCTTTTCCAGCTTGCCTTGGCCGGAAAACAGCCGCGCGACCCATCCCGCAGACCCGACGCGATAACCTTCGGGGCTGACCTTGCGCGGCGGAGCGTCAAACGCCTCGAGCGGCCATTTCTGCCAGGGACCTTCGATCCCAAGATGTAAGAACAGCTCGACCTTCGGTCGACGGCCATAGGGGTGCGCCTCATCAAAGCGCAGCGGCGCATCGCAGCGGAAGGCAAGCTGGGGTTCCTCGGTCGGGTTGGGCGTGCAATCGTCACCAAGCAAGTCAGCATTATCCTGCATCCGCGCCATCGGCACCACCAGATACCGCTTGTCCCGGTTCGCGACCACGTCGGCAGAAAACGCATCCCAGGCGCCCTGGGTGAAATAGCAATTGCCATCAAAAGGCAGCGCCCATTTTGCATGGCGCAGGCAAAGCTCAAGCGCGGCATTGCGCGCGCCATTGTTGTTCATGACGTAGGCGTTGCGGGCCCGATAGCTTTGGCCGATGATCTTTGCCTTGGTTTCATCATCCAACGGATCAAGCGATCCGTCGGCAAATATCATCGGGTCCTCGAAGGTTTCGAAATCGAACCCAACGGTCTGAAACGTATCCGGGCTGAACGGAATACGCTCATAGCTTTGCCCATGCCGTTCCAACAACGCGATCAGGGCCGCCTCATTCTCGGGGTCGAATATCCGGTTCAGGATCCACAGCTTGGTGCAGTTCTCAAACTCGGGTTCGTTTTCCAGGATGAACCGAACATTCTCTTGCGACTGACCCGCCTTGTGGCGGGGCACCAGATCATTGCCGATCACCCGGCAGAGCGCAAAGGTGTCCGCCTGCGCATCCACTTCGGCCTCAGCCGCGCTGTCCCTCACTTCGGGCCGGATTGAGGCCAGCGAACCCGCCACCGCACCCATGCGGGCCGCGGATTTCGACAGTTTCTGCGCCTTGCGCCGGCGATAGACCAGATAGGCGGGCAGCAACACGGGCGACAACAGCAGGATCACCGGCGACAACAGGATCAGCCAGCGGTTGCGGCGTCTTTTGCGAAGCGTTCTTTCCTGCAGGGTCAGCATGGGATCGGCCAGGTCGGTTTTGGGTTTCTGTCAAAGGATCAAGCCAATAGAGCTGATCCCGTCGCGCCCCACATAGCCCCCGTTTGCGGCCCGGTGCAACCTCTGGACCGGAGCAAAGGGTCCGATGGGCAGAATCCCCTTGAATACCCTCAGCCTAAAGACGTATTCGATCGCCAGAAACGGTCGATGGATGGCAGGTGTCTGACCCCTGCCCTAGACAAGGATTTGAGATATGCGCATTGCGATGATTGGCACGGGATATGTTGGCCTGGTTTCCGGGGTCTGTTTTTCCGATTTCGGGCATGACGTGATCTGCGTCGACAAATCCGCCCGCAAGATCGAGATGCTTCAGGCCGGCGAGGTTCCGATCTATGAACCCGGCCTCGACGTTCTGATGGCCAAGAACGTGGCCGCCGGACGGCTGAGTTTCACCGACAATCTGGCCGAGGCCGTAGACGGGGCGGATGCGGTCTTTATCGCCGTCGGCACCCCAACCCGCCGCGGCGACGGGCACGCCGATCTGACCTATGTGATGGCCGCCGCCGAGGAAATCGCCCAGGCCCTGACCGACTATGCGGTTGTGGTAACCAAATCGACCGTGCCGGTCGGCACCAACCGCAAAGTGCAGGCCGCGCTGACCGCCGCCAATCCGCAGGCCGAGTTCGACGTTGCCTCGAACCCCGAATTCCTGCGCGAAGGGGCTGCGATCGACGATTTCATGCGCCCTGACCGCGTGGTTGTCGGCGTCGAAAGTGACCGCGCGGCCGAGGTGATGGCAGAAATCTACCGGCCGCTTTACCTGCGGGATTTCCCGATCCTGACCACCGATCTGGAAAGCGCCGAGATGATCAAATACGCCGCCAACGCGTTTCTGGCGACCAAGATCACCTTCATCAACGAAATCGCGGGCCTGTGCGAACGGGTGGGCGGTGATGTCAAAGAGGTGTCGCGCGGCATCGGCCTGGATGGCCGCATCGGCAACAAGTTCCTACATGCCGGCCCCGGCTATGGCGGGTCATGCTTCCCCAAGGACACCGCCGCTCTGGCCCGGATCGGGCAGGATTTTGCCTATCCGATGGAGATCACCGAGACGGTGATCCGCGTCAACGATGGCATCAAGAAACGGATGATCGAAAAGATCCGCGATGTCTGCGACGACAGTTTCAACGGCAAGACCGTGGCCGTGCTGGGGGTGACCTTCAAACCCAATACCGATGACATGCGCGACGCGCCCTCGCTGACCATTGTTCCCGCCCTGATCGGCGGCGGCGCGCGGGTGCGCGTGGTCGATCCGCAAGGCCGTGCCGAAGGCGAGGCGCTGCTGCCCGGGGTCGACTGGATGGACGACCCTTACGCCGCGGCCAAGGATGCTGATGTGGTGGTTCTGCTGACCGAATGGAACGAGTTCCGCGCCCTGAACCTGACCGATCTTTCCGAAGCCATGAAATCACCCCGCATGGTTGACCTTCGCAACATCTATTCGTCAGCCATGGTGCTGGGGGCAGGGTTCGAAACCTATGTGGGTGTCGGCGTTCAGGACCGCAGCTTGTAAGCCCGGGCCGCGTTCCCGCCAAGAATGGCCGCGCGCTCGTGCGGTTGCAGATCCGCCAGTAGCAGATCGGTCGTCTCGACCCAGCGGGCATAGGAACTGGCCAGGGTACAAACCGGCCAGTCGCTGCCCCAGATCAGCCGCTCGGGCCCAAAATGCGCAAGCAGGTGGTCGACATAGGGCCTCAGGTCATCGAGGGTCCAGCCTTCGCCAGCCTCGGTGACAAGGCCCGACAGTTTGCAGAACGCCCCCGTATCACGCGCCAGCGCGGCCATGTCTTCGGCCCAGCCTTCAACAATACCGTCCCGGATCAGCGGCTTTGAGCCATGATCGATCACCACCCGCATCTGCGGCAGATCGGCCAACAACCGGCGCAGATTGGACAGATGACGTGGCAGGGTCAGCGCGTCAAAGGTGAGGTCGCAGCGGATCAGCTCATTGAACACCGGGCGCAGATCGGATCTGAGCATCCAGTCGTCATCTGCGAGATCCTGTATCAACGGCCGCAACCCGACAAAGGCATCGTGCTTGCAGAACCGGGCGATATCGGCACGGGATTCGGGGCGTTCAAAATCGACCCAGCCGACGACCCCCTTGATAAACGGGTTCTCGTCGGCCAGCCCCAACATGAACTCGGTCTCTGCCGTGGTCGCGGCGGCCTGCACCAACACGCTTCCCGCGATCTGATGCTGCTGCAAGAGTGGCGACAGATCGCCCGGTGTGAAGTCCCGGTAGAGCTGCACAAGTTCCGGTGTCAGCCAGCCATAGTCGCCGCGCGAAATAGTCCAGAAATGCTGATGAGCGTCAATTCGCATCGGATACCCCTGTCTCAAACGTCGCGGCAGCATAGATGCCAAGGCACAGACAAGACAGCCCTTTTTTCAGGGAAGCCTGGCCATTGGGGTGTCTTAAGGCGCCCGTCTCGCAAGGTATTCATGCGCGGTTTCAATGACCGTATCGACGGCCTCACCCATCTCGTAATAAAGCGGCAGGCGGACCAACCGGGCTGCCGCGCTGTCCGTCACCGCCAAGCTGCCCGCGCATCGTCCGTGCACCCGGCCGGCCGGTGCCGAGTGCAACGGCACATAGTGGAACGGCGTCTCGATGCCCCGCGCCCGCATAAAGCTGATAAAGTCACGCTGGTCCTGCGCATCCCTCAGCAACAGGCAAAACAAATGGCCGTTGCCCTGACGATGCTCGGGGGCTGACAGCAGACCGACCCTCTCGGCCTGTGCAAGATCTGAAAAGGCAGACCTGTAGCGCGCAAGGGTTTCCAGCCGGTCCCGGTTGATCTTGTCCGTCTGTTCAAGCTGCGCCAGAAGGATCGCCGCCGTCAACTCGGACGGAGAAAACGAAGACCCGATATCGACCCAGGTGTATTTGTCCACGGCCCCTTCAAGGAACCTTGCCCGGTTGGTTCCCTTGTCCCTGATTATGTCCGCTCGTTCGGCAAGATCAGGGCGGTTGATCGTCAGCGCACCCCCTTCACCAGAAGTCACATTCTTGGTCTCGTGAAAACTGAATGCTGCGATGTCACCCAGCCCACCACAAGGGCGACCGCAATACCGCGAGCCCAGAGCCTGCGCCGCGTCTTCGACAAGGATCAGACGGTGTTGTCGGGCGATGTCTGCCAACGGCCCCATCTCGGCGGGGACCCCGGCATAATGAACCGCAAAGATAGCCTTTGTCCGTGCCGTCACGGCCTTCTCGACCGCCTCTGGTTCAAGATTCAGGGTCTCGGGGTCGACGTCCACAAAGACCGGCACGGCCCCCCGCAATACCACCGCATTCGCCGTGGATACGAAAGTGAACGAGGGCATGATGACTTCGTCACCGGGCCCGAGGTCGCAAAGAATCGCCGCCATTTCGAGCGCACCGGTTCCGGAATGCACAAGCTGCACCTTCTGGGCCTGGGTTAACGTCCGAAGCTGCGCCTCGCACGCGGCGGTGAACTGTCCGTTGCCCGCAAGAAACCCCTGTTCGAGCACCGTATCGAGATAGCGGCGTTCGTTACCCACCAGTTTTGGCAGATTGAACCGGATGACCGTCTCTTCGAGCAGTCTCTGGTGATCATATGCTTTTGCGTCTTTGGGCATTCCGAAGGGTGTCAATCGTCCATTTCAAACACAGGTTACGGTTGCGGCAGGGTTGGTCTCGGACCACCGGCGTCAACGACTGCGAGCGCACCCTGGAAAACCATCGCCACCCTCTAGCACATTGCCCGGGCAAAAGATGCAATATCTTCACGCGGAACCGCCCGGCCCCCACATTCCGCCGCCGCGCCGCTCGCGGTCAAAACAATTCACCGTTACCCGGATGGATTGTTCCCAAAATGCAACTCGAGGCCTGATAGGGCGAATCTGTAGGCCAGATCACCCGACCGCTATCATGGCCGCCAAACGATGTTCTTGCCGATCGAAACGAACACCATCGGGCTGGTTGCGCGGCCGACGCCATCCTCGTCGCGAACGCGATAGTCGAGGCCCGCGTTGAACTGCCACTCCCGGGTCAAGTCGTGGCTATAGACCGCGCTTACATTCGAGAACTCGACCTGAGAAGATGTGTCGGTTTCCTCGGACAGCGCATAAGTCCCGCGCAACGCAAATTGCGATAGGGGTGTAATGCCCCAGATGTACCCGACATCCACCACCGTCGCTGCAAAGTAGTCATCTTCGTCATCGAACAGGATGTCCCGGCTCAGCCGCACGCGCAGGGTGTCTGGCCCATACTCGCGATCAAACAAGAGCGATCCGATAGCATCGACCGATCCGCCCGATTGCCGCGCGGCGCCAAGAGTAAACCCGAAAGCGCCATCAGGGATTTCGCGGTTACGCCCGACAAAAAGCCGGTCCAGACGGCCAGCGATCTCCCGGGTCGTCTCATAGCGAGCGAGGTACGACCCGTCAGGGACGTCGCGTTCAACCCCCAGATTGCCGACGATGCCCGATACGTCCCGGTCACCGTTGATCTCCCGCGTCTCCTCGATATCCGCATAGCCAAGCGCCGCGTCAAAGCGCGTGGTGGACGACACTTCGTGCAAGAGTCCGAAGGTAATCGTGTTGCCATCACGATCAATCTCGTCCGGGCTGTCATCGGTGAACCGTTCGAGGTCGTAGTCCAAGCGCCCGGTGGTCCGTTGCGAGAACGCAAAGCTCAATCCGAACCGGCCGTCGATCCGGTCGTTGTCATCAAGCCCCGGATCGGTGGTGTCCGTGTACCGCAGCCCCGAGGCCCGCAGGCTGAGGTTATAGCCAATAAGGCTCTGCCGACCGCCATCGAGCGAGAAGCCATAGCTGAAGTCGTTGCGGGTTCCGTCACCGGTCAGATCTGCGAAATCGGCCGGCAGGATGATAAATCCATCCTCATCTTCGAAATCCGACAGCGACCGCAGGAAACCGATATCAAACCGCAGATATTCTGCGTCCAGACTCAGCCCCGCATTCGCGGCTTCGCGCGTATACCCGAAATCGAGTCGGGCGTCGCCAATATCGAAGTTATCGTCAATGTTGGGCAGATCCTGAAGCCGCAGGCCCGTGACAGCATCCAGATTGATAGACTGAGTGCGCGTTTCGCTGGACAGACCAAAAGACAGGATGGTCGACGCGATGAAACCATTGCCTGGATCAGGCACATCAAGGCTCAGGTTGCGCCCGTATTCCAGGCGCTCGGCGATGCCAAATCGCAACTCCAGCCCGCCGGGTTCCACAGGTATTTCCTGCGCCCGCACGATCGTGGTCGACAACAGCACCGCCACAGCGGCCCCAACACCCGTCAGGCGATTCATCGCGTCCTGTCTCACTGCCCCAACTTTCGTGTTATTCGAACAAGCGCCGCTGTGGCACAACAACGACGTCTCCGTCTACAAGCCGCGTCGCTGCACCCTGTCCGGCACCTTCCAGAATGGCGTCATAGTTGAATCGGAACACTCGCTCGTTACCCGATTTGTCCGTGCGCCGCAGCATGACCCGCTTGGTTGCCGCAAATCTCGAGAAGCCACCCATTTCCGCGAAGAACTGAAGCAAGGTCGTGCCCGGCGGCACTTCGTAACGTCCCGGCGATCCGGCCTCGCCGATGGCGTAAACCAGAATCGGGTCCGGCTCCACATCTTCGCCGACCGAACCCAGTGACACGAACACGCTCGGTGTCGACGCAAAATTCGGCGCGAGAAGGTCGGTCAGGTCGCTGCGAACCTGCTCGACGCTGCGCCCGCTGACAGCAAGCGTACCGGCCAACGGCATAGTGATGCGCCCATCAGGGCGAACCAGCGCTTCCTGATTGAGTTCACGATCTTCAAGTACTTCAATGTTCAAAACGTCGCCGGGTTGAATGCGATAGCTGCTTTGCGCCAGAGCCGGTACAGCCGCAACCGCACCAAAGACCAGTGTAACAAGCAGAGTATAGATGGGCTTCATGTCCCAGGCTCTCCCTAATTCTATTCCAGTTATTCCCCACCAAGACCGCCGGACCCCGGGGGTCAAGTCTCCAAAATCCGCATGGCAGGCACAGTCTGCACATGATTCGAGCCAAACACCATATTTTGATTTGCAGATTGTTCACTTTCTCGAGTCATCAGCTCTAAAACGCAACACTTTGAGACGGTTTTGGTTCCCCGGACCGGTTTGGGGCATAATTTTGCCTTCTTTGCCCTGTTGAGTGTTTCTTAACGATTGCCGGGACAACCTGCCCAGGCAGCACGAAAGACACAGAGGGCATGATGATCGCAGGGCTGGTTCTATTCGGGATGGTTGCAGGTGGACTGGCGGCGATCGTCGGCTTGATCAGCGGATTGCCGATTTTTGCCGCCTTTCTCCTTTATAGCGGTTTTGGTGTCGCGTCCCTGCTGGCTGGGGCCCTGGTGACAATGTCGCGCTCAACGGCCCGCACCAACCCGAAAGCGCCGCTGTCGGCCGTTCACCCTGACCCGTGATCCAAGCCGCTGAGAACAAGCAGCACCGACCTTATGTCTTACCGAAAATCACCCTACCCCCACGCTGAAACAATCGCGCAAAATGGCTGCGATTGTGCGCATTTCCCCTTGGCCAAGGGCCGGGATTCGTGAAACTAGCCATCGCAAGTTGTCTGAAACGCAAAGGTATGCAGTAAACAGAACCGGCCGCATTTTTGAGTTTGAAATTTCTGTCGTGGTCGGATCATCGGCTGTCGTGCAGCCCTGATACAAAAGCGATCCTCGGACACGCTTGTTTTGGGGCATTTGTTTGATGTTAACAATTGAGAAGGCCATGCAAGCATGGGCGTGAAATTAACGATTATGACCCAGGGCCATACAATGCGCCCCGCACTGAATCTGCTCTTTGCAAGATCGGTATGCCAGCACCTGCGAAAGGCCGCGTGATGGCTGACGGAACGCCCTTCGGAACGACAATGGATACAACGCGGAACAACTATCCCCGTATCGACCTGCTAAACGTATATGTTCATGATGTTTCCATGGACGACCTGCTGCAGAACTTCAGCGCGGGCGCGATCCTGACGCTGCATGTCGATATGATGATGAAACTGCAAAAAGATCGTGAGTTTCGCGAGATCTTCGACAAGTTTGATGTCATCACCTGCGACAGCCAGATACTGTATTTCGCCGCCAAGTTGCTGGGAACCCCGGTGCGCGAAAGGGTATCCGGGTCGGATTATTTTCCGAAATTCTACATGCACCACAAAGACGATCCGGACGTCACGGTGTTCCTGTGCGGCGGCAAACCGGGCATCGCCGATATCGCTGCGGACCGGATCAACGATAAGACCGGTCGGCGCATTATCGTCGGAACCGACGCCCCGCCATTTGACTATGAAACCAACCCGGCTGCGGTTGATAAGACGATTGAGCGGATCAATGCATCCGGCGCGACAGTGCTGTTGGTCGGGCTCGGCGGCGGGCGACAGGAAAAGTTCATCATGGACTACCGGGACCGGATGCCAAACGTCCGGCTGTTCCTGCCGCTGGGAGGGACGATAGACTATGAGGCCGGAACCCTGCCCCGCCCTGCCCCTTGGGTTACCAACCTGGGCCTTGAATGGTTCTATCGGCTGATCAAGGAGCCGCGCCAGCGCTGGCGTCGCTATGTCCTGCAGGACCCGCCGGTATTGTGGGCGCTGCTCAAACAGAAATTCGGGCTCTACCGCGATCCCTTTGACGGCAAATGACCATGCCGGACGAAAAAATCATTCTGTCCGGCGCCAGCTGGGTCGATGCTGATCCCACAAGCATCCTGACCGTCAACATCGCTGCGCATAACGAAGAGCACTACATCGGGGCCTGTCTGGACTCACTTGTTCATCAGGACAACGCCGCTGGCCGTATCGAGGTTGTGGTTGCGGCAAATGCCTGCACCGACCGGACGGCCGACATCGTGTCAGGTTTCAAAGACCTGTTCGAGGACCGCAACTGGCGGCTGGTGCTGCTGAACATCAGCGAACCCGGCAAACCCAACGCCTTCAATCAGGGGGACAAGGTCAAGACCGGCGCGGCCACGATCTATCTGGATGCAGATGTCCGCTGCGACCCCGACCTTCTGGGACAGCTGCGGAAGGCGCTGAGCGAGACCAGACCGCTTTATGCCACGGGCACACTGCAGGTTGCCCCGGCGCGAACGTGGATCACACGGCGGTATTCCGATTTCTGGGTCCGGCTTCCCTTCGTTCGGGGCGGCGCGGTCGGGGCGGGGCTTTTTTCGGTCAATGCAGCCGGGCGCCGACGCTGGGGACAGTTTCCTTCGATCATCTCGGACGACACGTTTGTTCGGCTGAATTTCGCCCCGGGCGAAAGGGTCGAAGTGCCTGCACGCTATCACTGGCCCATGGTCGAAGGGCTGCGAAACCTGATCCGTGTCCGGCGGCGTCAGGATGCCGGTGTCGAAGAAATCCGGCGCCTGTATCCGGAGTTGTCGGCCAATGACAACAAACCACCTCTGACCGCGACCGGCCTGCTCCGCCTGGTCTGTCAGGCGCCGCTCGGCTTTGCGGTTTATTCCGCGCTGCACCTTCTGGTACGGCTGGGGCCAGGGAATTCAGAATGGGCACGAGGAAGATGAACCGGACCTCTGACATAATCAGGCGCATCCTGCTGACGGGTGGTGCGGGTTTTATCGGCTCGCACACGTATGTCGCGCTGACCGAGGCGGGTTACGACGTCTCGATCCTGGACAATTTCGAGAACGCACGCCGCGATGTCCCCGACCGGCTGGCGCAGATCACAGGTGCACCGGCACAGGTGTATGATTGCGATATCAGAAATGCCGGTGATGTGTCGCGCGTCTTTGAGGACCAGGCTTTCGACGCTGTGGTCCATTTCGCCGCGCTGAAAAGCGTGCCCGAAAGCCAGGCAAACCCGATGGGGTATTTCCAGACCAATTGTGTTGGCCTTTACAATATCGCCGCCGCAATGAAGGCGCATGGCGTCAATCGCATCGTCTTCTCGTCAAGCGCGGCCATCTACGGCAACCCCGAAACCATGCCGATTGTCGAGGCGACGCCCCCCTCTCCGCAAAGTTTCTATGCCCAGACTAAACGCATCGGCGAAGATTTTCTGACCGGCCTGGCCGGCGCAGACCCGGCGCTGAAACTTGGCATCCTGCGCTATTTCAATCCCGTCGGGGCGCACCCTTCGGGCTTGATCGGCGAAGACCCCAGCCAGCCGCCAACCAATCTGGTTCCGGTCATTGCCCGCGTGGCCATGGGGCAGATGGATGAACTGATGATTTTTGGCGGAGATTACCCCACGCCGGATGGAACCGGCATCCGGGACTATATCCACGTTCAGGATCTGGCCCGGGGGCATGTGCTGTCACTTGATGCATTATTCGGCGATCAGGGCAATCACTGTGTCAATCTGGGGACAGGCAGAGGGTACAGTGTGCTGGACGTGGTCAAAACCTATGAACGAGTCTGCCGACGACCTATTCCTTATACCATCACGGACCGCCGGGCCGGTGATCCTGCGGTTTCCTGTGCAGCGACCGCGCAGGCGGGGACAGTGCTGGGCTTTGAGGCTCAGCTGGGCCTTGGAGAGATGTGCGCCGGAAACTGGCATTTCCTGAAGGAGGCGAAATAGATGACTGATCAGGCTGTTTTGTCCGAAACAGAGGCCCTAAAGATTGCCGACCCCGTTCTGGTGGTCGATCTGGATGGGACTCTGATTGCATCGGATATGCTGCACGAAACGTTCTGGGCCTCGCTGTCTCAGGACTGGACGACATTCTTCCGGGCGCCTTTGGCCCTGCTGCAGGGGCGGGCCGCGCTGAAAGCAGCCCTACAAGACACAGCTCAGGTGCAGGTGGATGCGCTGCCCTATAATCAGCCTGTGATCGACTATATCAAATCCTGGCGCGAAAGCGGGGGACAGGCCGTTCTGGTGACCGCCTCAGATCAGCGCATTGCAGATCAGATTGCAGCTCATGTCGGGCTGTTTGATGAGGTGTATGGCTCCGACGGCACCCTGAACCTCAAGGGCGATAACAAGGCCCGGTTTCTTGAACAGAAATACGGGGCCAACGGCTTCGCCTATATGGGTGACAGCGCCGCCGATCTGGCCGTCTGGAGCAAGGCCGCAAAGGCGATCACCGTAAATGCCGCGGACGCAATCCGAAACAAGCTGAGCAAACTGGGATGCGAGGTCGAGCATTTGGTCGCGCCGAATGTCTCTCGCAAAGCCTATCTCAAGGCCCTGAGGCCGCATCAATGGCTGAAGAACGTGCTTGTCTTTCTGCCCATGATCGCGGCGCATAATTTTGCGCCAAGCACTTTGCTGAACAGCCTGCTGGCGTTTTTGTCTTTCAGCCTGATCGCATCCAGCGTCTATGTGGTGAACGATCTGCTGGACCTGAAAGCCGACCGCGCCCACCCGCGCAAACGGCTCCGGCCATTTGCTTCGGGAGCCATTCCGGTTTCGCACGGGGTCTGGATGGCGTCAGGGCTATTGCTGGGGGGGTTCTTGCTGGCGGCACTGACAAATCTGGCCTTCATCGGGATCATGCTTGTCTATTTCGCAATTACGACCGCGTATTCCGTTTCCCTCAAACGCAAGTTGATCGTGGATGTCTGCACGCTGGCAGGGCTTTATACCATCCGGATCATCGCGGGCGGAGTCGCGACGGGTATTGAGCTGTCGGTCTGGCTGCTGGCCTTCTCGATCTTCCTGTTCTTCTCGCTGGCTGCGGTCAAACGGCAGGCCGAACTGGTTGACAGCGCCAAACGCGGCAAGCTGGGCGCTTCGGGGCGCGGATACCATGTCGATGATCTGCCGGTTATGACGCAGATGGCAGTCGCGGCGGGGTATCTCTCGGTTCTGGTTCTGGCGCTCTATCTCAACTCGCCCGCCGTGGTCGCCCTTTATGCCTGGCCCACTGTGCTTTGGGGGATTTGCCCGATCCTGCTGTTCTGGATCAGCCGGGTCATCATGATCACCCATCGGGGCCTGATGCACGACGATCCGATTGTCTTTGCCGCGCGTGATCGCAATAGCCAGATCTGTTTTGCGCTGGTTGCCGCGCTTGCACTTGGGGGGTCGGTGTTGTGAGTCTTCGATCGCTGGTCCTGCGCTATGCGTTGTTCGCCGTTCTGGCGACGGTGGCGAATCTGGGCGCGCAAAGACTTGTGTTCGGCGCTTTGGGCGACAATGCCCTGATCCCCGCGATTCTGGTCGGAACCGCCGTGGGGCTGGTTCTGAAATACGTCTTGGATAAGCGCTGGATCTTCTATGACCTGGGCACCGGCGTCTCGGACCATAGCCGAAAGTTCTCGGCCTATACCGCTATGGGGATTGTCACCACAGCAATCTTCTGGGGGATGGAAACGGCGTTCTGGCTGATCTGGCACACCGACCTCATGCGCGAGACCGGAGCGGTTCTGGGCCTCGCGATTGGCTATATCGTGAAATTCAATCTGGATCGCCGGTTTGTGTTCACCGATTCCACGCTTTCGATCGGAGCGTCGCGATGAAGCTATCTGGTTGGGGGAAATACCCAGTGGTCGATTGCCAGCTCAGCCGCCCGCGAGACGACCGGGAGCTGACCGCCGCGATCAGCAAATCCGGCGCCATCGCCCGCGGCAACGGAAGGTCCTATGGCGACAGCGCGCTGAGCCGGACCAACACGCTGGATATGCGCCGGTTCAATCATATGCTGTCGTTCGACCCCGAAACCGGACAGCTGGTCGCTGAAGCAGGCGTGCTGCTGTCGGACGTCATCACCGCCTTTCTGCCCCGAGGATGGTTTCCTACGGTCACGCCCGGCACCCGGTTTGTAACTTTAGGTGGCATGGCCGCCGCCGACGTACACGGCAAGAACCACCATATCGACGGCTCGTTCGGAAACTGTGTCGACTGGCTGGACCTTGTTGGGCCCGACGGGACCGTCACGCGATGCTCTCGCACCGAAAATCCCGAGCTGTTCGACTGGACCATCGGGGGCATGGGCCTGACCGGAGTCATCCTGCGCATTGCCTTCCGGCTGCGCCCCGTCGAAACCGGCTGGATCCGGCAAACGACGCATGCGGCGCAAAACGTCGACGCCGCGATCGATCTGTTCGAGGCATCGCTGGACGCCACCTATTCAGTCGCCTGGATCGACTGCCTGAGCAGCGGCGACTCTCTTGGCCGGTCGCTTGTGATGCTGGGCGAACATGCATCGCTGGCCGAATTGCCCGACAAACAGCGCAAAACCCCCTTTCCCGCCGTTGCGCAACAAAAGCTGGGCGTGCCCTTCAACCTGCCGGGATTTTGCCTGAACCGATATTCGGTGCGTGCCTTCAATGACCTCTATTACTGGAATGGTAAGCGCAGCGGGCCGATCAGCTATGTGAACTGGAACAGCTATTTTTACCCGCTGGATGCGATCCTTGACTGGAACCGTATCTACGGGCGCAGAGGCTTTGCGCAGTTTCAATGCGTCCTGCCGATGGATACGGCGCGGTCGGGCCTACATGACATGCTAAACGAGATATCCGCTTCGGGTCGCGGCTCATTTCTGGCTGTGCTGAAGCGGTTTGGCCAACAGGACAGCCGGTTCTCGTTCCCGATGGAAGGGTACACCCTGGCGCTGGACTTTCCGATGTCTGACACCTCGACGGTACTGATCCGGAAGCTTGGGCAGATGACTGCCGAAAATGGCGGACGAATCTACCTGGCAAAAGACAGCATGATGGATGCGCAGGCTTTGCGCGCGACCGATGCGGCCCGCGTCAGGGCGTTTGAAGACATGAGACAGAATAGCGGGGCAGCACAGCGCTTTGCCTCGGTGCAATCAGAAAGGCTGAAACTATGAGCAATGGCCCGGTCCTGATCCTTGGTGCGCGCTCGGATATCGCGCTTGCCGTCGCGCATGAACTGGCCGCGTCCGGCCATCCGATACAGCTTGCGGCGCGCAACGCGCAGACGCTTCAGCCTGAAAAAGACGATCTGGAACTCCGATATCAGGTTCCAGTGTCACTGCACGATTTCGACGTTCTCGATCTCGGGCATCATGCCGCCTTTGTTGACGGTTTGCCCGAAATGCCCGACATCGCCGTCTGCGCGATCGGCGTGCTGGGTAACCAAGAAGACGACGAACAGGACATCGCAGCGGCGGCACAAGTCATGCGCGCCAATTTCGAAGGTCCGGCCAGTATCCTAGCCCTGCTGGCAAACAGGTTCGAGCACCGCGGCGCTGGCGTGCTGGTCGGCATCAGCTCGGTCGCGGGCGAGCGCGGACGCGCGACCAACTACATCTACGGATCCGCCAAGGCCGGGTTCACCGCCTACCTTTCAGGGCTGCGCAACCGGCTGGCCAAAAAGGGAGTCCACGTCGTCACCGTTCTGCCCGGTTTTGTCGACACAAAGATGACCGAGAATCTGGACCTGCCCGAGAAACTGACCGCGCAACCGACCGAGGTTGCCTCGGCCATCGGGCGCGCAATTCGGAAACAGAAAAATACAATCTATGTCAAACCCATTTGGGCGGTGGTGATGACAGTGATAAAGTGCATTCCCGAAGCCCTGTTCAAAAACCTGCGTATCTGAGCCCGCTCAGAACGCCCCCGAACGCAATCGATCCGTGCCAGAGACCGTCCATCAATGCCCAACGTGTTCGCCTATTTTATTCTGTTCTCGTGGCCGGTGATCGTCGCGATCCTGTTCAGGATATTTGACCGGCCGCGGGCAATCGTCATCTCGGTTCTGGGCGGCTATCTGTTTCTGCCGCTGGTTGCTGGTTTTGACCTTCCGCTCTTGCCGACCTTTGACAAGGCGCTGATCCCGGCCCTCAGCGCGATCACTATGTGTTTGCTGATAAAAGACGGCAGCCCCCAAGCCGCAGGATATCGTCAGAAACTGCCCCCGTCGCCCGACTATTCTGCCGGCGGTCGTGCAATACTCATTATACTGTTGCTGACCCTCGGGTTCGGCATATTCGGCTCGGTCCTGGTCAACCAGGAAGCTTTGATCTTTGGTCCCGCCTATCTACGTCCGATGCGGATCTATGACGCCTTTTCGATTGCGATGGATACGCTTGTGATGCTGCTGCCTTTCTATCTGGGCTGGCGATATCTTTCGACCAAAGCGGACCATCAACAGGTACTCGGTCTTCTGGCTGTTGCTGGGTTGATATACAGCCTTCCCACCCTCTTCGAGGTCAGGATGAGCCCGCAGCTCAACATCTGGTTCTACGGATTCTTCCCCCACGCCTTTGATCAGCACATACGAGGCAGCGGTTTCAGGCCCATTGTCTTTCTGCAACACGGATTGATGGTTGGTATATTCTTTTCAATGGCGACGCTGGCCGGTGCCGCGATGTTGCGAAGTCAGAAACTCGCTGCGTCAAACACTCTGATCTGGTCGTTAAGTCTGCTCTGGTTGCTCATGACGCTGGTTTTCGTCAAGTCGCTGGGCGCGCTAATCATCACGGTGCTGCTGCTGCCGCTGGTGCTTTTCGGAACCAGCCGTTGGATCATGCGCGCAGCGGCAGTCATTGCACTGATCGTACTCACTTACCCGATGCTGCGGGCTCTGGACTGGGTCCCGGTCAACGAAGTCACCAGCATCGCCCAGGAAATAGACGCCGAGCGCGCCTCGTCATTCGATACCCGCGTGAGGAATGAGGACATCTTGCTGGATCGGGCTCAGGAAAAACCTTGGTTTGGCTGGGGCGGATGGGCCCGCAACCGGGTCTATGACCCGGTTACAGGGGTTGATCTTGTGATCGTTGATGGCCAATGGATCATTTTCATCGGCTACTACGGTTGGCTTGGTTACATCGCTCGGTTCGGCATACTGACGTTCCCCCTGCTATTGCTGATGGCTCGGGGGCGAAAACGATCTATCCCGCTGGTCACGAGTGGCCTCGCCCTCGTAATGGCGGCAAATCTCATTGACCTGATCCCCAATTCCGCCCTGACACCAGTGACCTGGCTGATTGGCGGTTCTCTGGCGGGCTATGTGACCAACAAGCGCCGCGCAGTTGATCCGGAAATCAACGACAGCCTCGCGGCAATCGACGCTCAGAGACCTATCCCGCCAAAACATATCCGCAAGTCCAGAGCCTAGTCCTCCTGCCGAGTTTCTCTGGGCGATTCTGGAAGGGCTGAAGAGCAGAGAGTTGAACGGCGACCTCAAAGCCCATAGGTAGAGACGCGCAACCACGAACAACCTATGCGTGATGGACCCGACTTTTTGAGAAACAATACAGCTAGTTTAACTGGACTTAATCTGAATTGAGGCAAAAATTCAGCATTACTGTGGCACAGGAGATTTGTGGACTTCGTTAAGATAGTGTAAACATATGAAGTGGAAGAGGTTGCCGCTACGTTGGATGTGTTTGTCTTTTCCGTGTTGTGACTGAGTTCAGAGACCAATTTGAGGCCTCTGGAAGTGCGTTGAAATAGTGAAGCCGTATTTTGGCTTTGGTTTGAAAGTTAAGAAGATGACGATTCAGGATACGAGTATTCCCGGTAAGCGGCAGCAACAACAAGTTGCCCGTCATACCGAAGACGTTTCCACCGAACCGGCTCAGCTGTACCGCAAGGTTTTCAAACGCCTGATGGATGTGGCTTTTGTCCTGCTTGCGCTGCCGATCATTCTGCCGATCGTGATCGTTCTGGCAGCTTGCATTGCAATTGATGGGGGCAATCCTTTCTACGGTCAGCGTCGCATCGGCAAGGACGGTCGGGTCTTTACGATGTGGAAGCTGCGCAGCATGGTGCCGAATGCGGATGTGCTGCTGGAGGATTATCTGGCCAGAAACACGCTGGCGCGGCTTGAGTGGCAAGAGACGCAAAAGCTCAAGGACGACCCGCGGATCACGCCCTTCGGTCAGCTGCTGCGCAAGACATCGCTGGATGAACTGCCGCAGCTCTGGAACGTTCTGATCGGAGAAATGAGCCTCGTCGGCCCGCGTCCCATGATGCCCGAACAGCGCGAACTGTACCCCGGTCAGGCCTATTTCTCGCTGCGTCCCGGGCTGACCGGTTCGTGGCAGGTGTCCGAACGCAACGCCAGCACATTTGCAAGCCGCGCCGAGTTTGACACCAGCTATGCAGAAGATCTGACGCTGCGGACCGATCTGGGCATTCTCTATGCAACCGTTGGTGTGGTGGTCCGGGCGACCGGATACTGATCCGCCGCCAATCACTTAACCTATTCAGGACGCCGGGCTCGCCGCCCGGTGTTTTTCTTTGCGTTCAAAGAAACTGGCGGATCACGTCGCTGCGATGTTTAAAGACATGCTCGTCGTCAAAGTCGGCACCATCTCGGGCCGCGTCCGCGATCATACGACCCAGTGCGGCGCGATCACTGTTCAGATCGCGCACCGCCCCTTCAAGCGCAGCGACATCGTTCAAGGGGACAAGCCGCCCGGCTTTGTGTTGCGAGATGAGATCTCTGGCAAAGGCGCCGTCATACCCAACAATCGGCGTGCCCGATACCAACGCCTCGATCAGACATCGCGGCGACTCGGGCGATTTATGGCAGAACAAAAACAGATCCGCTTTACGCAAAGCCTCAAGAACCGCGCCACGGTCGCGGAGGAAACCGGGAAATGACACGCTGTCCGCCAGACCCCTTTCGGTAACGCGTGCCTTCATGCCTTCAAGATCGGTTCCCTCACCGAACCAGGTCGCCTGAAAGCTGATGCCGGACTGGTTCAAACCACTCAACACATCCACCCAGTCGAACCCGCCTTTCATCGGATCGGCACGTCCGACATAGGCAATCTGCAACGGCCCACTCTGCGCCTGTTCGGCTTTTGCTGCGACCTGTTCCGGCGAAATGTGCTCGGACTTCTTGATATGGATATCGTGCACCATCTGCGGGTTGGAGCAATAAGGCGCATAAGTGTCGAATGTCTCGCGGCCATGAAACAGCCCAAGTTCGGCCCGCCGGATCAGGAATCGTTCAAGATGCGCCATCGGCCTGTGGCTCAGATGGGCCAGCATCCGCCTGCGCCATCGCCCGGTATGCGCCGTGCGGCGCACCACTTCGGATTCGACCCGATCTGTCCAGACGGCATAAGGACGTCCCATCCGATGCGCCTGATAACAGGCGACCGAGCCCCAGTCTCCGAACAAGCCGCCGATTGAAAAGGACAGATAGTCAGCCTGAGCGATCTTCTTGCGTATCAGATCACGGGTCTTGCGGTAATGACGCGCAAACTGGTCCGGACGGTACGCCATGGGCAACGGCACCAGATCGACCCGTTGCAACGCCGGGCCGACCCGTTCGATCGGACACCAGCTTTGCGGCGGTTGCCCGGGATCAACCGGATACAGTCCGATCACACGTTCAAAATTCTCGGCCCAAAGGCGCAGCCCGTTGCAGGCCTGATCCTCTAGAAGAAAGCCGGAAGGCCCCTGAAACAGCGGAACCGGTGCATAGATCATCAGTGTTTTTTTGTCGGTACTCATCAACGAATTCACCTACTGTTTCCTATTTGGAATGCCGGTTTCGAAATGCTTTGTCACGATGGCGCGGCACACCTATATGTTACAGGATATTGCCATCGCGATACGCCAAAATTGTGACGCATAAAAAACGAGTTAGCTGCCCATGTTCAAGAGTTTCAAGCGTGTTCTTTCCCCCGGACTTCTTCTGCTGCTGGCAGCCTGCGGCAGTCTGACCAAATGCGGTGGACCAAAGCCGATCGACAAGTCGGAATTCGAAGAACTCTATCGCGTCCCGGCCCCAAGCCCAGCGGCAGCGCAGAGCGTTTTTCACATCGGGCATAGCCTTGTTGGCCGTAACATGCCGGCGATGTTGGCTCAGTTGGCCGGGAACGGGCATTCCTATGACAGCCAGTTGGGCTGGGGTACGGCGCTGAAGGCCCATTGGGAACCCGATGAACCGATAAACGGTTTCGATGTCGAAAATGATCACCCCCGATATCGGGATGCGGATGAGGCCGTGGACTCGGGTCAATATGATGCGCTTGTCGTCACCGAAATGGTCGAAATCCGAGATGCGATCAAATACTTTGACAGCGGCGATTACCTGCACCGCTGGGCTCGGTCCGCTTGGGATGCGAACCCGGAAACCCGCGTGTTTCTCTATGAAACGTGGCACCCGCTTGATGACAAGGAAGGCTGGCTGAATCGGATTGATCTCGATCTGGATCGCTATTGGGAAACCGAACTTCTGCGCCGTGCTCTGGCGTATGACGACATGCCCAATCCCATCTACGTGATCCCGGCCGGGCAGGTATTTGCCCGCTTCGTCCGCGAAGTCGAAAACCGCGGCGGTATCGGATCCATTCAGCAACGCGAGGATCTGTTTTTCAAGGCCGAAGACGGTACGCAGGACAACATCCACTATAACGATCTGGGTGCTTATCTGGTTGCGCTGACGCATTACGCGGTGCTTTACCAGCAATCGCCGCTGGGCCTGCCCCATCAACTGAAGCGGGCCGATGGCTCGGACGCGGACGATCCCGGGGCCGAGGCCGCCCGGGTCATGCAAGAGGTGGTCTGGGATGTGGTCACCAGCTACGCCCCAACTGGGGTGCCTCAGCAGTAGACGCGAGCGCGCCCCTCAGCCGCTGACCAGATTTGCCAGATAGCGGCCATAGCCGTTCTTGGCCAGCAATCTGGCGCGTTCGGTCAGGTCGGCGGCGGTGATCCAACCTTTCAGAAACCCGATTTCTTCCAGACAGCCCGTCTGCAAGCCCTGACGTTCTTGCAGGGTGCGGACAAAGTTTCCGGCATCCAGAAGGCTGCCATGCGTTCCGGTATCCAGCCAGGCATATCCCCGCCCCATCCGCAGCAGGTTCAGCTGTTCCTCGGCGAGGTATTGTTCCAACAGGTTGGTGATCTCAAGCTCTCCGCGGTCCGATGGCACAACCTTGCGCGCCCGTTCCGGGGCCGACCCGTCCAGAAAATACAGGCCCGTGACCGCATAGTTCGACGGCGGGGTCTCAGGTTTCTCGATGATCGCCTGCACCCGGTCCTGCGCATCGAAATCGACAACGCCGTAACGCTGCGGATCGTTCACGTGATAGCCGAACACCGTTGCCGCCTGCGGCGACTGATCGGCCCGGGCCAGCAATTCGGGCAGACCGTGGCCAAAGAAGATGTTGTCGCCCAAGACCATCGCACTTGACGCACCGGCCAGAAAATCCTCGGCCAGGATATAGGCCTGCGCCAGACCGTCGGGGCTGGGCTGAACGATATAGGTCAGCGAAAGGCCCCATTGGCTGCCATCTCCTAGTGCGCGCATGAACTGATCCTGATCCTGCGGCGTGGTGATGATGCAAATGTCCCGGATGTCGCTCAGCATCAGCACACTGATCGGATAGTAGATCATCGGCTTGTCATAGATCGGCAATAGCTGTTTCGAGACCCCTTCGGTAATGGGATACAGCCGTGTGCCCGAGCCGCCCGCCAGTATGATGCCTTTGCGCTGTGTCACGGCGAATGTCCTTCTAGCTCTGATAGGATGCTGGCCAGTCCCTGCCGCCAGTCAGGTTGTGAAATGGAGAAATCACGCGCAGTCTCGGCGCAATCCAGGCGAGAATTCTGGGGTCGTTGCGCCGCCGTGGGATAATCGGACCCCGATATATCGGTGACCGCGCAGGTCAAACCGGCCTGCCGGAAAATCTCGCGCGCAAAATCCGCCCAGCTGACGGCTGGTGCGCCAGCATAGTGATAAATGCCAAGTTTGCCCCGGTCCTCGCACATCCGGAGTGCGATCTGATGGCAGGCGCGGGCCAGATCGCGCGCCGGCGTCGGGCCGCCGATCTGGTCGGCAACCACGTTCAAGCTGTCGCGCTCGGCCCCAAGGCGCAGCATGGTCTTTACAAAGTTATTGCCATGCGCCGAGACGACCCACGAGGTCCGCAGCATCACCCACTGGGCGCTCGTGCCAGCCACGGCCTGCTCACCCGCCAGCTTTGACCGCCCATAGGCACCCAACGGGGCGGGGTCATCCGTCGGTGCCCACGGTGCCTGACCCGTGCCGTCAAAGACATAATCCGTCGAGACCCCGACGAATGGGATATCAAGATCGGCACAGGCCTGCGCCATGGCTTGGGGGGCGCGGGCGTTGATCGTTGTGGCCAGCCCCTCTTCCTCTTCCGCCTGATCTACCGCGGTGTATGCCGCGGCGTTGATCACCGCGGCAGGCCGTCTCTGAGCGATCGCAGCCGCGCAGCTTTCAGGGACTGACAGGTCAGCGACGTCGCGCGACAGACACTCTGTATCTGGCAGCATCCGCAACTCGCGCGCCAGCTGACCCGATGACCCGAAGACAAGGATCACGCGCCAACCCCCAGCCGACCGCCGACATTGTGGCGATCCAGCAAGGCGCGCCACCAGTCTTCGTTGTCCAGATACCACCGCACCGTCCGGCGCAGCCCTTCCTCAAGCGTGACCGAAGGCTGCCAGCCAAGCTCATCGCGGATGCGCGAGGCGTCGATGGCATAGCGTGCGTCGTGCCCGGGACGGTCGGGAACGAATGTGATCTGATCCGCGTAGCGACCCTGCGAACGCGGGCGCAGCTCGTCAAGAATAGCGCAAAGCATGTGAACAAGGTCCAGATTGGACCGCTCGTTATTGCCGCCGATATTGTAGGACCGGCCCACCTGCCCCTTCTCAGCAACCAGCAGCAAGGCATCGGCGTGGTCCTCGACAAACAACCAGTCGCGGACATTTGCACCGTCACCATAGATCGGCAGAGGTTCACCGGCCAAAGCGTTCAGGATGATCACCGGGATCAGTTTTTCCGGGAAATGAAACGGGCCATAGTTGTTGCTGCAATTGGTCAGCACCACCGGCAAGCCATAGGTCTCGTTCCACGCCCGCACCAGATGATCCGAGGCCGCCTTGGACGCAGAATAGGGGCTGCGCGGATCATAGGGCGTATTCTCGGTAAACAGACCCGTCCGGCCAAGGCTGCCGAACACTTCATCGGTCGAGATATGATGAAAGCGAAAACGCTCGGGCTTGCCCCGGTCGCTCCAGTGCTTTCGGGCAGCCTCGAGCAAGATGTAGGTGCCGGTGATATTGGTATCGACAAAACTGCCGGGGCCATCGATCGACCGGTCCACATGGCTTTCGGCTGCCAGATGCATGACAACGTCGGGCCTGTGTTCCGCCAGCGCCGCATTCATCGCATCCCGGTCGCGGATATCGGCCTGAATAAAATGATAATTCGGGTTCTGCGCGACACTTGCTACATTTTCGGGACAGGCTGCATAGGTCAGCGCGTCGATATTCACCACTTCATGCCCGCGCGCAATCGCCAGACGCACGACCGCCGACCCGATAAACCCTGCGCCACCCGTTATCATCAGCCTCATGGTCTATCCTTCCCAGACGAACGGGCTGTCGAAATCGGCCAGTCCCGGCGCAGCCCGGTCTTTGTCCGACAATACCGGCGGCCCGGACAGCCCCCAGTCGATCCCGATATCCGGATCATCAAACCGGATCGCGCCATCGCAGTCGGGCGCATAATAATCGCTGCATTTATAGCAGATCTCGGTGTCCGGCGCATGAGCCACGAAGCCGTGCAAAAAGCCCTTTGGGATCAGCATCTGGCGGCCGTTTTCCGCACTCAGCTCTGCCCCGAACCAGTGGCCGAAGGTCGGGCTGCCCTTGCGGATATCCACGGCGACATCAAACAAAGCCCCGCGCGCGCAGCGCACCAATTTGTCCTGCGCATGAGGTGGAGACTGGTAATGCAACCCCCGCAACGTCCCCGCCCGGCGCGAAAGCGAATGGTTGTCCTGAACAAACGTCACATCGATCCCGTGCTCTTGCAGTCGGGCCTGATTCCAGCTTTCACTGAAATAGCCACGCTCATCCTCAAAGCGTGCAGGTGTCAGGATCAGGATGCCTGCCAGTGGTGTGACCTCCACCTTCATATTTCAGACCTTTCTTGCCGGCCCGGCCACCATCCAATCTGCAGACCGCGCGCACTCGTAACAAACAACCAAACTCGCCCATACACATGCAGAAGCGCCATGAGCGCCCAGGGGCCTTCCAATCTTTTCAACACTATACAGATACTCTGGCAAAAATGAACTTCATGTGGCTGAACAGTCAACAATACCGGCATCTTACAGGGAAAATTGGTAAAAGAATGACAGCGCCGCGCCAAGGTGAAATAAGACCAAACCTTCCCATCCCGTTGAGCGATGTCAGGGTAGTCCGCTCGACGTCCAATCTAGCTGTATCCTCATACGAGCTGACGTTAGGACGCCACTCTGCCTATACGTGTTTCTCCAGGGCACGTCATACGGTAAGCTCTCAAGGTCCCGCACCAGCATATCGGCAGAGACTTGCCGGGCACAGGCGAGGTTTTGCGCCTCTTCGGTGCTCATCGCGCTACCCCTGTCCCAGTCTGACATTCTATGCCTTTATGGCAGAATGCCCAATCCGAGGCATCGAATCAGGAACAGACCCGTGATTGGCGCGCTCATCATCTCAATCTGCTTTGGCCTTCTGGCCAGCATTGCCAGTCTGGCAATAGGCCTTGGCCTCTGGGCTGCTGTGGCAGCATATGCAATTACCGGTATGGTTGTATTTCTTGTGATGCTGTTCAGGCAGCGCCTGCTGACCGGTATCAAGGCGGTCTTACCGGCTGCAACGATCTCAAGCGCCGAGAAACGCTGAATCCGGCATTTGGGCGACGCAACCTCTCTTGCAATCAGGAAAACGGGCCCCGAAATTCCCGGGGCCCGCGGAAATCCATCCCGTGTAAGGTCCACCCTGATCAGGGCGGACCCGGTCTGAGCCTAACTTACAGGTCAAACACTTCCACGGTTACCGTAGCCTGAGTGAACTCACCATCGTCATCGGCAGCCCAGTAGTTGAACGTATCCACTCCGACAAAATCGGGGTTGGGGACATAGAGCAGCTGCCCGTCGTCCTGCACATAGACGTTGCCATTCGGAGTGGTGGACAAGCCATCGACCCGCAGATCATCGCCCGCCGCGTGCGAGTCATTGGCCAGCACGTCGATCAACACCCCGTCGCCACCGGCCTCGGTCGACGCCGAGTCGTCCTGAGTGGTCGGTCCAACACCGTCAAACGAAATGACACCGTTGTACTGCGCGCCGCCCCAATAGTTGATGGCCCAGGATCTGTCGATCTGTTCGTCCGTCATGTCCAGCGTGATTACATGACTCAACTTCAGCAGCTCACCCGTCGCCCGGTCGGCCACAAAGTCCTCGATCACCAGAACATTCTGGCCTGATTCGGTCTTATAATAGCCTTGGGTGGCAATGAACGACGCGATGTCATCATGCCAGGACAACGTATGCACATCGCCTTCAAAGTCGCGGGGCCGGGTCCCGATCGAGTCAGTCTTGATGCCACCAAGCTGATAGTCTTCGTTCTCGGAGATCGCCCTGTCGGCACCCAGAACATAACCCAGACGGCCGGCCACCAGTTCATCCGAGGACATGATCGTGTGCCGGTCAGGATTATAGCCGACATAATCTGTCTCAACGTTGCGCATGACCACGTCGATAAAGACATCATCATAGTCGACGCCGTCCTCACCAAAGTGGAAAGGCTGATCCAGATGGGCGCCAATGATAAAGCCATCAATGGTCAGCCCGTTGGCAACGATGTCAAAGGCGTTGGCACCAAGCTGGAAACCGATCTCGGGATATTGCGGATAGCCGCCCTGCGCCGCCAGAAGATCGAAATCAATAAGCGTATAGTGCGAACTGTAGGATAGATCGACGCCGCGCGACGTCTCCCAGTTTAGGAACCCGTCCATCACCGAGCGGACATCATGGTTCTGGCTGGGGCTAGCCTTGACCACGATAATACCAACCTCGGTTCCGAAGGCTTCGTTGTTATGGAACCCCTGGATCGGCGGCGTATCGAGGCGCGTATACTCGCTGCCAAATGCAATTTCAGGCTGGTCCAGATTTTCGCTCAGCGGATCGCGGGGATGGCCGCGGGTCATCCACACATATCCATGGGTCGTGTTGGCCGCGACGTTGTCCGCGGCTTCAACCAGACGGCCCGCGAAGAAGAACCCTTCACCGGTACGTCCATTGTCGTGCCGCGCCACGTCCGGGCCCAGCTTAACTTCGGACTCGCCGTACGAGATGCCAACGGTCCTGATCGCGATGTTGTGCGACCAGACACCTGTTTCATTGCCATCTTCGGCCACAAACGCCGCGCCAAAGATGTCGAAGGCCACGTTGTCGGTAAAGATGGCGTGGCTGTCGTGGTGGGCGTAGCCCCAGCCCGGCGACCCGCTGACCGAGTTGCCGATGGCAATCGCAGGGTTTTCCTGATCCTCGGTACCGGTCCGATGGAAATGGAACGGATAACGGGTCTTGATGTTGGAATCCGCCTGGACATTGTCCAGCGTGGTCACATCAAATGCCGGTTCTGATTTGTCGGTCCGGCCAAGATCATCAAAGGCCGCATAGCGCACATCGACGTCATCCGAATGCATGAACATCGTATGGCCGCGATGATGGGTTGCCGTATCTTCTCCGTCCTCGCTGTAGAAGGTGATATTGCGCGAGGTGTTTGCGACATATGCCGCCAGATCTTCGCGCGGGGCATCGTGATCATGCTCCAGCGGGCGGTCGATCGTCAGCGTGTTGCCGTTGATTGCGGTGATGACAACCTCTTCATCCTCGCTCTCGTGGTGGCGAATGACATCTTCACCCGGGGCGCGGTACCAACCCTGCTTGTGGGTGCCGGTCAGAACGATGGTATCGCCCACCTGCCAGCCTTCGGGAATCTCGCTGAGCGTGATTTCGGTGTCACCCGCCATCGGCGCGTCGGCCACGGTCAGGAAGCTTGTCTTTTCGGCCCCGTGAATCTCGACCGAACCGTGCGAGATCACGCCGCGTGACAGCAGCATGGGGTCCCAGCCGGTATCAATGTCACCGTTATTGGCAATCACGATCTCAACATCAACGTTGTCGCCAATCGGGTTTTCTTCGGTCCCGATTTCCAGACGGCCCGTCGGAGAGACGACCATCGTGTCGATCAGCATCTTCGAGTCGGTATCATGTGCAAAGGACAGCTCGCCGTCGACGCGGACCGTGAACAAAGACGCATCGCTGACGCCAGCGTAGTCCACCGAGATCCCTTCGGGAATCAGAACCTGAGCACCTTCGCCCGGAATGCGGCCCTCGTACCAGGTGCTCTCATCGAACCAGTCGCCGTCGCTGATCGCCACATGAGTCGCCTCGGCGCGAGGTACGAGGTTCAGAACCTGCATATGCTCGGCCGCCATGCCAGCGTCGCCGCTATGTGCATGGGATTCCGGTTGCGCCATGACCGCGGCGACATAGTCTTCAACTTCATCGGGGCTGGTCGGCGGCGGAACGTGGCCGTCGCTGTGGTTGTCGTGGCCGCTGCCTGAACCGTGGTCGCCCGAGCCGTGGTCTCCACCACCGGTATGGTCGCCATCGCCCGTATCGGTGTCGCCGTCCGAACCATCATGGTCACCCGAACCATGGTCGCCACCGTCGGTATGATCGCCGTCACCCGTATCGGTGTCACCGTCCGAGCCGTCATGGTCGCCCGAACCATGGTCACCATCGCCGGTATGGTCGCCATCACCCGTGTCGGTGTCACCGTCCGAACCATCATGGTCACCCGAACCATGGTCACCATCGCCGGTTTGATGGCCATCACCCGTGTCGGTGTCGCCATCCGAACCATCATGGTCACCCGAACCATGGTCACCGTCGCCGGTCTGATCACCATCGCCCGTATCGGTGTCGCCATCCGAACCATCATGGTCACCCGAACCATGGTCACCATCGCCGGTCTGATCGCCATCACCTGTATCGGTGTCGCCATCCGAGCCATCATGCCCGTCAGTACCATGTCCACCGTTTCCGGTGTCGGTGGCATCGGCATAGCTCAACGCTGTGCCATCGATCACTTCACGGCGGCCATCGCTATCGGGGCCAGCCCATTCCAGCTGCAGCGTTGCGCCACCATAGGCCTCGAAATACCGAATCTCGATGTCATGAGCCCCGGCCGTAAGCTCCAGCGTCACCTGCTGCTCAAGGGTCGCGTGGATCCCGTCATTGTCGATCACAGGTTCGCCATTGATATACAGCGCCGAGCCGTCATCCGATGTCAGATACAGCGTGTACGTACCCGCCTCGGCCACGTTCAGCTTGCCGGTGTACCGCACTGCGAACAGATCACCGGGGCCACCTTCCCAGAAGGGCTCATAGCCATTCATGAAGCTCAGGTTCTCGACCGTGCCGGTGCCGTAGGGGGTGGCGTCAAAGTCGATGTCGCGGATGCTGTGCGCCGCCTGCGCCAAGATGAAGTAGGCCCCTTGCAAACCCTGCCGCGCCGCGCCCGATCCGGTGTCGTGACCACCTTCGCCGGTTCCGTCCGAGCCGGACTGATCGGTATCTTCATCCGTCTGATCGCCCGCGTCCGAACCGTCGGAACCATCTTCATCGGTATCGTCACCCGATCCGGTGTCACCCGTATCGCCGCCGGACTGATCGCCCGTATCAGGCTGGTCTCCGTCACCTTCGCCGGTTTCGCCGTCAGTCTCATCACCCGAACCGTCAGTATCTGCATCGCCGCCGGTCTGGTCACCTGTGTCAACGCCATCGGTGTCGTCTTCGCCGGTTTCGTCACCCGAACCGGTGTCGCCAGTGTCGCCGCCGGTCTCGTCACCGGTGTCCGGCTTATCGGTACCGCCTTCGCCCGTCTCACCACCGGTCTCGGTGCCGCTATCTCCGTCGGTATCGCCATCAGACCCCTGATCGCCGTTATCCGTCGTATCCCCGTTCGAGAACGCCTCGCCGCGGATGTTCTCACGAACTCCGTCGCTGTCAGGACCTTTCCAGTCCAGCTGCAGCGTCGAACGCCCGCGGGCGTCGAAATAGCGGATCTCGATATTGTGTGCGCCCGCTTCCAAGTCCAAGGTGATCTGGCTCTTGCGGCCACCCCGGCCGCCTGCGTTCTCCGCAACCAGCACACCATCCAGATACAGCATCGCGTTGCTGTCGGACTTCAGGTAGAATGTATACGATCCCCCCTCGAAAACATTGAGATCGCCGTGGTAGCGCGCCGCAAAATAGTTCTTAGCCCCACCTTCCCAGAAGGCACCCCGCATTCTGCGGATATCCACGGCATCCACGGTCGACATACCTGTCGGAACACCGGCAAAGTCCACATCCGCGAGCCCGGTATAGCCCGAATCCAGGGTGAAATATTCTGCGATAAGACTCATAGCTACGCCCGTTCTGTCAAATCCCGATGTTTCGGGATGATTGTTTCCACTTACTGACCTCAGAGAGGCCCAAGTACGGCAAAACTATGTCGGGCGGCAGTTGCCGTCGTCTTCGCCCGCAAACTAGAAACAACTTGAGCACTACTTTCGGGGGGCCTGTCAGCTACCCCTGGACGATGTTCCGGGCACATCTGGCTTCGGACGCAATTAAGCCGTCCTTTGGCGCCTTTGCCCCAATGATTCCACATACTTACTGCTCGCCCATCATTTTGCGGTTCAACCGCGTACCTGTTATTGGACTGTTTCAAATCTTGTAACAGTTCAAGTTAAGGATGATTGGAACATTGACGGCAAGCAATTTGCAGCGCAATTTTTTGCCATATGGGCGCAAAAACGCCGATTTTCTTTCGTTTTCTCCCTATAGGAGAGGGTATGGACGGCAACTCGCGCATTGGAATCGTCATAATAGGGCGAAATGAAGGCAGCCGACTTGTCGCGTGCCTGGATTCGATTCCGGAAAACATCGGGCAGATCGTCTATGTCGATTCAGGATCGACCGACGGAAGCCTTGAAACCGCCCGGCGCGCCGGGGCCAGAACCGTCGAACTGGATATGAATCAACCCTTTACCGCGGCCCGTGCCAGAAATGCAGGGTTCCGCGTGCTGAGGGAATGCGCAGAGGTCAGCTTTGTGCAGTTTGTCGACGGCGACTGCATACTACAGCCTACCTGGTTCAAAACTGCCGCCGATTTTCTGGCTCAATCCCGCAAAACCGCCGTCGTCTGCGGCCGTCGGCGCGAACGGTTTCCCGATGACACCGTGTATAACCGCCTGTGTGACATCGAATGGGACACTCCGGTCGGCCAGACGGATTCATGCGGCGGCGATGCCATGATGCGCGTTGATGCGCTGACTCAGGTGGGCGGCTATCGCGAGACCATGATCGCAGGCGAAGAACCCGAGCTTTGCGTGCGATTGCGCGCCCAAGGCTGGCAGGTCTGGCGGCTGGACGAAGAGATGACGCTGCACGACGCGGACATCACCCATCTGGGACAGTGGTGGCGCCGGGCCCGCCGCAGCGGTCACGCCTTCGCCGAAGGCGCTGCCCTGCATGGCGCTGCCCCTGAACGGCACCGCATCCGCGAGGTGCGCCGGATTCTGGTATGGGGGGGCATTTTGCCAGTCATGCTGGTGTTGGCAGTCGCTCTAGTGTCGCCCTGGGCGCTGTGTCTGGGTCTGATATACCCGCTTCAAGTCGCCCGCATCGCCCGCCGGGACGCCCTGGGCAGAAAATCCGCCTGGGAACATGCTTTCTTTCTGGTTCTGGGCAACTTCCCCGAAGCACTGGGCATTGTCGAGTTTCACCTGCGGCAATGGCGTGGCAAACCTGCGGGAATTATCGAATACAAATGATCCGGAACCTCCCGAAGCCTTGCAGATGCGCCTTCTTTCTGCCCTTCTGCAACGGCAGGATCGCGATTTGAACATATGATTTCCCAAAGACCCCGGTCCGGGGTCCGTGGCAAGTAACAGTAAGGTATGCCCAATGCGTGTGGCCTATTTAACCAACCAGTACCCCAAAGTAAGCCACACCTTCATCCGGCGCGAGATCAACGAGCTTGAACGGCAAGGGGTCGAGGTCGAACGCTTTGCCTTTCGGGGCTGGGACGCTGATGTCGCAGATCCTCAGGATGAAACCGAACGCAGCAAGACCCGCTATACGCTGCATAACGGGTTGGGGTCGCTGCTGATCGATGGCGTGCGATACGCGGTGCGAAACCCCGGGCCGTTCTGGCGCGGGCTGAAGGCGGCGCTGTCGCTGTCGCGCAATGCCATGCGACCGTGGCCCTACCATCTGATCTATCTGGCCCATGCCTGCCGGATCAAACTCTGGCTGGATGAAAACCCCGTTTCTCACCTGCACGCGCATTTCGGCACGAACCCGACCGAAGTGGCGTTGCTGATCCGCCAGCTTGGCGGCCCAGGCTACAGCTTCACGATCCACGGGATGGATGAGGCCGACAACGCGCCGAAACTGGCGTTCGACCGCAAAGTGGCCGAGGCCCGCTTTGCCGTCGCAATCAGCGCCTTCAGCCGCAGCCAGCTTATGCGGCATGTCCCGCCGCAAGACTGGCCAAGGCTCAAAGTGGTCCATTGCGGGCTGGAACAGGATGCTTTTGCCGACGCCAATTCAATCTCCGCTGTCACCGCGCCGCACCTGTTGTGCATTGGTCGGCTGAGCCCGGAAAAAGGCCATCTGATCCTGTTGCAGGCCTTCGCCGACATCCGGCGCACCCATCCGCAAGCCCGGCTGGTCCTGGCCGGGGATGGCGAGCTGCGCAGCACCATCGAAACCCGCCTGAGCGAGCTTGGCCTGACCGATGCGGTCCGCATCACCGGCTGGATCTCATCGGATCAGGTGCGCGACGAGATCCAGCAGTGCCACACACTGGTGCAGCCCAGCCTGATCGAGGGCCTGCCCGTCGTCATCATGGAAGCCATGGCGCAAGCCCGGCCGGTCATCACCACCTATGTGGGCGGCATACCCGAACTGGTCCAGCCCGACAAAACCGGCTGGCTTGTCCCCGCAGGCGATGCCGAAGTGCTGGCTGATGCGATGCAGACCGCCCTCGCCACCTCTGCCGAACAACGGATCGAGATGGGCAGGTCGGCGCTGGACCGGGTGCGCGCGCGCCACAGCATTGGCACCGAGGTCGAAAAGCTGCGCGCACTGTATCAGGAGCAGCGCTGAGAGATGCGGGCGCTCAAGACAACCGCCCTGGCCCTGCTCAGCCAGGGACCGGTGCACGCCGTATTGCGAGCGCGGATGCTGCGCGACGCGCCAACCTTGGTGCTGTGTTACCATTCGCTGGGGCCGGATACCGACACCATCGACGCCTGGACCGTGACCCGCGCGGCGGATTTCAGGGACCAGATCGCCCTTTTGCGGCAATGGTTCGATATTGTAAGCCTCGGTGAGGCGCTGGATCCTGCCATGCCGACCTCACGCCGGCCCCGGGCAGTGATCACCTTCGATGACGGCGATATCGGCCTGTTCACGCATCTTCTGCCAATCGTCAAAGCCGAGGCGCTTCCGGTCACGCTCTATATCGCGACCGCGCAGATCGAAAGCGGTCAGGCCTATTGGTTCGACCGCATCATGAACGCGCTGCAAAACCCCGGGCCAACAACGATCAGCCTCGATTTAAATGGCGTCAGAACATGGCAGGTAGGACCCGAGACCGGTGCCGCGCGGTGGATGGTGATATCGGACATCCTCGAAACCCTCAAAACCGTCAGCCCCGAACGGCGCGAGCGTCTGACCCGCACCATTCTGGAACAGGCCGGGCCAGTGCAAAGCAAATTCACACCGCTGGCCCCGCTGACCGTCGGACAACTGCAAGAACTGGGCGCTACCCCGCATGTCACCATCGGGGCGCATAGCCATTGCCACAATCTTCTGGACCAGATCCCACTTGATCAGGCCGAGACCAGCATCCAAAAGTCGCGCGATCTGTTGCAGAACTGGACCGGCCAGCCCGTTGACCACTTTGCCTATCCCAACGGGAACCATACCCCTGAACTTGGCGAAGCGGTCCGGCGCGCCGGATTTCGGTCGGCAACGATCCTGGAAGGAACCCTGAGCGCGACCACGCCCCCCGATCCCTACGCGATCCCGCGGGTTCTGGTGGGGCGCTATGACAGTCTGGAGCGCCTGCGCCTGAGATTCATCGGCTATTAAGCTCAGGACGAGGGATCTGACCGGCGGCCCAAGACGCCCAGATTGGCAGCATCATCCTTGACCAGAACTTCGAAGGCCTGCCCAAACGGCTTGTCCGGGCCCGGCTCATGATCCGGCCAGTCGGCAACGCCGCTCCAATCCGCTATGAACTCAATGTCGCTGGCAACGACATAGTTGAGGACATGGCCCTCTTGCTTGAGCGCGCGCAACGCGTTGGGGTTCACCTTGCCGTCAAGATTGATAGTCCGGTCGCGCCAATAGCCTAGCGTCCCCGTCTGCACGGCGCCGACCCACGCACCGTCGGGCACATTATCCTGCACCCAGCCGACAACCTGGAAATGCCCCTGATCCTTGACACCGGGGATCAGCAAACGCCCCAGCAGGCCCAGACACATGGCGACTGCAATGACGCCCAGCACCTGCAGCATCGGTCGGGTTACACGCCCTCGCGACCATTCGACCGATTTCAGCCCGATAACCACAGTAGCGAGGATCAGCAAAGGGGCCAGCGGCGCCATATAGCGGCTCAGGAAATGCGGTGCCCCGAAATAGAGCCCGTAGTAAGTCGCCAGAAAGACCCCAAACAGAAAATAGGCCGCGACCACCAGACGAGACCGATGCCCCGTGCGCCAGACAAAGGTCAGGAACACGGCAAGCACCAATGCGACGACCAACCCACAGACAACTATCACGACCTGCATCCCTTCGACCGCGGCGGGCAGCGGCAACATCGGGAACAGATGCTCGAACAGGCGGGTTGGCAGTAGAGACAGATTGCTGCCGAACCCCGCTCCATGAGACTGGGAAATCCCGCTGATGGGTGTGATCGAGCCGAACAGCAGCTTGTTGTAGATCAACCATGGCGCCGCAAACAGCAGCGACAGCAGCCCGGGCGGGACCAGCCGGCGGATAACCGACAAGAACCGGACCCTGAGAACCAGCAGCTCAAACAGTCCCCAGACCGCGAAAATGGCCACGACAAGCAACGCGCCATCAATACGCGCCAGAAATGTCACCCCGCACAGAGCGCCCAGATACAGCCGGTCGGCCCCCGTTGCCTCAAGCCCCTTATCCAGGATCTTTCCGAACTGCAGCAGCGTCAGAAGAACCATCAACGTGTAAAGCCCGGTTTCCAGAGCGTTCATACTGTGCAGCAAAAGCAGCGGCCCAACAAACCACAGGGTTGCCACGAACCAGCTCCAGACGGGATCGTCGGTGTGGGGGGCAAGGATGGTTCGCGCGAAACGTTGCAGTACGAAATACCCAGCCACCGAAAGCGCCGCGGAAATCAGAATGATCCCGGCAAGGCTGTCCACCTTGTCGCCCCCGGTGATGAAATAGGGGACCGTGAACAGAAAGGTTGCCAGCGGCTGGACGCCATTTGTGACGATCGTCCCTTCCGAGACGGTCATGCCCAGCCCGATTGCCATGTTTCGAGCAATCGTCAGCATCAGGTAGCCGTCTTCGGTAATGAAGAATTGCGCCAGCGCCGCTTCACCCGCCACGATCGGGAAAAGACGGTAAATCACGCCAAAAATGAACGCGGCAATAATCGCAATAAAAAGAAGTTTTCTACTCATAAGCACATCAGGTCCTGATCATAGCGGGGGCTTACCCCGATGATCCGGGTTCAATGACCTCCATAAACCGCAGATCCAGCGCCTTTTCATATTTTCGCCCGTCCGCTGGTGTGACGGTGCCGGAATACAGAAGCAGCCAGTCCGAGAACGTGAGTTCGTTGCGGGTCCAGACAAGATCGTACCGGTTGATGAACTCACGCAGGGTACCGGTCTGCACCTTGGCCCAGAAAAAGTCGGTCGTGGCGTAATCGACCACCCCGAAGCAATCCCGGTAGACGGCCCAGTTATCCTCGATCGTCCAATCCAGCGGGCGGCCGATTTTCTCAAGAAAGCGCGACGCGATGTAGCTTTCGGCGACCGCGATCCGGCACATCTCGCCGAGGGGCTTGCTGGCATACATCTCAGGTACGGTTTGGGGCCAGTCGTCGGGCGGCGGCGACAGGTTCAGGTCGGGCGTCCAGTACGTCAACATATCATCCGCATGGCCGAACACGGTCTGATCGCCTAGATGATAGGGGGCGTATTTCAGGGTTCCATGACCCACGCCAAAAATGCGGAACTTCTGATCGAATCCACCATTGGGCGGGAAGGTATGCGCCATGCTGGCCAGAAATCCCATGACGTTATGGCGATACAGGCGCTGATCGGTGCGGGTTTTCATGATCCAGTCGGCGCCGTCCTCATGGGCCCGGCGCACCCCGGCACCTGCGCTAACCAGCTGCATATTCAGATTGGACATCCCCGGAATTTCGGGTTTGGCGGACAGAACGATCTCGACCCCCTGCGCCCGCAGCGGTGCCAAAAGGGCTTCGGGCGTATCCTCCCAGGTCGACAGATACCGCCGAACCCCCGGCATCGTCTTCTCGTAGATGCGCATCGTTTCGAGGGTGAAATTATCGTCTTCGAGAATGGGGCCCTGCATGACAATCGCCATGGGTCCCAGATCTTTTTCAGGCTCGGCCATCGGGGCCACCTGGTAGCTGTATTTTGGCCTGCTGGTATAGGTCAGAAAGGCCTCGCCCCACCGGTTCATCCTGTGCATCGTCGACAACAGAATCCGGCGGCCGATTTTCAGCGGGATACTGTTTTCGCCTTCGGGATCGTTATTCATCTGCCAATCCCTCGACGGCGACCCGCGAAACGGCAGAGTCCAGGAATGCGTCCAGATCGACCGGCACGCCGATCCCATGCATACCCGCGCCGACTTTCCCAATCGAATGGCAAACAATCTGCGCACCCTGATCCGCCATCGCCGTGTAGACCGGAGCCACGTAGAACTCGCCATTCACCCGGATGTCCGCCGCGATCATCCGATCCGCCGCCGCGACGAAATCGGAACCCTTGGCGAAGTTGTAGATACCAACCGTCGCCTCATCCGAGACGACGACCTTTTCCACCACTTCGACCACGCGCCCGGTGTCATCCCGACGCACAAAGGACCATTTGTCGTCATCCGCCCACATGGTCATGATCAGCCCGTCAGCTTCACCGAGATCGGCCAGATAGGCGTCGATATCGGCATCGATGTACTGATCGCAATTGGCGATCATCAGCGGATCGTCATTATCAATCACATCCCGCGCCAGCAATACCGTGCAAGCTGCGCCTTCAGTCACCTCATCCACGTAGATGATACCGCAGCCCGGTGCCCAGCTTTGCAACTTGTCCGCCAGCCCATATTCCGCGTCGTGATCCCGCAGGATCAGAAATGTGAAACGATGCGGGATGCTGGGGGTCAGGTTGGCGATGACAACCTGAATCATCGGGATCCCGTGTACCGGGATCAAAGGTTTGGGCAACTCATAGCCAGCCGTCGCAAACCGGCTGCCGCGACCTGCCATCGGCACGACGATGTTCAACATAGATACTTGTCTCCGGCTACGCTGGGCAGTTTTACAACAACAGTGGTGGTATCGGTCAGCGCCTCGAAATCGGTGGCTTCGCCCGGCTCGATCAGGACGATGTCGCCATCCGAATATTCCTGATCATTCATGCGCACGCGGCCCGACACAATCAGCGTCACCTCGGGCGCGACCTTGTGCATGTGGCGCGGCTCAAGACTGCCCGCATCGTAGGTTTTAACGGCAACCTCCGCGGCGTCCGTCCGCAAGACAGCCGGGTCGAAGTTGCCCACAAACCATCCTTTGGTCATGTCATTCAGGCGAAACGTCTTCATGCCCGCGCCGCCTTTCTACGCGCGACCAGCTCCTGCTCATATTCCTCGACCGCCTGCGGCGTCGCCAATGAGATATACTGGTCCCGCTCGATCCGGTGAATTCCGATCTTCTTTTGCGACAGGATCATCTCGTTGAAAGACGGGCAGACAAAGAAACCGCCATTCACATCGGCCCCTTTCAGAATCATCGTTTTCGCCGCTTCGACAAAATCAGCACCCTTGCGGAAATAATAGATCCCGGCCGTTGCGTCGCGGCTGATCGGGCGCTTCTCAGCGGCTTCGATCACCAGCCCTTCACTGTCGGTTTTGACGAAAGACCAACGTGGGTGAACACTGTCGAAAACAACCGTTCCCGCATCAAGATCGCGCGCCCGGAACCCGTCGATCACCGAACCGATATCGAAGGCCAGAACCTGATCCGAATTGGTGATCACCAGTTCCTCATCGTTGTCCATATGCGCCACCGCCAACAGGGCGGTGCAGGCAGCGCCGGCAGTCTTGCCATCAGCACGCACGACCGAGCAGCCCGGGATCAGCAAACGGAGAACGTCGCCAAGGTGGAACCGCAGATCATCCTCTTTGCGAACGATAAAGACAAACTCAGCCCCATCAATACCGGTCAGCGGCTCGGTCGCGTGATCGATCAGCGGGCGACCGTCGATCTCGATAATCGGCTTGGCAAAGGGAAAGCCATGTTTGCGGAACAGATCATCCCCGCCCGCCATTGGGATCACGATTTTCATGCGGCGCGCTCCTCTACCTGCGCAATGGCATCCAAAATGCGATCCAGTTGCACGTCAAATACGGTCTGGACAACCAGCAGCGGGCAGCCCGCCTCTTCTGCAGCCTTGATCCCGTTTGGGTTGTCCTCGACCACCAGGCATTGCTCGGGTTTCAGGCCCAGCTTTTCGGCGGCGGTCAGGTAAATCTCGGGATGCGGCTTGGCTTTTTTCACGTCCTCATTGCTGAGCATCACATCCAGGTATTTCGACAGTGCCGCCTGATCCATCATCAGTTCAACGCTGCTGCGTACCGCGTTCGAGGCAAGGCCCAGCTTGTAGCCCCGCGCCTTGAGGTTCGACAGCGCGTATTCATGCACGAAGATCGGGTTGCAGTTCAGATGCACCTGATCAATCGTGAATTTTTGCTTCAACGTGTTCAGGAAACCATGCAATTCACGCGGCAGGCCGCGTTCTTTCGACAGCATCTCAAGCTTTACGCGGGTCGGCAGCCCGTCGAAGGTGGACAGGTGATCGGCGCGCGAAATCTCATATCCGAAATGTTCCAGCGCCCGGTTCAGGGCGTGGAAATGCCACTCTTTGGCGTCGATCAGCACGCCGTCCATGTCAAATACTACGGCTTCAATGGTCATCGAAAAACTCTCTGGCTTGTTCAGGATAATCGGTGCAAATCAGGGCATTTTCATGACCCGATATGTCGGAACCACGCAGCATCTCCCAGACCGGGCGATGATCGCGGCCATGTAGTTCGGGCGAGACGATGCAAACCCGCTTTCCCGCATCCAGATGGCGCGCGACCACATCCGGGCCCCACCAGTCCGAGTGAAACGCATCCAGCCAAACGCCTGCTGCGCGGTCATAGAAGCTGGGGTCCATCTCCTCGTCGCTGTGGCGGGTGAAGACCGGAATGCCCGAGGACAACCAGCGCAGCGCGTCGGGAACGGACATATCAAAGACAAAAGCATCGCGGATCGAGAACGCGTCCAGCAGATCCCGGGTCATATCGGTCAGCCCGTCCGCCTTAACGTTCAGCGCCAGCGTCAGATCCGGCCCAAGTTCGCGATGAATCTCGGCCATTTCTGAGGCCGACATACACGCCCCAACCGGCGGGTCATGAGACACCACCAGCGCCCCGGCCAGATCCCGCAGATCCGTTTCGGTACCGAAACCCATTTCGAACGATCGTCTGAAAGCAATCGACAGGTTCTTTTCCTCTGCCGTTTGCCAATAACCTCTGTGGCTAAGTACCTGCATGACTGGAACAACTCACTAAAACGATTCTACTCTAAGGTTAACGCAGGACCCGCTCAAGAAATTTGGAAACCCCGCCGGTTCTACGTTGCTTTTCGAAACATTACCCTGACAGGGCCGGTATTGTGGCCACTTTTACGACGCCGCCGAGTAATGGAAACACGTCTCGACCCCTGCGCTGCATTCCGGTGATATCTGGGTCAAACCCGCCGCCGCCAGCCAGCGGCGCATTGCGCTGCGGCTTGGATAGATGGGGCGCGACGTCGAATAGGCCCCGGGCGGGCGCAGCAGGCGCCGGCCCGACACGGTATAGGCGAGCGTATTGACCATGGTAACGGTATAGGCCTTTGCCTGCCCCAATCCCCGGAACAGCGCGGGCGCTTCATACCAGCCATACGCGCCCAGGGTTCCGCCCACGATGATCAACTCTCCTCCGGGGGTGAGAATGCGCGATATCTCGGCCAGGGCCTGGTGGATCTCAAAATACTGATGAGAGGTCACACAAAGAACCAAATCGACCTCGTCATCGGCAAATGGCAGCTTTTCAGCCTGGCCATCGCGAATATCGGCAGCCTTCAGACCCTCGCGTTCGGCAAATATCGCGCCCATCTGCCGATAGCCCGCAACCGGTTCGATCCCGCACACCTCGGCCCCCGCAGCCGATAGCGACAACAAGTTCGCACCCATACCTGCGCCGATTTCCATGACTTTCCGGTTGCTGAAATAGCTGGCCGTCAGGTGCGGTGCCGCCCCCTCGAACGGCAGCGCCTTGTCCCGGTCCAGCCAGAAGGCATATTCACGGCAGGAATCGGCGGCCATGCCACCCTGCGGGGTCAGTTGCCCTTCGGGCCCATCGATCCAGCCCAGACCTTCGGCCACCGGGGCGGCAACAGGTGCAAACGCCGCCGCATCCGCCATCATGCTTTTCTGACCCATGAAGCGGATCAATTGTTCGGCTTCAGGCGCAAGCAGCCGGTCACGAAACTGGTTCAGTTCGGCCTCAGACCACATCGCCGCCCCCCGGCGCACAGCTGCGGCAGATAACCGTCACACAGGGAAGTTTCCGCATACAGGCGCGCTCCGCTCAGTACCCATAGTTGTAGGGCTGTTCCATATAGCGGCACTTGTTAAGCACCACGCCCAGCAGATTGCTTTTCTGCCGGATCTCGTGCTCGCAGGTCTTCATCTCTTCAACCGTCGATGCCTCGGCCGCTGCAACAAGCAGGACGCAGTCGATCTGATCCAGAAACGCCAGCGTGTCGTCACAGGTCAACAACGGCGGTGTATCGAAAATCATAATATCCGGAGCATACCGTGCCTCCAGATCGTCGATCACCCGCGCCGCATCTTTACCCTGCAACAGCTCGGACGGATCGTGCGCCGGCCGGCGGTTGGTGGCAAAGGCAAGCTTTTGCTTGTAGCAGCACATATGATCCTCGGGCCGGGATTCATCCGCCAACGCAGAGGCGAAGTTATGAGCCTCCTTGAAGTTCAGCATCTTTTCAATCGACGGTTTGCGCATATCGAGATCGATCAGCATGGTCCGAATGTCGCGCTGCCGGCCCAAACCAAATGCAAGGTTCAGGCAAAGGGTCGACTTGCCGCAAGCGCTGCTCGGCGATGTCACCGCAACCCGGCGCCAGTTGTTCTTGCGCATCTCATGCAGCATCCGGGTGCGCATCCCGTCAAAAGAGCCCGAGTTGGGGCTGGCCTGATCCGTCACGATCCGCGCCCGGCTCAGCGTTTTGGGTTTGAACTCAACCGCCGGCAGCTCGGCCCAGGCCTTGTCGATGGCCTCTGCCTGTGTTGCTTCGGCGCTGGAAGCCGGGGCAACGGGTTCCGCGACCGCAAACGGTCCTTTGGGGTCGGGCTCGGTCTGCTGACGGGCTTCGCGGGCTTTCTGAATTGCAGATTGGATACGTTCCATAAGTAATCCTTCTCAGCCGTTATCCGACAGGTTGGCCGGATCGCCGATCCCCAGCTTTTCGGTCACGATGGAAATAAAGGCTTCAATGGGTTCATAATTGATGTGCGCAAGATAAAGCACCCCGCAAATCGCTGCGACCGGCACCAGTATGGACATCGCCACGATCCCTTTCCTCAGCACGATCTGCTCGGTCGTCTGGATATAGGGCACAGTGCCAAAAACAGGACCGCCGAACTGCGCCTCAAGTTCGGATGGCCTGCGGATTTTATTGTTCAGTATCTCCAGCAGCAGGAAAAGCACCGTCGCCAGACCAAGGCCGCCCACCAGCCCGAAGAACGCAATGAGCTTCCGGTTCGGATCCGCCGGGGCCAGCGGGATCGACGCCATCTCGGTCACAGTCACACGCTGCCCGCGCGATTGCGCTTCGATCTGATCGCCGGTGCGGGCTTCTGCCAGACTTGCGGTCGCCTGAGCATATTGCAGGCGCAGATTGTCATAATCCCGCTCCAGCGTACCCAGTGTGATGGCGTTCCCCGGCGTTTCCTCAATGGACGCGGCCAGTTTTTCAAGCTCGCGTTCGTTGATGGCGCGTTCTTCTTCGATGAATTCGATCTGACCGTCGATATCGGCCAACTGCAACTCGAACGCAGTAATGTTCGGGGCCGTCTCGGTTCCAAGGCCCAGCCGGATATTGGCCGCCTCAAGCGCCGCAATCTGCGCGTCCAGAGATCTGATCCGCGGGTGGTCCTGCGAATAGATGACACTGGCCGAGGCCCGCTCGTCCTGCAATTGGCGCAGCTGACGCTGTTCAGGCGTCAGGCTTTCCCCCAGAAAATCCGGACGCCCGGTTCTTTCATAAACCTCGACCAGCCGCGCGCGGCGATCCCTGAGGCCGGACAATTCTCGATCCAGTTGCAGCACTCTTTCTTGCAGGGATGACTGACGGTTGCGCCGATATTCCAGACTGTCCGGCAGCGCATCCTTGTTCGCCTCTTGATACTCAAGAATAAGCGCGCCCTGTTCTGCTAGTTCATCGTCCAGACGGGCAACCTCGCCGATGAAGAACTCGAGCGTCTGACTGGTGACGCTGGTGCGCATTTCGACATTCTGTTCCAGAATCTGGGCCACCAACTCGTTCGTCACCGCCGCCGAGGTCTCCCCTGTCGGTGCGGCGAACGACACCCGCACAAAAGACGCACGGTTGTTGAAGTTGTTGACAGGCAGCTCGATGGTAATCCGTTCTTCCATATCCTCAACGATGGCGTCGCTAGGCAGGTTCGGTTGCTCGGCGTGGACATCGAAACGTTCGGAAAGTTCCAGCAGTTTCGTACGGGTCAGCAGACGCTGCTGGATCACCTCGAGGATCTCGATGACGCTGGCCTGCACGGTCGACGAGGCCAGCTCACCGGGGATCTGCGGCGACTCGACGACCAGACGCGCCTCGGCCCGGTAGATTGGCGGCAGGGTGAAGGCCAGCACCAGGCCCGCAACCGTGCATCCGACCACGATCAGGGCCAGAAAGTGAAACCGCCGGAGAAACAGCGACAGATAAAACCGAAACTCACTCATCATAGTTGAAAATCGCTTCCTTGTTCAGGTTGGCGCGCCGCAAAAAAAGCTCCGTCGTCCAGAACCTTCTGCACGGTATGTCCGATTATGCTCTTGTTGCCGCGGGTAAACGCGTAGACCATCGACAGATCGCAAAGCTGATTGACCAGCCGGGGCACCCCGCCGGTGGCCTCGTAGACCAGATCGGTCGCCGCACGGCTGAACAGGTTCCGTTTCGCCCCCGCCACGGCCAGCCGGTGCCCGACATATTTTCGAACCGTCCTGGCATCCATCGCGTTCAGATGAAAACTTGACGCGACCCGCTGGGCGAACTGCCGCATCTCGGGACGTCTGATCATATCCAGAAGCTCGGGCTGGCCCACCAATACCAGTTGCAGCAACTCGTCCTTGTTCGAGTTGATATTTGTGAACATCCTGAGTTCTTCCAAAGATTCCGTACTGAGGTTCTGAGCCTCGTCGAAAATCAGAATCACCCGGCGCCCCATCGCATATTGGTCGATCAGATAGGCCTGAAACGCCGCAAAAAGATCGACATAGGTTCCCCCGGCCGGTGCGGGCTGATCCAGCGCCATCAGGACCCAGCGGAGCAGTTCGCCCCGGTCCCCGTGCGCGTTGGAAATCAGGCCGATCTTGACGTCTTCGCCGACCGATTTCAGCAGCTGATGCACAAGGGTTGTCTTACCCGAACCAACCTCGCCGGTAATCAGCGTTATCGGCGCGCGGGTCAGAATACCATATTCCAGCATGGTAAACGCGCGCTGGTGCGAATCCGACCAGAACAGAAAACCCGGATCAGGCACAAGCGAGAAAGGCCGCTCGGTCAATCCGAAGTGATCCGTATAAATATCCAAAGAGCTACCAGTCGTATGGTTGCCGGAAGTATGGCCAGTACGAATATTCAACCTATTCACTCATTTCACAAAACCACGAGCAAAATCCACGCTCGCGCAGGCAGTATCCTACACCAAAAAAGGGCGAGTTTGAGGCATGTAACAAATAACCCGGTTAATGTCGTTGCCGACAGCAACCAGACTGCGACCCAAAGCCGCTTGCCGCAACCCCCTGTTGAACCGATTTTTCTACTTTGCGACCATTTGATCCCTGACACGGGATCGAAACTGATGGGTGACTGACGCCCCCTGCCGGATCACACTTATCCATCGTAACACCTGGAAACACTCAACAAACAACACAAGCCACCGGCCGCTGAGCGGGCAGCACAAGGACTTCTCTTATCCGGCGAAGCGGCAGGGCGCAACATGGCAAAACGCCTGACCGGTTGGGGCCCGGTCACCAAAAAAATGCCAGATTGCTAAATTAGGCGTGGGCGCAACTCGGATATCTGGTACTCCGATCAGCAGCAATCGGGGGCAGTTTGTCGTTATGTATGGGTATTAGTGGATCATGATTTTAAGGCGCCAGCAGCTGGGTTTGTCCGATTTGGGGCTGAAGGCTCGCGCCATGCGCAGTTCGCTTTGGTCGCTGCTGGGGTTCGGCGCGACACAGGCGGTGCGACTGGCGTCGAACCTGATCTTGACGCGGTTGCTGTTTCCCGAAGCCTTCGGCCTGATCGCCCTGATCCTGGCTGTGCTTGTGGGTCTGTCGATGGTTTCGGACGCCGGCATCAGCCCCTCGATCCAGCAAAGCAAGCGCGGCGACGATCCCGATTTCCTCAACACCGCCTGGACGATGCAGGTCGCACGCGGCGGCATTCTGTGGGTTGCGTCCTGTCTGCTGGCTTTTCCGCTGGCGAATTTCTACAACGAACCCTCGCTGGCCGTCCTTCTGCCGGTTGCGGGGATCACCCTGTTTATCGACGGTTTCCGACCGACGCGGGTCGAAACCGCCGGACGCCACCTGATGATCGGGCGGCTGATGCTGCTGGATTTTCTGGGGCAAACCGCCGGGGTCATCCTGATGGTCGGGCTGGCGCTGTTCTTTCAATCGATCTGGGTCATGATTGCCGGCGCGATAACCTCGAGCGCGGTCAAGCTGGCCCTTCATTTCCTATTCCTCAGCGGCCAGAAAAACCGTTTTCGCTGGGAAAAACAGTCGGTCAGCGAACTGTTCCACTTTGGTAAATGGATCTACCTCAGCACGATCGCGGGGTTCATCTCGACCCAGGGCGACCGCATCATTCTGGGCAAATTCCTGACCATCGACATGCTGGGCATTTACAGCATCGGCTTCTTCATCGCCAGCTTCCCGTTTCTGCTGGGCGAGTCGGTTCTGGGGCGTATCCTGATCCCGCTCTACCGGGAAAAACCCCCCTCGGAATCCGCCGAGAACTTCCGCAAGTTGCGCAAGATGCGCTGCGCGATCACCAGCGGCCTGCTGGCCATGACGCTTCTGCTGGCCGCGCTGGCGCCCGCCATCGTGTCGATCCTGTACGATCCGCGCTACATGGCCGCCGGGGGGATCGCGACCCTGATCTCGGTGGTCCTGATCCCGCAGATCGTTCTGCAGACCTACGACCGGGTTGCCCTTGCGGCTGGGGACTCGCGAAATTTCTGCCTCTATGTGGTCGCAAGGTCCACGACACAAATCGCCTTCTTCCTGATCGGCGTCAGCCAGTTCGGACTGATCGGTGCCCTTGCGGGACAGTTCCTTGCAGGCCTTGCCGTTTTCCCGATGCTGATCCTGCTGGCCCGGCGGCACAAGGCTTGGGATCCGCTGCATGATTTCGCCTTTGGTGTGGGGGGAATCGCGCTTGGCCTATTGGCCATCTGGCTGAATGCCGACGCGATTGCCTTGATCCGCTGACCGCATAATCGTTCGTGACGCCTTGGCACCCTCCCCGGCGAAGGGTTACTTTCACACTATCCGGACCGAATCGTTTTTGTCCTCAAGAATTTAAGGTGTGCTTTGTGTCAGTATCCCATTTCTCTACCCCTCTCGCCCATGAAACCTCCCGACCGCTGCTGTCAGCATCGGAGTCGGCGACGTGATACCCGGCAACTCGGCTGGCACCACAATTCCTCGCAATGTGGAATACTGTTTCCATTATCGACATAAGCAATCTGGTGATCAGATCCTCAGGCAAAATCTGTCTCTTTGGTCATAATTCAGGCACGTTCTTCGTTAAACTGGTTGTATTGGTTCCATTTCTCATTTGGAAAAAACATGCTGATCGCACGCCCTCATGAGCTCACAGCTCGGATACCGGGTTGCATGTGTCCGCGTCAGTTCTTTGTTATATAGGGTTAAAGGTTGCTCGGTTAAGGTGATGGACGGTTCGAAAATGGATAACCCGGTCCGGGACGGCGATATCGCGATCGTTGGCATGGCGGCGCATCTGCCCGGCGCCGATTCGGTTGAGACATTCTGGTCAAACCTGCGCAGCGGCGTGGAATCGATCCAGCGCATCAGCGATGAGGATTTGCTGGCCTCGGGCGAAGCGCCGCATCTTCTCAAGCGCCCTGACTATGTGCCTTTTGCGGCGCCTCTGGACGGGTTCGACCGGTTCGATGCGGAATTCTTCGGCCTGTCACCCAAAGAAGCCGCCATCATGGACCCACAGCACAGGCAGCTACTGGAATGCGCCTGGGAAGCGCTGGAAAACGCCGGCCACCCGCCCGAGACCTTTCCCGGACCCATCGGCGTTTTCGCGGGCTGCGGCATGGGCAGCTATTTCTATTTCAACGTCTGCTCGAACCCCGATCTGGTCGACGACGTGGGCATGTTCCTGCTGCGCCATACGGGCAACGATAAGGACTTCCTGTCGACCCGCGTCAGCCATGTGCTGGACCTCAAGGGGCCCAGCGTCAACGTGCAGACCGCGTGTTCGACCTCGCTGGTCGCCGCGCATTACGCCGTGCAGGCACTGATGACCGGCGAATGCGATATGGCATTGGCGGGCGGGGTCACCATCGAACTGCCGCAGAACCGGGGATATATCTACAAAGAGGGCGAGGTGCTCTCGCCCGATGGTCAATGCCACGCGTTCGATCACCGCGCACAAGGCACTGTCTTTGGCTCTGGCGCGGGCGTTGTTGTCCTGCGCAGGCTGGCCGATGCGCTCGAGGACGGAGACCATATCTGGGCCGTCATCCGCGGCACGGCGATCAACAATGACGGTGCCGCCAAGGCTGGCTATCTGGCACCTTCGGTCGATGGCCAATCTGCCGCAATCTCTGAGGCGCATATGATGGCGGACGTGACCGCCGACACGATTGACTATGTCGAATGCCACGGCACGGGCACCTATCTGGGTGATCCCATCGAAGTGGCCGCGCTGACCAAGGCGTTTTCGGAAACCACGCAGGAAACCGGGTTCTGCCGCTTGGGGTCGGTGAAGACCAATATCGGCCACCTCGACACCGCCGCTGGCGTGGCCAGCCTGATCAAGGCGTCTCTGTCGTTGCATCACCGCCAGTTGCCGCCCAGCCTCGGGTACGAAAAGCCCAACCCGGCCATTGATTTCGAATCCAGCCCCTTCCGGGTCAACGACACGCTGACCGACTGGGTTCCGCAAAAAGGCCCGCGCCGGGCTGGCGTGAACTCTCTGGGCGTCGGAGGCACCAACGCCCATGCGATCCTGCAGGAGGCACCCGCGCGGCAAGAGTCTGACCCCTCGGACTGGCCGTTTCAGTTGCTGACAGTTTCGGCCCGCAGCAAAAAGGCACTGGATCAGGGAGCCGAGGCGCTTGCCGCGCATCTGCGCGCGAACCCCAGCCAGAACCTTGCCGACGTTGCCTGGACCCTGAAACAAGGGCGGCGCGGGTTCGAGAAACGCCGGGTTGTGGTGGCCGAAACACACGAACAAGCCGCCGCGATGCTGGAAGAAAACGACCCGCGTCGCGTGTTCACCCATACGGTGATCTCGGACAATCCCGACCACGTTTTCATGTTCCCCGGCGGCGGAGCGCAATACGCGGGCATGGCGCGTGATCTCTATGAGACCGAGCCGGTCTTTGCCGACTGGATGGATAAGGGGCTGGATATTCTTCAACCCAAGCTCGACTATGACATCCGCGCCATCTGGCTGCCCGAGCCGGACCAGATGGCCGGGGCGGATGAGCGGTTGAAGACGCCTTCGGTGCAATTGCCTCTGATCATGATCACCGAATATGCGCTGGCGCAGCTTTGGATGGCATGGGGCGTGGAACCGGCGGCCTTGGTCGGCCATTCGATGGGCGAGAACACCGCCGCCTGCGTTGCAGGCGTGATGTCGTTCGAGGATTGCATCGGGCTGGTCCATCTGCGCGGGAAACTGTTCGATACGGTGCCCGCAGGTGGGATGCTCAGCGTGCCTCTACCCGCGGACGAACTGCGCCCGTTGCTTGGGGATGACCTTGATCTGGGTGCGGTGAACGCGCCGGGTTTAACCGTCGCCACAGGACCGCAAGCCGCGCTAGATGACCTGCAAGAGAGACTGGCGAAACAGGACGTCGACTGTCAGCGCATTCTTATCGATATCGCCGCCCATTCGCGGATGCTGGAACCGATCCTGAAGGATTTCGGTGACTATCTACGGTCAATCGAACTCAACGCGCCCAAGATACCCTTCCCGTCAAACCGCAGCGGCACCTGGATCACCGAGGCTGAGGCCACCGATCCCGAATACTGGGTCGGCCACCTGCGCGGCACCGTCCATTTTGCGGATTGCATCGGTACGCTGGCAGAAAACCCTGAGCGTATCTTTATCGAGGTCGGCCCCGGCAAGGCGCTGGCCTCTCTGACCGGGCAGCACGGCAAGGTTGACGCCAATCAGGTCATCAGCAGCCTGCGTCATCCCGATGATACCGTCGCGGATGATGCCTATTTCATGGCGATGCTGGGCCGTGTCTGGGCCCTTGGTGGCACGTTCGACTGGGACCAGATCTGGGGCGAGGCGCGGCGCAACCGAGTGCCGCTGCCGACCTATCGGTTCCAGCGCTCGCCCTATTTCATCGAACCGGGCAAGGTGCAGTCTGACACCGCGCAGCAATGGCTGATGCGGACTGAAAACCCCGAAGACTGGGGCTATCGCGTGGCGTGGTCACCGAAATATGCCGAATGCGATGTGGATGTCTCGGGCGATCTGTCAGACAGCACGCGGGAAAACTGGCTGATCTTCGCGGATGAGGCCGGGCTGTGCGGCGGGTTGGTCGAACGCCTGCGCAAAGCCGGGCATACTGTAACCCTTGTCACCACTGGCGATGCGTTTACACGCATCGATGCCGACACCTATCGGCTTGCCCCCGAACGCGGGCGCGAAGGGTATCAGGCCTTGCTTGCCGATCTGGCCGCCAACGACCGTATTCCCAACCGGATCGTCCATGGCTGGCTGCTGACACAGGACGAAAGCTTCCGCCCCGGCAGCAGCTTCTTCCACCGCAATCTCGAACAGGGCTTCTTCAGCCTGTTCTTCCTGGCGCAGGCCATCGGGGAAGAGGACCTCTCGGCCCCGATGCATATCAGCATCCTCAGCTCTGGCGCGTTTCAGGTTCGGGATGAAGGTCTGCCCCATCCCGAAAAGGCCACGCTTACCGGCCCTGCCCGCGTGATCCCGCGCGAATATCCGGGCATCACCTGTGGCGTTCTGGACGTCGACCTGCCGCAACAAAACGGCAAACGCAAAGCCCCAGCCCCGTCGCCCGAATTGGCTGATCAGGTGCTCGAAGACCTGCTGGCCGCCCCGGGCAACTGGACGGCGGCCCTGCGCGGCGGCAAGCGGATGGCGCAGCAATACCGCGCCCGGACCCTGCCCGATCCGATGCCTCAGGACCTGCCTCTGCGCGATGGCGGCACCTATATGATCACCGGCGGGTTTGGTGGCATTGGCCTGACACTAGCCAACGCGCTCATCAATCGGTGCAAGGCAAACATCGTTCTGGTTTCACGCGGCGCACTGCCGCCCCGTGACCAATGGCCCCGTATTCTGCAGAACAGTGCGCCGCAAGACAGCACGGCCCGCCGCATCCGCGCGATAGAAGCGTTGGAGGCTTCGGGCGGTAAGGTCCTGTCGATCAGCGCCGATGTCTCGAATGTCGAGGATATGCGCGCCGCAATGGATCAGGTGACCGCAGAGTTTGGCCAAATCAACGGTGTCATCCACGCCGCCGGGCTGATCGCCGACGCCCCCATCATGACCAAGTCGATGATGGAGATCGAAGACGTCTTTACCCCGAAACTCCACGGCACACAGGTCATCGACCAATTGTTCCCTGATGGAACGCTCGACTGGTTAGTTCTGTTCTCCTCGACGTCGACCGCAACGGCTCCGATTGGTCAGGTCGACTACGTGGCGGCAAATGAATACCTCAACGCTTACGCCCGGGCGCGCGCCGGGGACAAGACGCAGGTGCTGGCGATCAACTGGGGCATCTGGTCCGATGTCGGCATGGCTGCAGACGCGATGGAAGCACGAACCGGCGGCACACCACCCCCGACCGAACCCGCGCACGTTCCGATGCTGGATGAGGCCACGTTCGATACAGCGGGCAACCGGTTGTTCACAGCGACCTACAACGCAAAGGATCGTTGGTTCCTGAACGATCACCGCACCAAGGCGGGTGATGCACTGATCCCCGGCACCGGTTATCTTGAACTGGCCGCGCAGGCGATGGACGCGCAGGGTGAGGTCACTCCGTTCGAGATCAGGGATCTGTATTTCCTGCGCCCACTGGCGGTTTCGGACAGCAAGGATCAGCAGGTCAAACTGCGCCTGCCGCGCAGCGATGTCGGATATGATCTGGTTGTCGAAAGCGCTGCCGACGGCGACGGCTTTGACATGAATGCGCAGGCCAGCCTGTCTCTGCTGCCGCTGCCCACGCCCGACCCTGTCGATATCGCCGCAATCGCCGCGCGCTGTTCCGATCCGCGGCAAGCGCCGGAAGGCGGGCGCCTGCGGTCCAGCCAAGAGGCGCATCTGGCCTTTGGCCCGCGCTGGCGCGTTCTGACCTCGACCGCGCTTGGGCAGGGCGAAGGCCTTGCGCATCTGGCCCTGACGTATGATCTGCGCGGCGATCTTGATGCTGGATATCGCCTGCATCCCGGCCTGATGGATCTGGCAACCGGCTGGGCCATGGCGCTGATCGAAGGCTATGAGCCGACCCACTTGTGGGTGCCGGTCTCCTACCGGTCCGTCCGTGTTCACCAACCCCTGCCCGCGGAAATCGTCAGCTGGGTGCGCAACGCTGGCGACAATCGTGCAGATGGCGAAACCGCCAGTTTCGATGTCACAATTGCAGCCCCGGACGGAACTGTCTGCGTCGAGGTCGAGGGTTTCTCGATCCGCCGCATGGAAGAGGCCGCCGGGTTTGCCGCGTCCGAGGCTCCGGCCGCGCAGACCAGTGAACTGGACACTCCGGCCCCGCTGTCACCGGCCGAGGAACGGCTGCGCCACAACCTGTCGCAGGGTATTCTGGCCAGCGAAGGGGCCGACCTGTTCTTCCGCGCGCTGGCTGCAAGGCAATCGCAAGTCATCCTGTCCTCGCTCGATCTGAACGGCCTTGTCGCACAGGCGGGCGAAAGCACAGCGGATGCTGCAGGGTACGAGCAGAAATTCGAACGGCCAGAGCTCGACTCGGATTATGTGGCCCCAGAAAACGATATCGAAATCCGGCTGGCCGGGTTCTGGCAGGAACTGCTAGGCGTCGATCAGATCGGGGTCGAAGACAGCTTCTTCGACCTTGGCGGTCATTCTCTGATCGCCGTGCGCCTTTTCGCGCAAATCCGCAAAACCTATAACGTGGACTTCCCGATCTCGGTCCTGTTCGAAGCGCCGACCATCCGCAAATGCGCCGAACTGATCGCCGCGCGCGGTGTTCCAACCGAAGGCGGCGGTGGCGATGCACCAGCTGCTGCCCCGGCAACCCCAGAACGGCGGTTCACGCATCTTGTACCGATGCACTCTGGCGAGGGCGGACCCAAAACGCCGTTCTTCCTTGTGGCAGGCATGTTCGGCAATGTGCTGAACCTGCGCCATCTGGCGCATCTGATCGGCGCCGACCGGCCCTTCTATGGTCTGCAGGCGCGTGGTCTGTTCGGGGACGAGGATCCCCACCGCGACCTGCAAGAAGCCGCTCGGGACTACATTTCTGAGATGCGGCAGGTGCAGCCGAAAGGGCCGTACATGCTGGGCGGCTTCTCGGGCGGTGGCATCACCGCCTACGAGATCGCGCAGCAATTGACCGCCGCTGGCGAAGAGGTCAGCGCGCTGGTGATGCTCGACACCCCGCTACCGGTGCGACCCTCTGTCAGCAAACGCGACCGGATCATGATCCAGCTGCTGGAACTGCGCGAACGCGGCCCGGGCTACCCGGTCGAGTGGGCCAAAAAGCGGATCGCGTGGGAGATGGAAAAGCGCAACTCGGACGGCGAACCGGTCGCCGAAGGCCAACAATTCCACAACGCCGCCATCGAAGAGGCGTTTCTGGAAAGCGTCGGCTCTTACCCGCTGAAACCGTGGGCCGGCCCGCTGACCCTGTTCCGTCCGCCGTTGGTAGCGAAATGGAAGGTCGCCCCGGACCGTCTGGTCAATCATGAACGCGACTACATCACACCCGACAATGACTGGACTCCATGGGCCCCGAAGATCGAGGTGTTCGAGGTGCCGGGTGACCATGACTCGATGGTACTGGAACCAAATGTGCGCGTCCTTGCCTCGCGTATGAAACGATGCCTGGATGAGGCGGAGAGAAAATGTCTGACCCCTGCATCCTGACCGTTCTGCTGAACTACAAGACCGCCGACATGACCCTGCGCGCGGCCGAAGCAGTGCGCGCGGCGATGGACGGCATCCGGGGCGAGATCATCATCGTCGACAACGACTCGCAGGACGGGTCGTTCGAGGCCATCTCGGCCCATGTGACCAAACAGGGCTGGGACGAAGACGCGCGCGTCCGGGTGATCCAGTCGGGTCACAATGGCGGCTTTGGTGCGGGCAACAACGTGGGCATCCGCGCAGGGCTGAGCGACGGCACGCGGCCCGATTACTGCTATATCGTGAACTCGGACGCCTTCCCGGCCCCCGATGCGATCCGTATCCTGCTGAACCACCTGGAAACCACGCCTCAGGCCGGTTTCGCAGGCAGCTATATCTATGGCGATGATGGCGAGCCGCACCTGACCAGCTTCCGCTTTCCGACTATCGCCAGCGAATTCGAAGGCGCGATCAACTTCGGACCCGTCACCAAGCTGCTGGGTCATAAGGCCGTTCCTATCCCGATCCCGACCGAGACACAGCCCGTAGACTGGCTGGCCGGGGCCAGCCTGATGATGCGCGACAGTGTGTTGTCCGAGATCGGGCTGTTTGACGAAACCTTCTTTCTCTATTTCGAGGAAACCGACCTGTGCCGTCGGGCCGCCCTTGCAGGCTATCGCACGGATTATGTGCGCAGCAGCGAGGTCATGCATATCGGATCGGCCTCGACGGGCATGAAGACGTGGAAGCGCGTGCCCGGTTATTGGTACGATTCCCGGCTGCATTACTTCGTGAAAAATCACGGCGCGCTTTACGCCGCCGGGGCCACGCTGGCGCATCTGACTGCGGGGTTCCTGCATTGGCTGCGGTGCTTGATCACCCGCAAGGAACGCGGCGTTTCACCCTATTTTCTGCTGACCCTGCTCTGGCACGATACCCGTGCGCTATTTCGCGCAGTTCTGGGTCGTAACAAGCCCGTCAGCGCCCCCGAACCTGTTGTTGGAGAGTAATGATGTCCTTTACCACGCTTTTGATCGGCCACGAATCCCTTGTGATTCAATGTGGAACCATGCTGCGCGAGGCGGGCCATGGCGTTCAGGGGGTGGTGACACGAAATGATGACGTCCGCGCATGGGCCGAGGCCGAGGGGCTGCCCGTTCACGCCCCTGGCAAAGATCTGGCGGACCGGCTGGGCGACATGGCGTTCGATTGGCTTCTCAGCATCGCCAATCTGGATCTGTTGCCGCAATCTCTGCTTGATCGCGCGGCCCGAGGGGCGGTGAACTTCCACGACGGCCCGCTGCCGCGCTATGCGGGGCTGAACGCTCCGGTCTGGTCGATCCTGAATGGCGAGGCCCGGCACGGCATCACGTGGCACATGATTTCAGGCGGCGTGGACGAAGGCGACATCATTGCCCAACGCATGTTCGATATCGACGCCAGCGAAACGGCGCTGACGCTGAACACCAAATGCTATGCCGCTGCCATCGATAGCTTCCCCGAGGTGATTGCCGCGCTGGCGAGCGATCAGCCCGCGCTGACCAAACAAGACTTGAGCCTGCGCAGCTATTTCGCCAAAGACGCGCGCCCTGCGGCGGCCGGACGGCTGGATTTCACCAAATCGGCGCAAGAGATTACGACGCTGATCCGAGCGCTGGATCATGGCGAATACTGGAACCCGCTGAGCTGCCCCAAGCTGGAACGCGGCGGTCGCATCTGGCTGGTCGGCAAGGCCGAACTGGCCGAGGCTGACACCACCGAGGCCCCCGGCACCATCCTGTCGCGCACCGAAGACAGCCTGACCATCGCCACAGCCGACGGTGCGGTGACGCTGAGCGGATTCCGCGATTGCTTCGGCGCGGCGGTCTCGGCAGAAGCGGTCACAAATGGCAGCAAAGCCCTGGCGTCCCCGTCGGTCGATGAAGCTGCGGCGCTGAGCAAAGAGCTGGCCTCGACGCTGGCCTCGGAGCCCGGATGGCGGGCCGATCTGGAGCGGCTCAGCCATCCCGATATTCCGATGATCGACATCTCAGCCGCATCCGGTGCGCCCCGGATGCAGACGCTGCACGTCCCCTCGGGCGTGACCGAGGCGCAGATCAACGGTGCGCTGGCCGCACTGTTCTGCCGTCTGGCCGACAGCGACACGATTGATCTTGCGCAACAGATGCCGGATGAGAGCTCCCACCTGTCGCCGTGGGTCCCGGTGCGGTTCGGCACGGGCAGTAATTTTGCAGCCTCCTGCGCCAAATTCGATGCTGAACGCGCCAACGCTCAGGTGCGCGGGCCGTTTGCCTGCGATCTTCCAGCGCGCGTTCCGAACCCGGTTCAGACGCCGCAGATCGGCATCACCAGCTCGGTCGCATCAGGGCTGGTTCCGGGCACCAGTCTGACTTTGGCGCAAAACGGGGATCAGGTGATCCTGATCGCCGATAGTGGCCATGTGGAAGAAACCGCGCAACGCCTGTTCTCGGCCCGGCTGGAAAGCCTGCTGGCCGCGCTGGCCGAACCCGGCATGGCCGAGCGTCCCGTCACCGACCTGCCCATCCTGCCCGAACCCGAACGGCAGCAGATTGTGCTGGACTGGAACGCCACCGCAACGGATTACGACCAGACCTCATGTGTGCATCAGCTGTTCGAGGCACAGGCCACCCGCACCCCTGACGCCGAAGCGCTGGTGTTTGAAAACATCGTCTACAGCTATGCCGATCTGAACGCGGCCGCCAACCGCGTGGCGCATGTGCTGCGCGACATGGGCGTCAAACCGGGCGTGCTGGTCGGTGTCCATACCCGCCGCTCGCCCGCCCTGCTGATCGGTGCGCTGGCGGCTCTGAAGGCAGGCGGTGCTTATGTTCCCGTTGACCCGGCCTACCCTGCAGATCGCGTGGCGCTCTATCTTGAGGACAGCGGTGCCGCGGTTGTCCTTACCGATTCAAGCCTCGCCGCCGACCTGCCTCCACACAAGGCGCAGGTTCTGGAACTGGACAGCGATCCCCGCATCGCCGCCGCTGCGACCGACAACATCGACAGCGGCGTCAGCGCGGATGATCTGGCCTATCTGATCTACACATCCGGTTCGACAGGTCGCCCCAAAGGTGTGATGATCGAACACCGCAATGTGTCGAACTTCTTCACCGGCATGGACGGGCGCATCCGCCATGATCCTCCGGGCGTGTGGCTCGCCGTCACCAGCCTGTCCTTCGACATCTCGGTGCTCGAGCTGTTCTGGACGCTGGCCCGCGGCTTCAAGATCGTGCTCAGCGACGATGAAAACCGCACTCTGGTCGCGGGCGACGCGGATTATTCCAAAGCGATCACCGGCCGCGGGATGGAATTCAGCCTGTTCTACTGGGGCAACGACGATGGCATCGGGCGCGACAAGTACAAACTGTTGCTGGAGGGCGCGCAGTTCGCCGACCAGAACGGGTTCTGCGCCGTCTGGACGCCCGAGCGGCACTTTCACGCCTTCGGCGGCCCCTACCCCAACCCGTCGGTCACCGGTGCGGCCGTGGCTGCCGTTACGCAAAATATCAGCGTGCGCGCAGGAAGCTGCGTGGCCCCGCTGCACCACACCGCGCGTATTGCCGAAGAATGGGCGGTGATTGACAACCTGACCAACGGGCGCGCCGGGCTGGCGATCGCGTCAGGCTGGCAGCCGGACGATTTTGTGCTGCGGCCCGAAAACACACCGCCTAACAATAAACCGGCGATGCTTGAATCCATCGCCACCCTGCGCCAGCTTTGGGCCGGGGAAACGGTCGAGTTCCCCACCAAGTCGGGCGACATGCACGGCGTCGTAACGCAACCGCGGCCGGTGTCAAAAACCCTGCCGATCTGGGTCACCACCGCCGGCAACCCCGATACATGGCGCGAGGCTGGCGCGATTGGCGCGAACGTCCTGACCCACCTTCTGGGCCAGAGCATCGAAGAGGTGTCGGACAAGATAGGCATCTACCACCAGGCGCTGCGCGAAGCCGGATACGATCCGAAAGACTTTAAGGTCACGCTGATGCTGCACACGTTCGTCGGCGACGAACGCGAAGCAGTGCGCGAGATTGCGCGTGAGCCGATGAAGGATTACCTGCGCGCTGCCGCTGGCCTGATCAAGCAATATGCCTGGGCATTCCCGGCGTTCAAGAAACCCAAGGGCGTGACCAACCCGTTCCAGCTGGACCTTGGCAGCCTGTCCGAGGATGAACTTGAAGGCATTCTGGATTTCGCGTTCCAGCGCTATTTCGAGGATTCGGGACTGTTCGGCACAGTCGAAGACTGCCTTCAGCGGGTCGAAGAGCTCAAGCGTATCGGGGTCGATGAAATCACCTGCCTGATCGACTACGGTATCCCGGTTCCGCAGGTGCTGGACGGATTGCGCCCGCTGGCCGAGGTGCTGCGGCTGGCCAATCTGGAAACCGCGCTGGACGACAATGACTATTCCATCGCGGCCCAAATCATCCGCCACAAGGTCACGCATATGCAATGCACGCCTTCAATGGCGCAAATGCTGGTGATGAATGACGAGGCGCGTTACGCCCTGGGTTATCTGGACCATATGATGATCGGCGGCGAAGCCCTGCCCGGCGCACTGGTGTCCGAGTTGAACAAGATCACGCAGACCCGGATCCAGAATATGTATGGCCCGACCGAAACCACGATCTGGTCGACCACCGAGATGGCCGCGCCCGTTGCCGGGGTGGTCAATGTCGGCAACCCGATCGCCAACACGCAGGTCTATGTTCTGGACGACGCGATGAAGCCGGTTCCCATCGGCTCGGCCGGAGAGCTTTATATCGGTGGTGCGAGCGTTGCGCGCGGTTACTGGCAGCGCGAAGATCTGACAGCTGAACGGTTTGTGACCGATCCGTTCTCGGACCTGCCCGGCGCGCGGCTCTATCGCACCGGTGATCTGGTGCGCTGGCGCACTGACGGCAAGCTTGATTTCCTGGGCCGTGCCGATCATCAGGTCAAACTGCGCGGCTACCGGATCGAACTGGGCGAGATCGAAAGCCTGCTGGACGCCTGCCCCGGCATCCGTCAGTCGGTCGTCATCGCCCGTGAGGATACTCCTTCGGTCGTGCAACTGGTGGCTTACATGGTCACCGATGCGCCCGTGATTGAGACAGCATTGAAAGAGGCGCTGTCGGCGCAACTACCTGATTTCATGGTCCCCGCCCATTTTGTCACGCTGGAACAGTTCCCGCTGACGCCGAACAAAAAAATCGACCGCAAGGCCCTGCCCGCCCCGGCCCCGCGCCGGATCAGCACCCCTGCAACCACGCAGCCCACCGCTGGCGGCAGCAATCAACAAAAGATTGCCGCGATCTGGGAGCGCATTCTGGGCGTCACCGGCATCTCCGGGCGCGACAGTTTCTTTGATCTCGGCGGGCATTCCCTGCTGGCCGTACAGGCCCATCGAGAGATTCGCACCGAGCTTGAGGTTCCATCGCTCAGCATCACCGACATCTTCCGCTGCCCCACCCTGTCAGCGCTTACCGAAGTGGTGGATCAGAAGACCGGAGGGCCAGAACCTACGGAAAACCCCGAAGAGGTCGCCGCCGCCAAGGCCGAACGCGCCGCCGAGCGCAGCGACGCCATGGCCCGCCGCCGTCAGATGCGATCGCGACGTCAACCCTCTGCATGACGGACCCGGCGGCGATCATCGCCCCCCTGCGCCGGATCCTGGGTGCAGGTGTCGGGATCGCCGTCACCGATCCTGCCGATCCGGGCGGGACGCTTCTGCCCGAAGAAAAACCCGTCGTCGCACGCGCCATCCCGCTGCGTAAACTTGAGTTCACCGCCGGGCGGGTCGCAGCCAGGGCAGCCCTGGCCCAGATCGGCCATCCGCCAACGGCTATTCCCAGCGCCCCCGACCGTAGCCCTGTCTGGCCCCCCGGCATTGTCGGGTCGATCACCCATTGCACCGAGTTGTGCATCGCAACCGTCGCTCACCAAGAGATGCTGCAAGGCCTTGGCATCGACATCGAGCCGGACACAGCCGTGCCGTCTGAAATGCACGACATCATTCTCACCCGCGCCGAGCGCGATTGGCTTGAGGCACAACCCACGTCTGAACGCGGCGCGTTGGTCAAATCGATCTTCTGCGCCAAGGAAAGCGCCTACAAGGCCATCTACCCCCTGACCCGAACGTTGATCGAGTTCACCGACATGCGGGTCACCATGGCGCAGGATCAGACGTCGTTTGTGGCCCAAACACATGGCGCCCCCAACATTACCGGCCATTTGGTGCGCTTAAAGAACCACGTCCTCAGCCTGTCCATTGTTCACTCAGCTGCGAATGCCTCAGACGGCTAGCACTGAATGCCCAACTGCGGCCGCTGGATGTAGAGATTGCTTCGGACCCGCTGTCTGGCCACCGGGTATTGTAGTCGGGCAGATTTCCAGGGTTCTGTCGCGAGATCTGCTCCCAACTGTCGCTTCGACCGCGGTTTTGATAACCCGCGCTCAGATAGGACAAGAGCAGACGATGACGATTTCGTTCAAAGGTGCACATTTTTTTCAAAGAACGTGATCCTGCACGCAGTCTTCTTCTACCTTCGATACGGCGTGTCATACCGTGATCTTGAAGAATCATGGCCGAACGCGGTGTTGACCTGGACCATGCGACGCTGAACCGCTGGGTGGATAAATATACCGTTCTGATGGCTGAGGCGGCGTGATATCGAAAACGTGCTGCGGATCGTTCTTGGCGCATGGATGAGACTTATGTGAAAGTGAAGGGCGAATGGATTTACCTTTATCGTGCCATTGATAAGTTCGGCAAAACGCTTGACTTTATGCTGTCCAAACACCGGAGCAAAGCCGCGGCAACGAGGTTCTTCACCCGCGCGTTCGAGATCAACGGGCTGCCACGTAAGATCGTCACCGACAAAAGCGGTGCGAACACAGCCGGGATCGAGTCCATCAACAAGATGCTGAAAAGCTTTGGTTGTCCGATACCAATCGATACTGGCTATGCACCCCGGGCCTAATTTCGTTTTTGCTGAAAATCAACAGACAACACATCGTGGCTTACGTCTGTGTCCGAATTTCGAGGGTAACTCAGTCTTTATGTCTTGGTGCTACAATGCACTTTTGCTATGCGTTCTTAATCTCCATCTGCAATCCCGTCCGCGCGGGCTCTGGCCCGGCGTGCGCGGTAACTGGGCAGTAGTACCAGAAGGACGGCGATCAGAAGCAGACCCAAAGTCATCGGGCGTTCCCAGATGAAGCCGATACCATCATAGAGCTGCATGGAGCGCGCGAAGTTGTCCTCCATCATCCCGCCGAGGATGAAACCGATCAGCAGTGGTGCCAGGGGATAATCCGCAAACTTTAACGCTGTTGCGCAAACCCCGAATCCGACCAGTATCAGTAGCTCAGTGGCGTTATTCTGGCCGATGTAAGCCCCCATCAGGGTGAAGAACAGGATAAACGGGATCAGAAAATTGCGCGGAACGGCAAGTACTTTGGCGATGTAAGGGATCAGCGGCAGATTCAGGATCAACAGAACGAGGTTGCCGATGAACATTGACATGATCACCGCCCAGAAGATCTGAGGCTCGTCCACCATCAGGCGCGGGCCAGGCGTGACATTCAGGGCGATCAGCGCACCCAGCAGGATAGCCGTGGTGCCGGATCCGGGAATACCCAAAGTCAGCAGCGGAACAAAAGACCCGGTACACGCAGCGTTGTTGGCGGCCTCAGGTGCGGCAAGACCTTTGATCGAGCCTTTGCCAAACTCTTCCTGTTCTTCCTTCGGGGCGATATTGCGTTCCACCGCATAGCCAAGGAAGCTGGCAATTGTTGCCCCCGCCCCCGGCAGCACGCCGATGAAAAAGCCTTGCGCGGACTGGCGACCAACAACCGGAGCGATGGCTTTCGCTTCATCCCTTGAGATGCGCAAATCCTTGATATCACCGTCATCACCTTTCAGATCCTTGGGCTTCAGGACAAGAAACAAGGCCTCTGGCAGCGCGAACATCGCCATCGCCAGCGTGATGAAGCCGAAGCCCGATTGCAGGTCCATGATACCCATGGTGAAGCGCGGCAGGTTGAACAAAGCGCCTTCGCCAACGGTCGCCATGATCAGGCCCAATATGGTCATGATCAACGCCTTAGCTACCTGTCCCGAGCCTGCGAAGGCTGCGATGGCCGAGAGACCCACGACCATCAGCGCGAAATACTCGGCAGAATGAAACAGCAAAGCAACGGAAGACAGGGCCGGTGCAAACACCATAAGCAGGATCGCACCCAAGGTACCACCGGCGAAACTGGCAATAGCGGCGATGGTCAGCGCCTTGCCGGCCTTACCTTGCTGGGCCATAGGATAGCCATCAAAGCTTGAGGCCACGGTGCCTGCGACCCCCGGCGCATTGAGCAGGATGGACGACGTCGACCCCCCGAAAATCGCGCCATAATAGACGCCCGCCAGCAGGATCAGCGCAGCCGAGGGATCGCCCATTGAAATTGCAACCGGGATCATGATCGCAATGATCGACATCGGGCCAAGCCCCGGTAGCATACCGATAAACGTGCCGATCAGGCAGCCAGCCACGACCATAAGAAGATTTTGGAGAGAGAATGCCGTTTGCAGGCCAATGAGCAATCCTTCAAGCATGTCAGCCTCCGAAAATGCCCGGCAGCGGGCGCATGTAAATTCCAAGAACTTCCTGAACCAGATACCAAACGAACCCGGCGGCAATCAGGGCGACGGGCACCATGACGTGCCACTTGCGCTCACCCAGAATGTAGGACCCAGTGATCAAGAAGGCTGAGGTGGCGATCAGAAAGCCAACCGGGCGCAGACACAGTGCGTAAACGACCATCAACGCCAGCAGCGCAATCGCCTGACCCAGATGGTACTCACCCAGACGGCGGTAATCGATATCCGCCTCTTTCAACTTGCTTTCTTCAAGTCCCAACAGGATGATTGCCGAAGCGATGATCCCCAGTATGGACAGAACCTTGGGGAAGGTGCTTGGCCAAATGGGATTCCTTTGCATGAAAGGGGGCAGGCTGCCGTCCATCGTAAACCAGGCCGCATAACCGTAGGTTAGGCAAATTCCCAGCAGAACAAGCGCGATCCAGCGATCCAGCGCCATCGTGTCCCCTCCCATTTCAGTTTGTGTTTTGGGGCAGAGCGGTGAACCGCTCTGCCGATGGTGCCTTTAGAGAAAGCCAAGTTTCTTCATCAGATCGCTGATCTGCTTTTCCTGATCTTCAAGGAAAGATTCGAAATCAGCGCCCGAGTTGTGAATGTTCACCCAGCCGTTGCGGGCTCGCACTTCTTCCCATTCGGGGGTGTCATACATCTTTGTAATGGCTTCCTGGTAGGCCACCAATTTGTCTTCGGGCAGACCCGGAGCTCCAAAGAACCCACGCCAGTTGACGAAAGTGGTATCGATGCCCTGCTCTTTCATGGTCTGCGCATCAGGGGCCGCATCCACGCGCTCCTCTGCGGTAACACCAATAATCTTCACCTCACCCTGATTGGCCAGATCGACAGCTTCCGAGAAGCCCGTCGACAAGGCGGCAATCTCGCCAGACAGCAGGGCCGCCATGGCTTTGCCACCGGCATCGTAGGGGATGTACTTGACGCTCAGCGCGTCTTTGCCAGCCGCTTCCATCACCATGGCCGCGACCAGATGGTCCATGCCGCCCGGAACCGAACCGCCACCGATCGCGGTCGCACCCGGATCGGCGTCAAATGCGGCCAATAGATCATCCATCGAGTTGATCGGGCTGTCCTTGCCAACCACGATGGCCGCATAGTCCCCGATAGTTCCCGACACCAGGGTCAGATCACGGAAATTATGCGGGAACACACCGGTCAGCGAGCGGATCACGATTGGCGTCGAATTCACCATCAGCGTGCCGTGGTTGCTTTCGGCGTTTTCAATCAGAAAACCGATGGCCTTGCCACCGCCACCGCCAGACATATTTTCGTAAGATGCGGTTCCGACGAGACCTGCATTTGTCAACGCCTCTCCGGTGCCACGTGCGGTTCCATCCCAACCGCCGCCAGCACCGCCGGGGATAAGAAAGTGGATGCTGTCAACCACCTTCTCTTCGGACAGTGCAGGTCCAGTAAGACCAATAGCAGCCACGGCCACAATTAGGGCGCGACGGCCCAGTTTGAGTGTTGTCATAATATCCTCCCTAAACCAGCACTATCAACGTAGCTGGTTGTTCGTTTGTGAACTGTAGAAGATAAACCTGTCACGAACCTGTCGATCACAGCGCTCGATCCGAGAATGTGCTGATGGGGTAGCCGGGATCTGTTGCAAGCTTTTTGCCATTGACGCTGACGGCACTGAGAGTGAATGGCGGCGATAATTTAGCCGAAGGTCAGTTCATGATCTCCTTCAAAGGCGCACAATATCCGAAGGATGTGATCCTGTTCACGGTGTTTTTCTATGTCCGATACCGTGTGTCTTACCGGGATTTGGTAGAAATCATAACCGAACGTCGTCTCCCAGTGGACCACACCACGCTAAACCGGTGGGTAACACGGTACTCTGGTGCAATTGCCGAGGCGGCGCGTCGCCGCAAAGGGCCATGTGATCGTTCGTGGAGAATGGACGAAACTTACATAAAGGTGAAAGGTGCGTGGATCTATCTCCACCGAGCGGTCGACGAGCACGGCAAGACCCTTGATTTCATGCTTTCACGGCATCGAAACAAACCAGCCGCCACCAAGGTCTTCGCCAGCATGTTCGAGGTCAATGGATTGCCAAGGAAGATTGTGATCAACAAGCGCAGTGCCGAAACCACCGGCATCAAGGCCATTAACAAAATGCTCAAAGACTTTGGCTGCCCAATCCCAACTGAGATGGTGAGGCGGAAATACTTGAACGATATTGTGGAACAGGGCCACCGTTTCATCAAGAGACGCACGCGGCCAATGCTGGGATTCAAGGCCTTTGCTTCAGCGGCGACAACGCTCGACGGGATAGAAGTCTCGCACATGATCCGCAAGGGCCAACTCACACCTGGACACTGCCCATTTCAGCAGTCCGCTGAGCTCGCCACCTGTCACACAAACGATTGCTGAAACAACTCAACCGGCTCAAATCTCTGTAACAAAACCGTTGATATGTACTTATTCAGCCCTCTCTTCCTGTTTGGCTGTTGCCGCACGCACCTCCGCACGTATTCCCTGCCGGAAGAACAAGACCATAAGTACTGCGATCAGCAGGAACACCGGAAAGACCATTAGCTGCGTCGCATTCAACCCCATGTAGATCGGCTTATTTTCCACGACTTCGAACAGCCGACGATGCAGGTAGACGTAATAAGCATCATTATCGTCGACATAGTCTTCACCCTCTCTCCAGGCGTCTTCGTCACCCGGCTTGAGTGTTGTTTCCTTCGTTTTGAGGTCCCATTGATATGTCCAGGTTGCCTCGGCCTCATTCCACTCGCCACCGGTCGTGAATTTGATGAAGTCATTTTCGAACCCAAGCGCGTTGGGCTTTTTCAAAGGGGCCGGAACATTGCGCATAACGATCCTGTGGACGTTATGCATCGGGGTGTTTACGCGGGAATGCCCTTCAAGCACTTCGTCATCATCAAGCTCATGAAGTTCGCCCGAAATGGCGTAGCCATAGTGGTTCAGCTTGTTCCAAAGGTCTTTTTCCTCAAACCCCTCGCGAGGCAACGTGTAGTGCTGGACCAGCCTGAACACGTTGGCGTCGAGATCATCCTCGATGATCATCTCATCCGCGTGCGTGGCGCCGGGAAACCGTTTGGCGTACCACTTTTCATATTGCTTGCGCCGGTCGTCCATATCCTCGCCGTCATAACGCCAGCGCATGTTGTCCGCTTCCACGCCCCGCCATGTGTCTGTGACGCTAAGCACTGCTGCATTCGGGCTGTCATCCAGGAATACAAATTCCTGCACAGTCTCTCGGGTCGGTTCGTCTGAAAAATGCCTTACAATTTCAACAAGCTCGGTGCTGTCCTCTGCCAAAGGCAGCCCCCAGGCGAAATCTCTCAGCGGAATCTCACGACCTACACCGCCTTGCAACAGATCGGTTGCGTCAACAAACCAGTCACCTTGCGGATCGCGGACACGTACAATGGCATGATCGAAGACAAACGGAGAAGGCAACATGCGCGGCAATGCAGGCCCCATGTCGTGATCAACGAGGACGACATCGGCCTCGATCTGCAGATGTGCCAGCATGGAAATCAGAAGAAGCGCCTTGTCCTTGCAGTCGCCATAGGCGCTTGACCAGACTTCGTCTGGGGATCGGGGTATCCAGCCGCCTTCGCCAATCGAGACACTGAAATACCGGACCCGATCCTGCACCAGACGCAAAGCTTGCGTTGCGCGCCATTGCCGGTCTTCGGACTGCGCCTGCATGTCATCGAGCAGCTTGACCAGATCATCGGGCAGCAAGTCGGGTCTGGCCCGATAGTCACCGGTCAACCCCTGGACGATCTGAGACCAATTCTGAAAGGTTGAGAGTTGCAGCCCATCGTTCGAGACGTCCCAATCATCCGCGGCGCGCGTGTTTCGGTCGTCTTCTTCAGCCTTTCCCAGTTCCCACCGTAAGATCGTCCTGTCGGCACCCTCGTCACGCTGCACATCGAACTCATCCGTGTGGTTCAGTCCAAAACGCGTTGCAGCGGGCAAGTCTATGGACGTGCGTCTCCGCTCCCACCCCCAATCTCTGAGCCCGTCTGAACGATAGTGAAACTGGTCCGGGAAAACGGGTGTGGTGGCTGTCGTCGACCAGATCATCTCGACGGTATCGCCGACTCGAAGATCGGCGATCTGGCCAAAATACTCGATGTCGCCCAGCATCACGCCCGAGTTAAGCTCGGGCTCACGCCTGAGTTCTTCAAACGGCAGATCGAGTTGGTCCACTATTCTGCCGTCCCGGTGGATCTGCAGGCGGTGAAGAGTGGCACGTTCGAAATTGGGGTCCACCATCAACTGCACTTCGCCATAGAGTTCCAACGAGGAGCGATCATGCACGGCAAAAAAGCTCTGCCTGACCCTCTGGTATCCGGTGTCTTCGACCCTGATCTTTTCGTCGTGAATGGGGAGGTTTATGGATGTGTCAGCCTGCAAAGCCGTTTCTCGGTCTTTCTGAGAAACTTCCTCATACCACTCAGGTAGGTTTTTATCGCGTAACAGTTCCGCTGACGCAGGTTTGGCACCGATCAAATTTAGTAAGCCCAATATGACAAGAAAGACGATGACCCAAATTGCAATGTTGGCGAATGTGGATTGCCACCACTTTTTTTTCTCAACTTTCGGCTCGGCCGTGCGTTTGGTGTCTGCCCACGGACCCAGCCCCTGAGAGACTCTGTAGGCGGAAAGAAGATTTGCTGCAGAGGGTATCTCCGGAACAACATGCAACTGATCATCTCTCGTCTCGATAATGGTCAGGTCATTTTCGTTGTGAACAGCACGCACCGCAGACCAATCAAGGCGCAATCGTTTGCCTTCGCGCCAGATTTCAATGGCCGCCTTGTCGCAACTCACGGCCGTCGGTCCCCAATCGAAGCCGCGCAACAGTCCATGCCGGAAGTAGTGAAGATGGCGCAGTTTTGGCAGAAAAGGCCATGCATCTGCCGCCGACACGGTCATCGCTACGAAAAGCAAGGCCATACCAATCTGGTTGAACAAGGGAAAGCCTGCGTCCAGCACTCCTCCGGTCAATAACGCAAACAGCAGAAAGGCCGAAAGACCTGCAAGCCATACGAAGCCCAAATAGCTAAACATTGAGCCCAGCCAATCCGGGCAGGGCGTACCCAGTTTTGCAGACAGTTTGCTCAACACTCGAAACGCCTCATTGGCCGAGATCTCTTGGTACTGAGCAGTTGCGGGCGCGTTTTTGGGATCGAACCCGCTCGAGCTCGGGGCTTGCCTTTTTGCGTTCAGCCTCTTCACAAGGCGTTTCGCGTCTTCGGATGTTGGCATGGGAACGAAAAACAGCCTTCGGTTTGCTCGTTTCCAGATTACAAATCGCCCCACGGCTGCAGGCTTGGAAATATGCGTAAAATGCCACGCCTCCGCTTGATGCACTTCTATGGCCTCGACGCTATCTTGATCGACCGTGTAGCGGGTATCAAAATTTGAAATGCCAAAATCATCCAGGATAACTGGGGCGCGACCCTTCCATATAGCCCACATGAAACCGGCGTTCATGGCGTTTGACCTTGCCAAAAAGAAAACGAAAAGACTGAGGAGTATCATCGCCCAGGGTTCTGCACCGACGAGACCCCAGTCGAGGCCAGCATGCCAAACAGCGACAAAAGCTCCGAAAGTCTCCGCCAGAAACGTTACGGCCAAGCAAGTCATGGAAATGGCCAGCATAAGATACAGCTTGAATGCCCTGCGAGCGTCCAGCCGGCATCGCTCAGCACGAACTTCGCGCGTCAGTTCGGTGTCGAGGGTCAATATGGACGAATTGCCTGGTGCCGGCACCAGCTCCGAATGAATCGCATTCACAACAGTATTTCCCAACCAATTGAATGCTCGCCAGTAGATTGAACCTTCGTGGCGAAAATATGGTCTTAGTGTCGCAGAAGATACGGATGGCGCTTCGTGTAAGCCGCTGGCAATAGAGGCTTATCTCATTTCATGAGATTGATCTTCCTCACCGCAAAGGACCGATCAAATCTTGCGCTGCCGCGTAAATTTCAAAGACAGCTTTGGCGTCAACTGCCGCGTCAAAACGAAAGTCACGGTGCTCGTGCAAACAGTACTGGGGCTGCAATAGACGCCTTCGCGTAAGCCGTTTCCAGTGCACATCTTTTGGTGTTTCCTTGACGGATTCTCCGAGCCGCCGTGTCCGTTTAAAGTAACAACCCGACATTGATCGGAGCACAACATACTGGGCTACCTCCTAGGTCTGGAAGCAGCCCATTTTGACCGACGCTGAACGATGTCTGAACGATGTCTGAACGATGTCTGAACGACAGCAATGCGCCCACTGTCGAAAGATCAAGCGCCCCGCACTTCGGAGATCGATGTTTCGCCAAGTTTCTCGACGAGGCTCTGTTCGATTTCCTCAAGGACACCGGATACGCGTTTTTGCAACGCATGCTCGACTGAACAGGCAGGGGCTTCGCTGATATCGTCAGACGCAACCAAACGCTCGTTAAGTGCGAGATAGACATCGGCAAGGGAGATATCCTGCGGCAAACGTGCCAAACGCCAGCCCCCTGCGTGGCCCTTCTCTGAGGTCAGAAGACCCGCCTCTCGCAGCCTTCCTAGCACGCGGCGGACCACGACAGGATTGGTGCCCGCATGATCTGCGATGTCGGACGACGTCCGTACGCGGTCCGGCTCCCCAGCCATATGGGTGAGAGTGTGCAGGGCAAGCGACAGGCGCGAATTGCGTTTCATGTGCGGTTTTTCTCCAATTGGATCATACACGTAACTTTGACAGTTGCATTAGTCTAGTAACTGCGTAAGTTGCGAGAAATATCACATCAGCTTTGGAGCGGTTTATGTCAGATGAACGCCTTCCCGTCACGGTGCTTTCCGGCTTTCTGGGCGCGGGAAAAACAACTCTTCTCAATCGGGTTCTCAATAACCGGGACGGGAGACGAGTCGCGGTTATCGTCAACGATATGTCCGAGGTGAACATCGATGCGGATCTTGTCCGGGCGGATACTGAGCTTAGTCGAACGGACGAGACGCTGGTAGAGATGTCAAACGGCTGCATCTGCTGTACCTTGCGCGATGACCTGCTGGACGAAGTGCGCCGCCTGGCGGCCGAGGGGCGCTTTGACTATCTTCTAATTGAATCCACCGGGATATCCGAGCCACTGCCGGTCGCTGCGACTTTCGAGTTCCGGGATGAGTTCGGGGCGAGCCTGTCAGATGTGGCTCGGCTCGATACGATGGTCACGGTGGTTGATGCCGTGAACCTTCTGAACGACTACGCCAGCCACGATTTCCTGAGCGATCGCGGCGAAACGATGGGCGAGGAAGATGAACGTACCCTTGTGCATCTGCTAACGGACCAGATAGAGTTTGCCGATGTCGTGATCCTGAACAAGGTCGATGACGCAGGCCCCTACAAGGTCGACGCGGCCCGCAAGATCATCAGAAGCCTCAACGCGGATGCAGAGATCATCGAAACTAACCAGTCGCGCGTTGCGGCAAAGAAGATCCTCGACACAGGTCTGTTTGATTTCGAGCAGGCTCACGAACACCCGATGTGGGCAAAGGAGCTGTATGGTTTTGCCGACCATGTGCCTGAAACCGAAGAATATGGCGTTGCATCATATGTGTATCGCGCCAAGGCCCCGTTTATTCCCGAGAAAATTCTTGCCGTCTTGAACAGTGACATGCCCGGCGTCATCCGAGCTAAAGGGCATTTCTGGATCGCTACACGGCCCGAGTGGGTTGCCGAGTTTTCGCTCGCGGGATCGCTCTCGAGCGTCAAACCCATCGGGACCTGGTGGGCGAACATGCCTCTGGATCGGTGGCCAGAGCAAGTCGCGGCATCCGACTACATCAAACAGCATTGGGCAGAGCCTTGGGGCGACAGGCGGCAGGAGTTGGTCTTTATCGGCGCTGGCATTGACTGGCCCGCGCTGCAGGCAAAACTGGATTCCTGCCTTGTTCCTGCTGTCTTGGCTGGCGGACCGGACGCCTTGCCACTTGATCTGCCCGATCCGTTTCCGGGGTGGCGTCGTGTGGAGGATGCGGCATGAATTTTGTCAGGAAGACCGTCCAGGGTGCTGCCATCGGCGTCGGTATCGCAGATGATCCAGCGGCCTTGAGCACCTTCCTGCAACCCGGCTGTGCCGCTGCGATCTGGCGCCGGCAAACGCCGCCAGAGGTGCAATTCTGGTTGGATCGCGTTGACGCCAACGCCCTGCCGCGGGGTCGGGTCATACACCGACCTCAAGCTGTCGGCGAGACGGTGCAGCACCTGTGCGATATGGCCAATGTTCCCGCCGGAACAGAACGGGATTGGCTTCAGGACGACGTCGTCAGGCTGGCCGATGTGTTCTCGGACTTGATGTCGGCCAAGTTCTTGCGGCTGCGGTTGGATGTTGTGACCACCAACGCCTGTCGCAGGTTTCACATCGACGCGATCACTGCACGGCTTGTGTGCACCTATCGAGGCACTGGCACCCAATACGGGATATCGACCGACGGTGGCGACCCGAAACGCGTGTTCACGGTTCAAACCGGCTCACCCATTCTTTTGCGCGGAACGCTTTGGCCCGTGGAACCACCGTCCGGTCTGCTGCATCGTTCGCCCCCAATCGAAGGGACAGGCGAGACGCGGCTGGTCCTCGTACTCGACCCCGTGACCGATCCGGAAAACGAAGTATGACCCGCAATCATGGACAAAGCAGCTTGTACCGCAAACGTTGGTCAGATGACCCCAATGTCGACCCATGATGGTCTGCCCCCACCTCTGAGACTGCAGTTATCGGAGGCGGACTTATCCTGGCCTCTCGCTTCTGCGCGGCGTTTGCCCGGGACCGGGGGTTGGGCACGCTTTGATTTCAATGCGTATTGACACGAGGCAGGGAACGGACAGCGATGCCTGCAGCAGACCTTCTTGAGTTTGACGTCAGGATCTGTTTGGCCCGCAGTCTCTTCGCTCGGTGCAGCGTCAGCCAATCACACCTTTCTTCAGAATGATATTGCCATAGAGCCGCCGTTCTCCGGTTTGGACAACGGCGCTGGCAGTGCTGGTGCGGTCATAGAAGGCAAATCGCTCGAGCCCCTGCAACTGTACCGGATGGTTTGCGCAGGTCTTGATGATGGTCTGAAAATCGGCGACGGCCTCTGGCACGGTCTCAGAATCTCCGACCACCTGCATGGTCAGGGCCGGGTCGGGGACAAAGCTGTCCAGCGGCATGACGGACAGGATTGCCCTGAGCATCTCGCTGGCGGTCGAACCGTCGGCGCGAATGCAGGGCGGCCCCGAACTCTCGCCGGGGAAGTTTGCATCGACGATGGCGATGTCATCCCCGTGCCCCATCGCGCGCAAGGTGTAGAGCAGTTCAGGCGACAGGATCGGATCGATATTGAGCAACATAGTTGGCCTCCGGCGCTCAGCGTTTGAAATGGGTTTGGGGTCGTGAATTCAGATCGATTGATACCACGGCGTGCGAGGTAGGGGCATATGTGTCGCAATGCTCTCTTGCAATTGCAGGGCCGTGGTGCGCAAAGCGTTGATCACAAGCTCGCGTCGATTGTCGATCAGGACATTCGCCAGATGTGGGATGGTCAGCGCAGCGATCACCATCTTTCCGGGAACGTGGCGAATGGGGGCCGATACCTCATTGATCGCCTGACTTTCCGGGCTGCCGAGCGAGATATAGCCTTGTTGCGCACATTCCGTGGCGTGGTCCGAGAATGCCTGAAGGTCGCTCTGGCTCTGCTTGGGGGCGATCGTCCCCAGCAGTTTGATCCGATCCGCTTCGGCATCCAGTTCGGACAGAAAACAGGCCCCGACGGATGTTGCAAAGACCGGTGTTCGGTATCCCACCTGCACGGTCACGCCATAGTTTTGCGACGATGACACGCTGTTGATGACGATCAGATCACCTGTGTCGCTGGGTACCCAGAGGTGGTTGGACAGCTCTGTTTCTTCTGCGAGGCGCTCCATATAGGGGCCCGCCAATTCGGCCAGCTTGCTGCTATCGGTTCTTTCTCCGCCCAGAAGGGCGAGTTTACCGGTCAGTTTATAAAGATCGCCGTCCTGCCGTTCGATATAGCCGCGTTCCTCCAGAACGATCATCATGCGAAAGATTTCGTTCTTGGACCGGCCGATCCCGCTGGCCAGTTGCGACAGGCTGGGCGTGACATCCGAAAGGGACAAAAACTCCAGAATATCCAGACCCTTCTCAAGTGCAGGGGCCGAGTATTTCTGTAGCTTGGTCTTGGTTTCGGACATTCACTGAACCTTTGCTGACCATTGTCTTAAGAGAAAGCAGCAGGGGCGCAAGCCCCTGTCTGCTCTGCCGGCGCTTCTGCGGGAGAAGGAGGAATGCCGGCGGGGAGAAGCATTACAACCCGTTTTTCTTGAGGATCTCACCTGCATTCTCTGGTGTGATCGCCTCGGTGCCCAGAACAACCGATTTCTCGACCTCTTCCCCTTTGAGGTGCTTCAGCGCCTGACGCAGCCCTTCGGCACCGGGCGTGGGATAGAGGAAGGTCGCGGCCAGTTCGCCATTGGCAACCCAAGTCACACCTTCGCCCGGCAAACCATCGACACCGATAAAGATAATGTCATCGGCGCGGCCCGCATCTTTGGCCGCCAGATAGGCGCCATAGGCCATCGGGTCGTTGTGGCCATAGACCATGGTGATGTCTTCATAGTTGCGCAGGGCGGTCGACATGATGTCATAGGCCTGATCCTGCTTCCAGTCGCCCGACTGCTTGTCCAACAGGAAGGTCACGCCTTCTTCGCCTTCAAAGGCAGCGTGGAATGGGTCCGACCGATCAAAGGTCGCCTGCACGCCAAGCCCGCCATAGATTTCGACGATATTGCCTTTGGCGTTGCCTTTGCCGCCCAGCAGTTCCAGCGCGTATTCACCGGCGGCCTCGCCGATCAGCACGTTGTCACCGCCGACCCACTGTACGAACTTGTCGGTGTCCACGTTGCGGTCCAGAACAAAGACCGGAATGCCCGCATCGGTGGCTTGCTCAACCACACCGGTCAGGCCGGCGGATTCCTTGGGTGAAATCAGGATGGCATCAACTTCCTGACGGATGAAGTTCTCGACATCCGCGACCTGCTTGTCGGTGCGGTCATTGGCGTCCGAGATCAGCAGTTCGACATTGTCGTGCAGGTCGGCCTCGGCACGCAGGTCCTTGTTGAACTGAACCCGCCACGGCTCGACCGTTGTTACCTGAGAAAAGCCGATCACATAATTGTCCGCTGCCCATGCCGCGCTGGCTGTCAAAGCCATCGACATGGCGGTGGCCGTGAGCAGGCCCTTGCCAAATGTTCTTCTTTTCATAGTTTACTCCTTAGTCATGATGCGGGTTATTTCGATGTCCCGCGTTCTGATTGCGCTCTGACCTTGGTCCGCCAAGATTTAAGGTCAGAGCCTCCTCCCTCTGCCCAGGCGTTCTTTTGCCATGACAAAGATCTCTTCAAATCGCCCTTCCTGAAGCAGGACGGCGACCACGATGATAATGCCCTTGAGGATCAACTGCGTGTTGCTGTCGATGTTGTTGAGTTGCAGGATGTTGCTGAGAAAGCCGAAAATCAGCACGCCCACAAACGTCCCCATGATCGCGCCACGCCCACCCATCAGGCTGGTGCCGCCGATGACCACGGCTGCGATGGCGTCCAATTCCAGACCAAGCCCCGCATCCGGCTTGCCCTGACGGAACTGCGCCACATAAAGCACACCGGCCAGCGCGGATAGGCCACCCGCCAGCGCATAGGTGATGATCTTGTTGCGGCCCACATTGATGCCTGCCAGACGCGCGGCCTCTTCATTACCGCCGATGGCCATCAGATAGCTGCCGAAGGTGGTGAAGCGGGTGATCAGGAAGAACAGCAGCAGCACGGCGAGGAAAAACAGGCCCGGAACCGGCAGGACGCCCCACAGTAATTCGCGCAGAACTTCAAAGCTCTCGGTCGCGTTCGAACCGGTATAGACCGGGTAGACGGCGGTATCCTGACCCGCAATGACGCGCGCCAGCCCCAGCGCGCCGACCATCATGGCGAGCGTCACGATGAAAGGCTGCAACCGGCCATAGACGATCAGCGCACCGTTCACCGTACCCATGACAGCGCCGATGCAAGGCACGACGATCAACACCGCCAGTACCCCGAACTTTGGCATCACCTGACCGGCCAGCCAAATCATGACGCCAATGGCGATGGCGGCAGCGACTAAGCGGCTCAGCATCCGCGAGGGCGCACTGTTGGTTGCCGCCGTTTCCGAGGTTCGGTTCAGGTTGCTTTGCACGAAATAGATCAGCGCGCCGATGGTCACGAACAGGACGATCCCCGTGGCCGGAACTCCGAAATAGCTGGCCGCCGTCCAGCCTTCCTGCGTCAGCAACATGGCGCAGATCACGGTGCCCAAGGCCATCACCGAACCAACGGACAGATCAATCCCGGCGATGAAAATCACCATCGTCATCCCCACCGCCACGATCCCCGTGACCGAGACCTGACGCAGGATGTCCGTCAAGTTGCCCAGCGACAGAAAGATGTTGTTGCCCTTGGACGACAACGGCGAGGTCAGGGCACCGAACAGGATCAGCGCGAACAGCCCCCAGTAAAGCTTGGTCTTGTTCAGAAGCCGCATGAACATCGCGGTGCCGGGATGTTCCTGTTTCACTGTCTGGCTGTTGGGTTCCATAACGGTCATATCTTTTCTCATATTGGGGTCGCGGCGGTCAGCGGAACTGCATCGCCAGGGCCTTGATCGAATCCACGGTCATTTCTTCGCGAGAAAGCTCTCCGGCCAGTTGCCCTTCGCACAGCACGATCATGCGATCGCAGACGGCCATGAATTCCGACAGTTCCGAACTGGCAAACAGGACCGAGATGCCCTGATCCGCCAGCCGTCCGACCAGATCGTAAATCTCGTCCTTGGCACCGATATCGATGCCGCGTGTGGGTTCATCCAGCAGCAGAACGCGCGGCTGGGTCGCCAGCCATTTGCCCAGAACCACCTTTTGCTGATTGCCGCCGCTCAGATTGCCGACGGCGTGCTCGGGTCCGGTGGCCGCCACCTTGAGCGTTTCGATGGCCTTCAGGGCCTGCTTGCGCTGCTCGGCCTCGGAATAGCGGCCAAAACGCGATTGCAGTGGCATTAGCGGCAGCGCGACATTCGAGGCGATTGACCGATCCAGGATCAGCCCGTTACCCTTGCGGTCCTCGGTGATCAGCGCCAGCCCGTTGCGGACCCCATCCTGCGGTTTCACCGGGCGCAGGGGCTTGCCTTCAAGGGCGATGTCACCCCGATAGGATTCACCGCGCGCGCCAAAAAGCGTTTCAAGCAGCTCGGTCCGTCCTGCGCCCAGCAGGCCGCCAACGCCCAGCACCTCTCCGCGTTTCAGATCAAATGAGACATCGTCCAGAACCTTACGATGGCCGGCCCAGGCCGACAGGTTGGCGACCTGTAGCACGACCTCGTCGGTGGCCGGGGTCTGACGGTCAACCGCGTTGATCTCGACCGTCCGACCGACCATCATGCGGATCAGCTCTGCCGGTGTGGTCTCGGAGGCCAGCCGTGTGCCGATCAGGTTGCCATCGCGCAGAACGGTGACGCGGTCCGAGATTTCGAACACCTCATCCATCCGGTGCGAGATATAGACTACCGCGACGCCCTGAAGGGCCAGATCGCGCACGACCTCCATGAGAATGTCGGCTTCGGCCTGCGACAGAGCCGAGGTCGGCTCATCCATGATCAGCAGCCGCGCATTCATCAGCAGGGCGCGGGCGATCTCGACAAGCTGTTGCTCGCCTACACGCAGATCCTTGACCGGGGTGTCGATATCCAGCGTGAAGCCAAACCGCGACAGAGCCTGCCGTGCCCTCTGCCGCAGCGCCTTGCGATCTATAAAGGTGCCGAATTTTCGCGGCTCATGCCCCAGCAGAACATTTTCGGCCACGGTCATTTCGGGGATCAGGCTCAGTTCCTGATGCATGATGACGATGCCATGGTTTTCCGCATCGCGCGGCGAGTCGAATGCGACCGTTTCACCGTCGATCTGGAAGGTGCCGAATGTCGGCTTCTGCACGCCGCTGATGATCTTGACCAGCGTGCTTTTGCCCGCGCCGTTTTCCCCCATCAGCGTATGGATTTCACCGCCATCAAAGGTTAGGTCCACGTCACGCAGCACCGAAATGCCCGAAAATGACATGCCGATCCCGCTCAGAGACAGGGTGATCTGGCTTTCCGTTCCGCGCTGCGCGCGCAATGCCGATTGCACTTTCGTCATTACAGCGCCTCCCTTCGCCGCTCTTAACGAGTCGTTTGAAACCGTTTCATATACGAAACCATGCGTGCTGGTGAAGCGTCAAGGATTTTTTTCCAGGGTATTCAAACCGCCATTTCTGGCATTTGCGCAGGCAGTTTTGCACCCCAAAAAGGGCTCAGGCCTGAAGGCCGAACTTCTTGATTTTGTTGTAAAGCGTGCGCGTGGTCATGCCCAGTTCCTCGGCGGTTTGCGCGCGGCGGAAGCCGTTTCGCGCCAGTGCCTCGGCGATCCAGTCGCGCTCGGACACGGCGACTCGGGCCGGCGTTTCATCCGTCTGCGCTTTCGGAACAGCCGCCGGTTTCCGACGCAGAAAGTCGATCGCCTTGAGGTCGATCGTTGCCCCGCCCGACCGGCGCACCGCGCGCTGAACGGCGTGGTGCAGCTCTCGCACATTGCCGGGCCAGTTGTGTTCCAGCATCAGCCGCAACGCAGCGTTCGAGAACTTCGGGGGCTCGCCACTGACCTGTTGGCCAAGGTACATGGCAAGTTCTGGGATATCGTCAACGCGGTCGCGCAACGGGGACAGCGTGATTTCATGGCCGGAAATCCGGTAATACAAATCCTGTCGAAACGTTTCCCTCTCGATCTGGCCAATCGGATCCTGCGTAGTGGTCGAGATGATCCGGGCATCCGCGCGCCGGAGCGTATGATCTCCGATACGCTGCACCGTTTTTTCATCGGTGAATTTCAGAATCTTGCCCTGATGCTCGGGCTGCAATGCCGTGATTTCGTCAAAGATAATGGTGCTGCCCGACGCTTGCTCCAATGCGCCGCGTTGGGTGCCAGTACTGCCCAACGCGCCGGGCGCTCTGCCCAGCAAATGCACGCCGCCTTCCTCACCGCCCAGGGCCGGGCAATCCACGACCACGGGTTGCCGCCGGGCACTAGGCCCCGCTTCGTGCAGCCTAAGGGCTGCGCGGCTTTTGCCCGTCCCGGTCTCGCCGATCAACAGAACCGGGATGTCTTCATAGGCGAGATCATCCAGTTCTTCGCGGATCATCTGCATGGCATAAGACGAGCCCACCAGATCATTTGCGGTGTTCGAAGGGGCCTGTTTGATGCGCGTCAAGCTGGGGATCGCGGTAAAGCCCTTGGTGACTTCGCTAAGGGTTTGCTCGACCGGCAGCCGGTCAAGTGTTGAGCCTGCAACAAATCCCTGCACACCGCAGATGCGGGTGATGGCCAGCGCCTCTTCGGGCGAGGTGATGGGGCCACCGTGGCACAGTTTGTCGACCGAGGCTGGTACGCCGTCGAGAACCCGCTCGATCTGCGCCGCTGCGGTTTCCAGTGTCAGGTGCGTGCTCACGCCCGTCGCGCCGCTGGTAAAGCCCACGTTTACACAGATGGCCGTCGCACCTGCATCGACCATCCTGCGGGCCTGCGCGTTGGTGTGGACATAGACGAAGGTGCCCAGACCGGCCGCCGCCGCCTCCTGCACCAGCGCGATTTCGCGGTCGAACCCCAACCCCTCGCGCTCCATCAATGCGCCCAGCCGCCCGTCGATCAGCGTGGTTGACGGGAAATTGCAGATGCCTGAGAAGCCAAGCCTTTTGGTTCTTTGCACCAGATCGCCGATGTCCAGATCGGGATCACTAACCGAGAACCCCGCATAGATCGGCGCAGAGCAGCGGCCCAGCATCTCGCGTTCGGCAAATTCGATGACCCAGTCATTGGCAGCCCGGACTGGCAGAAAGCTGGTCAGGGATGAAGCCCCCTGCACCCGGAAACGTCCCGCGTTCAGGGCCAGCAGATAATCGGCCCCGGCCTTGTCTGCCGCCTTTGCCGTCAGGCCCGAGCCAACAACCGCAGCAAACAGAAAGTTCCTGTCGCGACTTGTCATGCCGCACCCTCGCACCAGATCAGACCGTCCACATCAAGCGTGCTAAGCGGAACCATGCGTTCGTGCCATGTCGAGGTATAGGCAAACACGCTGACCTGCTCTGCCTCGTCCCGGATCGTCTCAATCACCCTTTGCAATGAACCCAGAACAAGCGCGCCGCTGTCGGGGCTGTCCACATCCAGCAGGCCGGGGTGCAGGGCAAGCTGGTCCAGCCCGGCCCTTACCGCGGCGCGGGCCTGCGCCAGCGAGATGAAGAAGGCCAGCGTCTGAAACCCGGCGGCTTTGGCGCGGGCCAGAAAAGCGTATTCGAACTCAGGCGAGGCCGGGATTGTCGACATCGACTGGCGCAAACTGCCATCCAGCAGGATCGAAGAGGGCCAGTTCACCACGCCGCGATACCCTTTCTCATAGAGTTGCGAGAGCATGGTCGCTTCGGACCCGAACGGATCGCTGGCCAAAATGGCCGCCCAGTCGCCCTGTTTCGGCGTTTCACGCAGCACGCGGTTGTGGTCAAGCCGGGGCATTACGAAGGCCAAATCTGCCTGAGAAACACTCAGACCACCCAAAGCAGGGCAGTAAATGCGGTCGATCTGGTCCGGGTCGGCAGAAGGCGTGCCAGTCAGTGTCAGGTTTTGCATGACTCTGTATAGGAAGAGATTTCCGTATTTGAGAAGTTAATTCTCATTTTTTCTTGCTTTCTTAAAAGCCGTTGAGCATAGGAAGGCATTAAGCATTTGTAAAATAGAGATATTTTTCTTCACCGGAAAAGAATCCGATGCTGTGCCGATTTCTGAAATTCGGACATTGTCGTCTCAACGGGAGGAATCATGACCTTATTTCTGATCGTCACCCTGAATGGGCTGACGCTTGCAGCGCTCTACTTTTTGGCAGCCAGCGGCTTCAGCCTGATCTTTGGGCTGATGCGCACGGTGAACATGGCCCATGGGGCGTTGCTGCTGCTGGGTGGTTATGTCGGTTACAGCATCGTCGATGTTACCGGCTCATGGGGTCTGGGTGTCCTTGGCGGAGGTTTGGCGGCGGCTTTGGCCGGAGCCATTGTGCAGGCGGGGGTTTTGGGCTGGATGCAAGGGGATGAGTTGCGCCAGACGCTTGCCTCGATTGCGATCTCGATCATCATGGCCGATCTGATGCTGTGGTACTGGGGCGGGTTGACCTATCAGGTCGAACTGCCCGATGGCCTGGCCGGGGGGCAGCGCCTGCCGGTTCTGGGCGTGGGGTATGCCAATATCCGTCTGGCGCTGATGGGCTTTGCGCTGGTTGTGGGGATTGGCCTGTGGTTTCTGATCCAACGCACGCGATTTGGTGCGGTAATCCGGGCGGGCGTCGACGATCAGGACATGCTGCGCGCCTTGGGCTATCCGATCAACCGTATCTTTGTTCTTGTGTTTGCCTTGGGCGGCATGCTGGCCGGGATGGCCGGAGTCGTCGCCGCCAGCGCATTGTCAATTGCGCCGGGGACAGACCTGCAATTCCTGCTGTCTTCGCTGGTGGTGGTGATCGTCGGCGGCATGGGCTCGATCGGAGGGGCTGCTCTGGGTGCGCTTCTGGTCGGTCTGGCCGAGCAATACGGGCTCGCCTATGCGCCTACTTACGGCGTGGTCTTCACCTTTGCGATCATGGTTCTGGTGCTGGCGGTGCGGCCGCAGGGCCTGCTGGGAAAGGCCGAGCAATGAAACAGGCGCTGATCCTTATCCCGCTGCTGATCCTGCCGGTCGTGCTGAACGATTTCTGGCTGACGCAGGTCGCCACGCGGTCGCTGATCCTTGGGATCATGGCGCTGAGCCTCAGCTTTCTGGCGACCTATCTGGGTGTCGTTTCTTTTGCGCAAGCGACCATGGCCGGAATTGCGGGCTATACCATTGCGTTTTTTGGTCCAAATTCAGTCGGCATCGGAGTTCCGCTGCAGTTCTGGATTTCCATCCCGCTGGCGCTGATCTTTGCGACCGTTTCAGGTGCCTTAGTTGGTTTGATCGCGCGCCGGTCGCGCGGGATCTACGCCATCATGATCACGTTGGCGATTGGCGTGGCGTTCTTCTACTTCACCCGCCAGAACTATACCTTCTTCAATGGCTGGACCGGCTTTTCCGGCGTCCGCGCGCCACAGATTGCGGGTCTCAGCCTGCGCGATCCGTTGCCGCTGTATCTGTTATCGCTTGGCGTGGCCGCATTGGCGCTGGCATTGGTCAGCGGCTTTGTCCGCTCGCCGCTGGGCCTGACCATTCAGGCCGTGCGCGACGCGCCGGGGCGCGTGCTGGCGCTGGGGATTTCCGTCACCACACCCATCGTTGCCGCCTTTGCCTTTTCGGGCCTGCTGGCCGGGGCCGGGGGCATCCTGAACGTCTGGTATCAGGAACGCATCTCATCCTTTTCGGTCGGGCTTGGGCCCATCATCGACATCCTCATCATCTCGGTCATCGGCGGGCTGCGCCACCCGGGCGGAGCGTTTGTCGGAGCGGTGGTCTTTGTCCTGCTGGACACCTTCGCCGTCGACCTGATCGACCGCGAGCGGTTCAACACGCTGATCGGCGTTGTGCTGCTGCTGATCGTGATCGTGGCCCCGGGCGGGCTGCAACAGCTGGCAAGCGACTGGATGGCGCGGCTGCGCCGTCCTGAAGCGAAAAAGAAATCAACTGTCTGAGCAAACTCATAGGGAGGAACCTAAAAAATGAATAAGCTCAAAATGGCTGCATCCGCGCTGGCGCTTAGCGCAATGGCGGTGCCTGCATCTGCCGAAGACGTCAAAATCGGCGTGATTTCGATCCTGGAAGGCGCGTTTGCCGCGTTGGGACAGGACGGCATCCGCGGCGCGGAGCTGGCGGTTCTGGAAACCGGGGGCGAGGTCGATGGCAACACAATCGAAGTCATCACCATGTCGTCTGACGCCAGCCCGGACAGCGCGGTGAACGCGGCGCGCAAGCTGATCGAACAGGACGGCGTAGACATCATTGTCGGCCCGCTGTCCGGCTCCGAAGGTCTGGCGCTGCGCGATCTGTCGAAATCTTATCCGGCCGTGACCTTCATCAACGGCTCTTCGGCGGCGCAGGATACGACGCTGCGCGACAGCTCTGAAAACTTCTTCCGTTTTGGCGGCGATGGCGCGCAGTGGATGGTTGGCGTTGGTGACTATGCCTATAACGACATGGGTTACAAATCCGTGGCCGTGATCGCCGAAGACTATTCTTTCCCCTACACTCAGGTTCTGGGCTTCATGTCCGAGTTCTGCTCGGCAGGTGGCAAGGTGCCCGAGAAGTTCTGGACCCCGATCGGCAACAAGGACTACTCCTCGGTTGTCTACTCGATCCCGCAGGATGTCGACGCGATTTTCGTGGCCCTGGGTGGCGCGGATGCGGTCAACTTCCTGACCCAGTACAGTCAGGCAGGCGGTGATAAGCCGATCATCGGCGGCTCGATCACCATCGACCAGTCGATCCTAGACAGCAAAGGCCCATTCAAAAAGCTTCTGGTTGGCGCGCCTGCGGGTACTCCTACCGTCAGCGACTATGACGGTGCAGAGTGGAAAGAGTTCTCGGCCAGCTACACTGACGCCTTCCCTGATGGTTTCTCGGCCCCTTCGATCTTTGCCCATCACTATTACATGGCGGCAAAAGCAGGTCTGCTGGCGCTGGATGAAGTCGATGGTGATCTGTCCAACGATCAGGCAGCGTTCCGCGAAGCGCTTACCAACCTGACCTTTGTAACCCCGACCGGTGGCACCATGCGTCTGGATAAGAACCGTAACGGCGTTGTCGACAACTTCGTCACCGAAGTGTTCGAGCGCGAAGATGGCACGCTGGGCAACCGCGTGGTCAAGGTTGTGCGCGACGTTGACCAGCTGCTGGGACAGGAAGAAGACGCGTTCCTGGCCTCGGGGCCGGTCAGCCGGGACAACCCTTCGTGCCCGTAAACCACTCACATAACACAGCCAATGCCCTGGAGGTCCGGGGCATTGGCAAACGCTTTGGCGGGTTCTGGGCGGTGCAGGATATCGACCTGACCGTCCGCCCCGGCGAGCGGCGCGCGATTCTGGGGCCGAACGGGGCGGGCAAGACCAGCCTGTTCAACGTATTGACCGGGGATACCAGCGCCACGACCGGCCAGATCTCCCTGTTTGGCGACAGCGTGACGCGCGAGCCGATCAACAAGAGAATTCAACGCGGGCTGCGCCGGACCTATCAGCATGCCCATCTGTTCAACGGCCTGACCGTGCGCGACACGCTGTTTCTGGCCGTGGCCGGGGTGCGCGGCGGCTGGCGGCAGGTGCTGCCCCTACGGGTCAGTGATGACCGGCTGGCTGAGGCCGAGCGTCTGGCCGAGATTGCAGGTGTTGCCGATGTGCTGGAGCGTGAGACATCCGAACTCAGCCACGGGCAGCGGCGGCAGTTGGAAATCGGGATCGCGCTGGCCGAGGATCCCAAGATCTTGCTGCTGGACGAACCGGCGGCTGGGCTGTCGCCTGCCGAACGCCCGAAGCTCAGCGCGCTGCTGATGTCCTTGCCCAAGGATGTGACGGTTGTGCTGATCGAGCACGATATGGATATCGCCTTGCAGACCTCAGAGAGCGTTTCGGTCCTCTATAACGGGCGGATGCTGGCCGAAGGCTCACCAGACGACATCATGCGCAATGAAGACGTGCATCGCGTGTATATCGGAGGCGCTCATGGCCACTGATGCTCTGCTGGATATTCGCGGGCTGGACCTGCGCTATGGCTCAAGTCATGTGTTGCATGGCGTTGATCTGAACCTCGGCAAACGCCCTCTGGGCATTCTGGGTCGTAATGGGATGGGCAAGACCAGCCTGTGCAACGCCATCATGGGCCTGCACCCGCATTCGGCGGGGGAAATCCGATTTGACGGCGTGGATATGACCGGTCTGCCGCCCGAAAAGCGCGCGCAGATGGGGATCGGCTATGTGCCGCAGGGGCGGCGGGTGTTCCGGTCTCTGACCGTTGAGGAGCACCTGAAGATCGTCGAACGCAAGGGCGGCGCGTGGTCTGTTGACCGGGTGTACGAGACCTTTCCGCGCCTCAAGGAACGTCGCCGCAATCTGGGCAACCGCCTGTCGGGCGGGGAACAGCAGATGCTGGCGATTGGCCGCGCGCTGCTGCTGAACCCGCGCCTGATGGTGCTGGACGAACCGACCGAGGGGCTGGCCCCGGCCATCGTCTCGGACGTGATTGATCTGATCGAACTGATCGCAAGCGAGGGCATCGCGGTGCTGCTGGTCGAACAGAACATGCACGCGGCGCTGGCCGCCGTGCAGGACGTGGCCATCATGGTTGGCGGAGAAGTTGTCGAGCGGATGACGGCAGAGGCCCTTGAAAACGATCCGGCGATGCAAAAGCGCCATCTGGGGCTGGAACCCGGGCAGTCGGGCTAACGGGAGGGAGAGAGGATGACAAAAAGAGCTTACGTGATCGGCACCGCCGACACCAAAGGGCCGGAACTGCGCTATGTGCGCGATCTGATCGATGCGGCAGGGATGGAAACCGTGCTTGTCAATGTCGGCACCAAAGGCGGCGAGGCGGGCGTGGATGTAACAGCCACCAGCGTCGCCGCCTGCCATCCCGACGGCCCGGCCTCGGTGTTCGTGAACGACCGCGGGCAGGCTGTGACCGAGATGTCGCGCGCGCTGACGGCCTTTGTGCTGGGCCGCGACGATCTTGGCGGCATCATTGGGCTGGGTGGCTCGGGCGGGTCGGGGATCATTGCTCCGGCCATGCAGGCTTTGCCCATCGGCGTACCCAAGGTGCTGGTGTCCACCCTCGCATCGGGCGATGTCTCGGCCTATGTGGGGGCCTCGGATGTGAATATGTTCCATCCGGTGACGGATGTCTCGGGTCTGAACCGCGTGTCGCGCAAACTGCTGGGCAATGCGGCCCATGCGCTGGCGGGTATGATGGCCAATGAGGTGCCCGAAGCCGCAGATGACCGCCCGGCGCTGGTCCTGTCGATGTTCGGCGTCACCACCCCCGCCGTTCAGGCCATCACCGAAGGTTTGGCCGAGGACTACGATTGCCTTGTCTTCCACGCCACCGGTAGCGGTGGCCGGTCGATGGAGCAACTGGTCGATCAGGGCGACGTGACGGGTGTTCTGGACATCACGACGACCGAGATCTGCGACCTGATCGTGGGCGGTTTCCTCAGCGCGGGCGAAGAACGCCTCGACAGCATCGCGCGCAGCAAACTGCCTTATGTAGGGTCGTGTGGCGCGCTGGACATGGCGAATTTCTGGGCACCCGAGTCGGTGCCACCGGAGTTTAAGGGGCGCAACTTCTATCACCACAACGCGCAGGTCACACTGATGCGCTCGACTCCCGAGGAATGCGCGCAAATCGGCACATGGATCGGCAACAAGCTGAACGCCTGTGGCGGGCCGGTGCGGTTCCTGCTGCCTCTGCGCGGGGTCTCTGCGTTGGATATCGAGGGCGGGGCTTTCCACGATCCGGCAGCCAACGAGGCGCTGTTCCAGGCGTTGCGCGACACGGTGGTCCAGACCCCCGACCGGCAACTGGTCGAGTTGGACCTGCATATCAACGATCCCGCCTTTGCCGAGGCCGCGATCAGCAATTTCAACGAAATCTATGCAAAGAAGGATACCTGAGATGGCAGTCACGGGACGCACAAAAATCCTTGGCCGCCTGCGGGCCAAAATCGCAGCAGACAAGGTGATCGTCGGCGGCGGAGCGGGCACCGGCCTGTCCGCCAAATGCGAAGAGGCTGGCGGCATCGACCTGATCGTCATTTACAATTCAGGCCGCTATCGCATGGCCGGCCGCGGGTCGCTGGCGGGGTATATGTCCTATGGCAACGCCAACGAGATCGTTGTGGATATGGGGCGCGAAGTGCTGCCCGTTGTCAAAAACGTGCCTGTTTTGGCGGGTGTGAATGCCACGGACCCTTTCTGTATCATGGACAAGTTTCTGGACGATCTTGGCGCGATGGGGTTCGCGGGCGTTCAGAACTTTCCCACTGTTGGCATCATCGACGGCCGTTTCCGGCGCGAGCTTGAGGCTACCGGCATGTCCTATGACATGGAGGTCGAGATGATCGCCAAGGCCCGCGAGCGCGACCTGCTGACCACACCATATGTATTCAGCGCTGACAACGCCGCCGAAATGGCCAAGGCGGGCGCGGATGTGATCGTGGCGCATTTTGGCCTGACCACGGGCGGGTCCATCGGCGCCGGAGACAGTGCGCCCGATATCGCAGAATGCGCGCGGCTTTACGATGAATGGGCCGCGGCGGCGCGGGCTTACCGCGATGACTTGATCTTTATCTGCCACGGCGGTCCGCTCGCGGAACCTGAGGATGCACAGAAATTCCTTGACCTCTGCCCCGATTGCCACGGCTTCTATGGTGCCTCATCGATGGAGCGTCTGCCCACCGAACGGGCGATCACAGCCCAGACCGCCGAGTTCGGCAAACTGCGGCGTGGTAATGAAAGCTCTAGAGGTGTCGCTTGACGACCAATCTTCAACTTTCGGGACTGTTGCGCAACCAAAACACTATCGGAGAATTGCTATGATCGGAAAATTCATGCTTTCGGCGGACACGCCGCAGGAAACGCTCGATTGGGGCAAGTTAAAATGGATGAGCAACCCACCCGCAACTGGTGCTGGGCAACTCACGGTGATCGAGGTCAGCCTTGCGCCCGGTCATGGCCACGATTTTCACAAACACCCCGATCAGGAAGAGGTCATCTATTGCGTCGCGGGCAAGGTCGAGCAGTGGCTTGGCGAGGAAAAACGGGCTATGGGCCCGGGGGATTCGGTTTTTATCGGTGCTGATGTGGTCCACGCCACGTTCAACATTGGTGATAACGACGCAACGCTTCTGGCCATCTTGGGTCCATGCGTCGGAGAAATGGGGTACGAGATCGAAGACGTCGCGGATACGGCGCCGTGGAGTGGTCTGCGGTAGATCCGCAAAAAGCGCCAGCGACATTCACTTGCAGACGCTACCCATAAATTGAGATACAAAGTTCAAATCAACAAGGTTGTCAATTTTGGAAAGTAACTCAGCAAGATCAGAATGGCTGTCACAGCGACCAGAAACGGCCAGAGCGATTTTAGGATCCGACCTGGCGTGGTTCCGCTCATGGATGAAGCGATGTAGAGGCTGATGTCATATGAACCGGTGGCAATTGGCAGCAGGACCCCGTGTGAGCAGGATGATCGCCGCGATCCCGTCGATGACCATGCCGACAAGCAAAAAGTGCCAGATTAACGATCAACAGGAACATGAACGGATCTGAGGTGATCGACGTGATCAGACCGGCGAGTTTTTGCGGCAGTTCCTCATAGACGATGACCCAGCCAAAAACGCTTGCGGCTACGATCATGAAGAGGATCATTGACGCATTTGTGCCGTACGGATGAACATCTGCCTCAGTTTACCCGGGTCTAGGTCGCGGTAGAACAGCCAGCCCAAGAGAAAGGCGATGAGAGAGGCGATCGCTGCTGATTCCGTGGGAGTTGCGATGCCAAGCAGAATTCCACTGATGATCGCAACAGGTACCAGCATTGCTGGTAGGGCAACCAGCAGCGCACGACATGCTTCATCAAGGGATAACCAATCACCTCTTGGAAATTGCTGGGACCAGCCGATCTTTGTGATTACCAAGGCAGATGCCAGTGCCAGGCAGCAGGCCCAGAATAATGCCTGCGATGAACATCTCGCCGATGGGCACCTGAGCCAGGACGCCGAAAACCACGAACATCCTTGACGGCAGGATTACCGGGGCAAGCAGCCCTCCACCGGCAGTTGTCGTGGCGGCAAAGCCTTCGTCGTAGCCTTCTGCTTTCATCTCGGAGACCACGGCGCGCGACATAACCGCGATCTGCGCGGTGGCGGCACCAATGATCGCAACTGGAGCAGACAGCAGGAGAGCGATGAGAAAGACGATCGCACTCAATTCGAATTCTCTGGCGTGTGTGACAGCAGATGCGCGGTCGAATGGAGCTTTGTACCAACGGCAAAGAGCCACATGACCAGCCAGAACAGGTACTTTGGCAGACCCAGTGTCGGGGTGGGTTCTGCATAGATGAAGTTGAAGGTGTCGCCCTGAAATTTCGTCGTGTCGAACCCAGCCTGCGCAAGATCAAGTGGTAGAAACCAGCGCCAGCAGAACCACAGTATTCAGTAAATGCCGGTGCTCATCAGTCCAGGCCTTGAAGTTAAACGTCGCTAATTTAGACATAGGTCGTCTCCCTTCTCCAAAAGTGTCTGCGACACTTGCCTTTGCCGCAAATTAATTGTCGGCATGTGGATATCCGATTTCGCCATATCAGACCTTGAGCCCACATTCGTTGAACCCATGGCGGATGATCTCTTTCTCCGCCTCGGTCAGCTCTAACATGGGCGCGCGGACGCGGCCCCCGGTCTGGCCCAAAAGCTCTTGCCAATACTTGCCGAACGCCGTCGGCTTGCCTGCTGGTTTTGTTCGTTTCATCGCATCGCGGACCGGGTTCAGGCTGTCGAATACGCGCCGCGCTTCATCGGCTTTGCCTTCAAAGGCCAGCCGTGTATACTCGTTCATCCGCTGATCAGCCTTGGTCTGCAATTGATAGGGCGGCGATGAGCAAAGATAGAGCTTCCAGTTCAGCTCCAGAATATTGTCGAGCCACTCATGCTCGGCCGAGGTTGAGACGTGGATTTTCTCGCCGACCATGTGCGTAAGGCGCACATACATCTCACGCGGGACAGAATATTTGATCGCTACTATATTGGGCAATTCCGCGATGCGGGCGCATTCCTCGGGCTGCATCAGATAGCCACTATCGGGGTGGCTCCACATCGCAATGCCGATGTCTAGTTCGTCACAGAAACGCTTGTAGTAGTGATAGAGGACGTTTCCGCGATCCTGACAAAAGCTGAGCATGGGCGCATGAACCACCACATAATCTGCGCCACATTCTTGGGCGTGGCGGCCGAGTTCCAGCGCGGTATTCATGTTCTGATCCGAGATCGACATGATCGTGCCCGCCGTGCCTTTGCATTCATCGGCGGCGATGCTCATGTTGCGCTTGCGCTCCTCTAGGCTCATCGACCAAAACTCGCCCTGTTTGCCCGCCACGAACAGACCCTGAATGCCCAGATCATCGACCCAATGCCGGATGTTGGCGCGCAAACCCTCTTCGTCCAGCGACAGGTCATCCTTAAATGGATTCAGCGCCGCCGCCCAAATGCCGCGCATGTTCTCACGCGCATAGGCCTTTGCGTCGTGTTTGGTATATTTCATAGGGACCGCTCCTTCCGATTTGACGCCAGAAGACCTTAATACATCTGCGCAGTCCAAAGCGAAGGGGGTATATGGATATCAAAAAAACGGATACCAACCGCTTTGCAATTCCCGAGAACCTTATGATGGCCTAATGTCGTCCCATGAAAGTTGGATTGATCGGCAAAGGCGCAATCGCGCGATATGTAGAAGATGCGCTGGCTTCGAACGGGCATGAGCTGGGCGCCGTCCTGCTGCGACCGGAAAAAGTGGCGGACGGAGCGGTCCTCGAGGTCGGGTCGGTCGAGGCGCTTCCGCGCGACCTTGATCTGATGATCGACTGCGCGGGGCACGAGGCTCTGAGGACGCACGGCCCGCAAATCCTGGCGCGGGGTCTCAGCATGATCACCGTTTCAATTGGTGCCCTAGCCAATGCGAAAACCGGGGACGCCTTGCGAGATGCGGCAGAGGCCGGAGGGTCGCAATTGCATCTGGCCAGCGGTGCCATCGGGGCGCTGGATTGTTTGGCTGCCGCGCGCATGGGCACGTTGACATCTGTGACCTATACGGGCCGGAAACCTCCGCAGGGATGGAAAGGGTCCCCTGCCGAGGCCAAGCTGGATTTGGAAGGACTGATCAAAGGCACATACCTACATTTCGAAGGCAGTGCCCGTGCCGCCGCGCTGGAATATCCCAAGAACGCCAATGTCGCAGCGGCCGTCGCGCTTGCGGGCCTTGGATTCGATGACACAAAGGTTCGGCTGATTGCGGATGCAGAGGTCTCGCAGAACATTCACGAGGTCACCGCCGAAGGCGACTTCGGCCAGTTTCAGTTCCAGATCAGCGGCAATTCCCTGCCTGAAAATCCCCGCTCTTCTGCGTTGGCCGCGATGAGCGTTCTGAGCAAGCTTGATCAGATATCGGCGGGGATTTCACTATGATTGATCGCCACGCCCGGATTGTTGACCGTGCGCTGACCCGGCTTAAGCTGCGGCAATTGCGTCTGCTGGTGGCCGTTGGCACGCATGGCAACATCCAGAATGCGGCGCGGTCACTGAGCATATCGCAACCCGCCGCGACCAAGATGATCCAGGATTTGGAACTGGACTTTGAGGTCAAGCTTTTCGACCGCACCAACCGGGGCGTCGTACCAACAGTCTTTGGCGAAACACTGATCCGTCACGGCAAGCTGATTTTTGCGCAGATTTCGAATGCCGCGCAGGAACTGGACGACCTAAGCGAAGGCAATGCCGGTCGGGTTGTCGTCGGCACATTGCTTGCGGCGTCAACCAGCCTTTTGCCCAAAGCCATCGAAATTCTTCTGGAACAGCGCCCGAATGTGGCAATCAAGATCATTGAAGGCACAAACGAGGTTCTGATGCCCGGTCTTCTGTCCGGTGAAATTGACATGGTTGTTGGACGCCTGCCCTCGCAAAGACATCGCGATAAACTGCGCCGGGAGAAATTGTTCGAAGATCGTATTCTTGCCGTGGTTGGCCTAGATCATCCTTTGGCGCAGATAAGCGACGTAAGCTTTGCCCAGACGAAACCGTTCGGATGGATTTTACCGCCCTTGGAAACGACATTGAGGCGACAAGTCGATCAGTTCTTTGTCCGGCAGCAGCAATACGTACCAAAAGTCGCCATTGAAAGCGTCTCGTACCTGACCAACCGGGCGCTTTTGCAATCGCGTCATCTGATTGGTCTGATGCCGGCTGCCGTTGTGTCGCATGACGTGGCAGGCAAACATCTTGTGGAACTTGACTGGCGGGTGCCGTTTGGACACGGCCCCATTGGCGTTTCACTGCGCGTCGGGGATGATCTGTCACCAGCGGGGCGTGCTTTCAAATCGGCACTGCATGCGGCAGCCCAGTCGCTGTGCGCATAGCAGCCAGAACCTGATATTCCGCAATCCGATATCAGTATTCATCCAATTTCCTTGAGGCGAGCGCAGGTGATGGGTGATCTGGAGGCAATGTAATTGGAGGCGTGTACAGATGTATCCTGATCTAAATTTGTTCATTGGCGGGGAATGGCGGAAGGCGGGATCGGATATGCCGGTGATCAACCCCGCCACTGAGCAAGAGATCGGGCGCCTGCCCCGCGCCGGTACGACGGATTTGGACGCCGCGTTGGAGGCTGCCGTCAAAGGGTTCGAGATTTGGCGCAAAACCTCTCCGCGCGAACGGGCCGACACGATCCTGCGCGCCGCGGCTCTTATGCGGGAACGTCAGGACGAGATCGCGACCTCGATCACATTGGAACATGGCAAGCCACTGCCCCAGGCCCGGCTGGAAGTCATTCGCGGCGCCGAGTTTTTTGAATGGGACGCAGGCGAGGCTATGCGCACCTATGGCCGGATCATTCCGGCGGCGCGGGGACACAAGTTTGCGGTACATCACCAGCCCGTCGGAGTGGTTGCAGCGTTCTCGCCGTGGAATTTCCCGATGAGCCAGCCTGCGCGCAAGATCGCGGGGGCACTGGCGTCGGGCTGCTCGATCATCCTGAAGGCGGCAGAAGAGACCCCTGCAGGCGCAATCCATATTGCGAAAGCCTTCGAAGATGCCGGGCTGCCAGCGGGGGTATTGAACCTTGTCTTCGGAAACCCCGCCGACATCTCAGGCTACTTGATCCCCCAAAAACCCGTGCGCCTCGTCGCCTTCACAGGGTCCACGACCGTTGGTCGACATCTGACGACGATGGCCGCGCAAAACGATACGCGTGTGCTGATGGAATTGGGTGGACATGCGCCGGTCATCGCCTGCGAAGACGCAGATGTGCAGTCTGCCGCCGTATCGAGCGCCATTCGCAAGATGCGCAATGCGGGCCAAGTCTGCACGTCACCGACCCGGTTCTTTGCCCACCAAAGCATCTTTGATGACTATGCCGCCGGTTTTATCGAGCGCGCCAAGGCAACTGTCGTCGGAAACGGTATGGAAGCGGGCGTCGAAATGGGACCAACCGCAAACGAACGCCGCGTGCCCGTGCTGACGTCGTTGGTCGAAGATGCCGTTGCCAAAGGCGCAACACTGGCCACCGGCGGCGCGCGGCATGGGGACAACGGGTATTTCTTCCAGCCCACGGTTCTGCTGAACGTGCCACAAAATGCGCAGATCATGCAGGAAGAGCCGTTTGGCCCGGTCGCTGTGATAAACCCGGTCTCTTCGCTGGATGAGGCGATCGCACAAGCAAATTCGGTGCCCTACGGCCTGGCGGGCTATGCGTTTACCAATCGCGCCGATTACATTGACCGTCTGATCGACGAGGTCGAGGTTGGAAATCTCTCCATAAACACACTCGAGGCCTCTATGCCCGAAACGCCGTTCGGCGGCGTCAAGTCCAGTGGTTATGGGCGTGAAGGTGGCACTGAAGGTCTCCATAACTACATGGACGTCAAAAACGTCTGGCACTCTGCGGCCATTGTGTAGGCGCAACGGTGTAAAACAGGCGATATGGAACCCTTTATTCCCAAATAGTACGAGCCGCTTGCCTTTGGTTTCATCTTGTCTGGGACAATGTCCTGCATGATTGCCGGGCTGGCGACCTATTCGGACGTTGGATTCGTTGTCGATTTCTTCGGCAAGTGGTTTGCAGCGTGGCTGGCGGCTTGTGTTTTCTCATTTCCAATTGTCTTGATCGTCGCGCGCCTTGCACGCAGGATTTTGAGGATTGTCGTCAAAGAAAAACAAACGATGCACTGAACGGCGATAACCGAAGACGCACCGTGATCCCTTGGGCTTGCAAGCAGTTATTCGACTCAACCAGCGGGGAACACCCCTGCGGGCTTCGACCGTTTGCGTGGCAGCCGCTTACAAGCCGTCGCGACGGCCAGCGGTTCCATCGCATTGGGACGCCCGATCGGCGTGTCGGGCGCGATCATAATGACCAAACTTGTCCACGAGCTGAAACGCATCGAAGGACGTTAGGGGCTTGCCACAATGTGTATTGGTGGCGGCCAAGGCATCGCTATGATTGTTGAGAACTGCAGCTAGATTTTCTGAAGATCGATAAATGAACAGCGGACTGATACAACTTCATCCCATCGACAACATTGTCATCGCCCCTCAGGCGCTCGAGGCAGACGCTCGTCAGGATAACCTCACTCTCTCGCGTGCGGTTCCATCGGGGCACAAAATCGCCTCGGCGCATATTGCGAAAGGCAATCCTGTCCGAAAATACGGGCAGGTTATCGGATTTGCCTCGTCAGACATCGCGCCTGGCGATCATGTGCATTCGCACAACCTGCAGTTCGAAGCCCTCGATCTCGACATGCGCGTGGGCCAAGACTACAAGCCGGTCGATTTACTGCCAGTCGATGCCCGGGCGGAATTTATAGGATACCACCGTCCGAACGGCAAAGTCGGAACGCGGAATTTTATCGCGGTTCTGACCTCGGTGAACTGCTCTGCCACAGCGGCGCATATGATTGCCGCCGGAATTGGCGACGAAGAACTGGCCGGTTACGAAAATGTCGATGGGGTTGCCGCGTTCTCTCATGGCACGGGGTGCGGCATGGCGACCAATAGCGAAGGGTTCGCCAACCTGCAGCGCGTCTTGTGGGGCTATGCGCGCAATCCCAACGTCGGAGGCGTTTTGTTTGTGGGCCTCGGGTGCGAAGTCAACCAGATCGACTTTCTGCTCGAAGCCTATGGGCTGGCCCGGGGGCCGCGTGTTCGGTCGATGAACATCCAGAACATGGGCGGCCTGAAACAGACGGTCGAAGCAGGCATCCGCGAAGTGCGTGAGATGTTGCCATTGGTCAACCAAGACCGACGCGCGCGCGCTCCGGCGTCCGAGATCACGCTAGCCTTGCAATGTGGTGGGTCAGATGGTTGGTCGGGCGTCACCACCAATCCCGCGCTGGGGTTTGCCGCCGACACGCTTGTGCGCAATGGCGGAACCGCAGTTCTGGCTGAGACACCCGAAACCTACGGCGCACAGCATCTGCTGACATGCCGTGCCGCGGATGAAGCTGTTGCGCAAAAATTGATGGACCGCATTGCCTGGTGGGAGGATTACACCCGGATCAACGACGGGTCGATAGACAACAATCCTTCGCCAGGCAACAAGCGCGGTGGTCTGACCACGATATTGGAAAAATCCCTCGGCGCTGTTGCCAAAGGCGGCACGACATCCCTAAACGAGGTTTATAAATATGGCGAATTGATCGACCAAAGGGGCTTTGTGTTCATGGATAGCCCCGGCTACGACCACGCCTCTATCACCGGTGAAATCGCGTCTGGCTGCAATATGGTTGTCTTTACAACCGGTCGCGGGTCGGCATTTGGGTCAAAGCCCGCGCCGACGATCAAAGTCTCTTCGAACACGGCCCTGTACGAGCGCATGCGGGATGACATCGATGTCGATGCCGGTCGCATTCTAACAGAAAGCAAAAGCATCGAGGATCTGGGTCAGGAGATTTTCGACTATATCATCGACAGTGCGTCGGGCCGCCCCAGCAAATCCGAAGAGCTGGGGCTGGGAGATTTTGAGTTCGTCCCCTGGCAAATCGGTGCGGTCACGTAGCGGCCGAGCCTGTCACACCGAAGCACACCCTTACGGCATAAGCTGGCCGCCATTCACTTCGATCGTTTGCCCGATGACGTATCCGGCAAGCACATCTGAGGCGAGAAACAAATAGGCCCCGACGCAATCCGAGGCGACGCCAAGACGACCTTGGGGAATTGTCGCCAGCATGGCATCCAACTGCGCCTGTGTTGAATACCTTTCGTGGAACGGGGTCGTGATCACCCCCGGTGCAACCGCATTCACGCGGATTCCATAGCCGATCCATTCCTTTGCCATTCCGCGCGTCAGGTTCGAGACAAAGGATTTGGACGAGCCATACAGACCTGCGCCGCCGCTCGCCCCGTTTCGCGCGGCGATGGATGTGGTGTGGATGACGAAACCACCATTTTTCTTGAGAAACGGCAGCGCCGCTTTGGACGCCACAAGGATCGAACGGGCATTCAGATCCATGATCTCGTCATAGTCCTTGTCCGTGACCTCTTCGTAGGGGATGCGGCGCACCATTCCGCCTGCATTGTTAATCAGGCCCCGCAACCCGCCCAATCGCTCGGCCACATCCACAACTGCGGCACCCAGCGCTTGCGGATCGCTGGCATCTGCACGCACCAATTCCACGGTACCGCCCGCCTCTCGGATTTCGGCAGCCAGCGCTTCGGCGGCGTCTTTCGAGGAATTGTAGTGCAGCCCGACCTTTGCACCTTGCTGCGCGAATGCTCGCGCTAGTTGAGCGCCGATTCCGGTGGACGCGCCCGTAATCAGAACCCCCGCGCCCGAGAATTCGGGAAGTGATAACTTGGAAAGTGACATGACTTTCATCCTTTGTTGTTCAGATAGACCCGGCTTCGACCATGTAATTATTGGCTGAACACATGGCCGCATCGTCGGAGGCAAGAAACATCACCATGCGCGCCACGTAAGCCGGGTCGATCAGATCGGGCAGGCACTGCCGCGCCCGGTGATTTTCCAGCGCATCCGGCGTTGCCCACAGCGTCTTTTGCCGCTCGGTCATGATCCACCCCGGCACGACGGTATTGACGCGGATACGGTGTTGCCCAAGGTCGCGTGCCATTGTGCGGGTCAAGCCGTGGACGGCAGCCTTGGCGGTTGCGTAGGCCGGAAAGCCTCCACCCGCCTCCCACCAGGAATTGGACCCCATGTTGATGATCGCGCCACCGCCTGCTTTGATCATGGCCGGTGCCACCGCCTGAATCGCGAAGAACATATGACGCAGGTTGGTATTCGTTCTGTCATCCCAATAGTCCGGTGTGACATCGGTCCAATCATGCCGGTCATCGCGGGCGGCGTTATTCACCAGAACCTGCGCAGGGCCGATCTTGTCGGCAAGTTTTCCAAAGCGGTCGCGCAGAGCGTCAACGTCGCGTAGATCGCAGGTTTCGTAATGGACTTCGCCGCCGATGGCCTTGACCAGATCGGCACTGGCCCGTTCGTCCATATCCACAAAGCCAACCCGGCAACCCTGTGTCGCGAACCCGGCAACGATCTCAGCGCCGATGCCCGACGCGCCCCCGGTTACAAAAACGGATTTATACGCAAGGCTGGGATAAGTTGCAAAATTGGGGTTTTGGGGTCTGACCATCGCTTAGGGCTCCTTCCATGTCCCGGTTTAGATTCGTGCAGATACTTAGATGTCCTGCGCCTGAGGCAACACGATCATGTCGCGCACCGATACGTTCGGCGGTTGCTGAAGTGAAAGGGCAACCAGTCCGGCAATATCCTGCGGTGTCAGAGTAGATCCCTCCGCAACTTGTTGTGCGATGCGATCCGGATCGGGCGGTCCCCAAAGCTCGGTCGCGACCGTTCCCGGCGACACCGACAACACCCGAATACCGTCGCTTGCCACCTGCCGTCTGAGCGAACCTACAAAGGCCCGCAACCCATGTTTTGTCGCGGAATAGACCGCCTCATCGCGCATATCCGCCGACCCCGCGATCGAGCCGATCATCAGGATATCCCCGCTCTTTCGCGCCTGCATATGGGGTAAAATCGAAACCGTCAGCACCATTATGGAACTCAGGTTGACAGTCACCATTTGGACAATCTCATCCACCGACATCTCTGCAAAGGGCCGGTTGTCGAAAACTCCCGCATTGGCGATCAGGATATCCAACTGGCCGAAGGCCTCAATCGCCTGCGCACCAAGGGTTTGCGCCTGCCTCGGGTCCCCAAGGTCAGCGGGCAAAATCACCGCGTCGGACTGCAGTTCATCCCTGACGGTCGCCAGACGGGTCTGATCCCGGCCCGACAGCACCAGCCGACAGCCCAGACGGCTTAGGCAGCGCGCCGTTTCGCGACCGATACCGGAACTCGCGCCGGTGACGAGCGCCACTTTTCCTGTCAAATCCTGCATTGATCTCTCCAAATGTAGTTCGGCGATGGCTGGCGCAGAGCCGAACCAGTCGCTCGACCATCGGCCCAACCTTGAAAGGCCCGAGGATCAGATGACCTGTTCCAAACGGCTGCGCATGGGCTCTTTGTCGGGGCAGACGCCTGTCCAAAGCTCTATACCGTACCGTCCCTGTTCGATCAGCATGTCCAACCCGTCGATTGTTCGGCACCCGGCAGATTTTGCGCGCTTCAGCAACGGCGTTTCGGGCGGGTTGGGTACCACATCGATCACCAGCCCGGACGCAGGAAGGCTGTCAAAATCCAACGGCACAACCGCGTCAGGGTTCGGATACATGCCAATCGAGGTCGCGTTGACGAACACGTCGCAATCGCCCGGCAAGCGGATTTGATCGCCCAAAGGTTCGAACGAGGCCGAGAACCCAGCCGTTTGCGCCAGCAACTCATCGGATTGAAGCAACTCCAACAGCGCTTCTCCGCGTGCCCTATCGCGGTTCACTACTGTGAGATGTCGGATACCCGCCAGCGCCAGTTCGACTGCTATAGCCCGCGCCGCGCCGCCCGCCCCAAGCATGACAACGTTCAACCCTTTCGGAGATTCAACATTCTGCAGCGCCCGCACCAGCCCGCGCCCGTCCGTGTTTTCGCCGATCAGGCGGTCGCCTTTTCGCACCACGCAATTGACAGCGCCGATCAGAGAGGCGGATGGCGCAATCTCGTCCAGATGATCTATCACCGCGATTTTATGCGGCATGGTGCAGTTGAACCCGGCAAAGCCCATGGCACGCAGTCCCTGAACCGCCGCTTCCAGACCGTCCTCGGCGACTTCCAGCGTCAGATAGCGCCAAGCGAGGTCGTGGTGATCGAATGCTGCCTGCACCATCGGTTCGCTGGGATTGTCCCAAACCGGTTTACCAATGACGCCCACCAGATCTGTCTTGAATTTCATGTGCTTCTCCACCCGTCCGTCCGGGGCAATCAGTTACTGCGGCTGCGCGATTTGATGTAGGTGTCGAAGGCAACAGCGGCCACGATGATGATGCCGATCACGATCTGCTGCCAAAAGGGTTTGACGTTCAGCATGACAAGGCCATTGAGCAGGACGCCGATCAGCAACGCACCTGCAGCGGTTCCCAGAACAGACCCGATGCCGCCAAACAGGCTGGTGCCGCCAATGACGACCGAGGCGATAACGCGAAGCTCAAAGCCGACGCCCGCCACGGCTTCGGCAGAATTCAGGCGGGCAGACAAAACGAACCCTGCCAGCCCGGCACAGAACCCGGTGATCGTGTAGACACTTGCAATCACGAATTTGACGTTGATGCCCGAAAGCCGCGCAGCCTCGGGGTTGGCCCCTACGGCGTAAACGCTGCGGCCATAACGGGTATAGTTCAGGACATACCATGCCAGTGCGGTTCCGCAGACAAACAGGACAACCGGAACAGGGATACCCGCAATATCGCCGCGCCCCCACCAGCGATAGCCCGCGTCGAAACCGCTGATAGGCCCGCCGTCACCGACCAAAAGGGTAATGCCGCGGAACAGAGACATGCCGCCAAGGGTCACGACAAACGGGGGCACATTGAACACTGTTGTGGTAACACCCTGCAAAAGCCCCGCTGCCGTCCCGACAAGTATGGCTGCAGCGAAGGCCCAGAACCACCAGATCGCCTCCTGTTCCCCGCCACCCAGAGAAAAAGACTCGGTCTGCCCGCCCGTCACCAGCGCCGCGCCTACGATACCCGCCGCCGCGAGGGTGGAGCCCACGGACAGGTCAATGCCAGCCGTGAGGATGACAAAGGTCATACCAATGGCCAGCAGGCCAAAGATCGAAACCTCGGTCATGATGTTGAGGATATTGCGCGTCGACAGGAACCGTTCGTTATACGATGTGAACACAATCACCAGCAGGACCAGAAAGATCAGCGGTGCCAGCTTGGCAAGGGTGCCTGCCCAATCGAAAGGGCGGGTTTCAGCGGCAACCCCCGGGCCCTTTTCGGCGTGTTTGGTCTCGTCACTCATTATTGGACTCCAGCGGGCTGAGGCATGTCTTGGGAATGTGTATGCACGGGCGTCATGCTTTGCATAAGGGTTTCCTCGGTCGCGTTCTGGCGGCTGAATTCCCCTGTAATCCGCCCTTCGGACATCGTCAGGATACGGTCTGAGACGGTCAGGATTTCGGGCAATTCCGAGGAAATAACGATGACGGCGGTTCCGCGATCCGCCAGATCGAACAGGATGTCATGAACCTGTGCTTTAGACCTGACATCTATGCCCCGTGTCGGTTCGTCCACGATCAGGATTTTGGGGGCCTTGGCCAACCAGCGAGCGATCAGGGCCTTTTGCTGATTGCCACCAGACAGTTTGCCAATCGCCTGCCGCGCGCCGGAAACCTTGATGTCCAGCCGGTCCCGGCTTTCTTCAAACAGCCGGTTTTCAGCACCCAGATCAAGCTGACCAAAGCGACTGGACAATTCGCCAAGAGAGGCCATCGCGATGTTCTGGTTCACGGGCAAATCCAGAAAACATCCCTGTTTCTTGCGGTCTTCGTTCACCAGACCCAACCCGGCGGCGATGGCCTGTCCCGGGTTTGCGATATCCGCAGCTTTTCCGTCGATCAGGATTTCACCGGACTGGCGGTCATCGGCCCCAAACAGCATCCGCACTGTTTCCGTGCGCCCTGCCCCAACCAGCCCTGCTATGCCCAGTATCTCTCCGTAGTTCGCCTGCAGGGATACGTTGCGCACCATCGTGGCGTTGGGGTCGCGCAAATTCGGTATGCTTGTCAGATTGCGTGCCTCAAGTGCCACGGAACTGCTGACACTGCCCGTGCGCTTTGCGAAGATATGAGAGAATTCGCGACCCACCATCGAGTGGATCAAGCCGTCCTCATCAATGTCCGGCACATCGCCGACATCGACAAGCTGGCCGTCCCGCAGGACAGAATAACGGTCACAAACGCGAAACACCTCGCCCAGACGATGGGTCACATAGATGACACTGATCCCTTGTCGCTTGAGCTCCAGCACGATCTCAAGCAACCGGTCAACCTCGGACCCGCTTAACGCAGCGGTGGGTTCGTCCATGATGATCAGCTTGGAATCGAACGACAAAGCCCGCGCGATTTCGACCATCTGCTGTTCGGCGACACTCAGGCTACTGACCATTCTTGACGGAGAGATATTAAGGCCAATTCTGTCCAGCGCCGCTTTGGCATCGCGGTGCATCTGCGCGTGACGAATGCCGAACGCGCCGCGGGGTTCGCGGCCCAGATAGATGTTTTCCGCGACCGATAGCGGGGGAATGAGGCTGAATTCCTGGTAGATGGTGACAATGCCTGCCTGACGGGACTCGAGCGGCGTTTCGACCTGCAATAGAGATCCGAACAGCGTGATCTCGCCCTTATCAGCAGGCTGAGCCCCACTCAGGATCTTCAGCAATGTGGATTTTCCGGCCCCGTTTTCGCCCAGCAAAGCGTGAACCTCCGAAGGACCGACCTCCAGCGACACGTTATCCAGGGCAATTACACCGGGGAACGTCTTTGTAAGACCTGTGACGTTCAGGATCGGGTGTGGTGACGGCGTGGCCACGGTCTCATCCTTGATTGAATTTGGGATGCGGATGGCGTCGCCCGCATCCCATCTGCTGTTACTTAATTTCGCCGAACCGTTCAGCTTCCTCAAGGTTTTCCGCACTGATCATCCGGGGAATGATCAAGTTAACCTGCTCGGCAGGACGCGTTCCATCTGTGACAAACGCATTCACGATCTGAACGGCAGTGCGCGACTGAAGCCCGGGAAACTGGTCCACAGCTCCGGCCAGACCACCATCGCGAACGGCCAGCAGAGCCTCGGGCCCGGCATCAAAGGCGATGATCTTAACCTGATCTTCCGCTCCGATTGACCGAAGAGCCTCCAGCGCGCCCAACCCCATCTCATCATTGGCTGCAACGATCACATCGGGCATCTCGGCTAGGCCAGTCAAGATAGCGTTGGTGACACTCAACCCTTGGTCGCGGCTCCAGTTTGCGGTCTGTTCGGCAACGATTTCGTACTTGTCGCTAAGCGGGTCCAGAACATTGTGCAGACCCTGATTGCGGTCAATCGCGGGGCTGGCACCGGGCTGGCCCTGAAGGTTGACCACGCGCGCGCCATCTGGAAATTGCTCGACAACCCAACGCCCCTGTGCTTCGCCCCCGGCCACATTGTCCGCGCCGACATGGGCCAGCAAGCCGTCTACGTTGTCGACCCGGCGGTCAATGGTAACCACCGGAATACCTTCATTGACGGCATCTTCGATCGCGGTGGCCAAAGCATTCACGTCGTTGGGGCTGATGATGATACCATCCACCCCTTGAACGATCGCATTTTCGACATCTGCCACTTGCTTGGGAGATTCATTGCGCCCATCCGCCTCGATGATCGTAATGTCTCCGATTTTCTCTGCCTCATCGTTGATGCTGCTCTGCATGTGAACAAAAAACGGGAATTGCAGGGAAGGCATCGACGACATGATCGTCATTTCCTCAGAAGCGGCCGGCGCAACTGAGCCGACACCGAGGGCGGCCGCCAAAATCAAACTCTTAAGGTTGGGGTGTTTCATCTGTTTCCTCCTCCGAGTGCCGCATCGTTTTCCATCAACGTCAGCCTCATTTTTGACTTTTGCATGCAAAAGTAGTTTTTTCAAGCTATGTGTGATTTGGCGGTATCCTGGACGAGCGTTGGAAACGACGATAGGTCGACCGAAGTGTAAAAAAGGGAAACGAATTGTCCGAAGCGCTCTCTGGCCCAATGTACGCGCAGATCCGCGACAGGTTGTCTGACGCGATCATCTCGGGCCTGCTTCCCGATGGAACGCGCCTGACTGAATCTATTGTGGCGGACCATTTTGAAGTCAGCCGGCAAACCGCGAGGAACGCGCTGCGCGAACTTCATATTCTTGGCCAGGTCCAGGTAAGACCGGGGAAGCGCGGTTTCTTCATCGCAAGCGCCGAAACATCGCCCAAGACACAGATTTCTGAAGCGAACTTGAAACAACCACTTTCGAACATAAAAAAGCTAAAACGTGAAACGAAATGGATGGAGCGCTATGACGCCATAAAATCCGAACTTCTTGGCGTCGCAAGCACCGGTGAATATAGAATCGTTACGTCAAAACTGGCGGAACAACACGCGATCAGCAGAACCGTTCTGAACGACATTCAATTCCGATTGATCGCTGACAATATCGTCCGGCTCGAGGGGCAAAAGTGGATCCTGAACCGGTTCGACACAGAGACGATCGGCGAGCAGTTTGCACTACGAAAACTGCTGGAACCCTATGCCTTGAACGAAGGGTTCGACCGTATCGACCGGCCCTTTGTGCAGGCCTGTCTCAGACGGATAGCTACAGCTCGGGCGCAAACCGAGGTCCTCTCGTCAGAACAACTGGAAGAACTGGAAGCGGACCTTCATGATCGGATGCTTTCATTTTGCAACAATGAATTTTTGATGCGCACCCTGCGCAGATGTAGATTGGTCCATGTATTCAACAGTTACTACTACCCACGTTACCACCCCGAAAACCTGTTCACCAAAGAGCATCAGATCATTCTAGAGGCGATATTGGGAGGTGACAGGGAGAAGGCCTGTTCATCGCTGGTCAATCACCTTGAGATTTCCCAGCAAACAACAATCGACCGCCTGAGCCGTTTTTCTGTAGATAACGCCGATGTCGACATAAATTATGTCAGGCCGCTTTGAGGTCAGCCCTCGTTGGCCCGCATCGTCGCATTAACGCAATGTGAAATCTGGATAAGTTGCCCGCTGGCACCCAAGGAGGTGGTACGCTTCTCCCTTGTTCAAACCGATCTGGGCGCGGGGCTGCACGTCAGACAACCCCAGAAGCCAGATATTTCTGCCGGATCGGTCTATTCATCAGCGCCGGGAATAGGTGAGGACACGTAAAAGTTTGGGGATTGGGAAGGTGATCTGATGATCTTTGAGCTCCCCACGGGTAAGATGAATGTCGCTTCACTGGTCGAACGAAAGACCCGCTTCAGCGTGATGTGATCTACTGATAAGCCTCGTCCACCCATAGTCTCTTCCGGGTCCTGATATGACATGCCGTACCGGACATAAAAGAAAACGGCGAACAGGATCACGTCCTTCGGGTATTGCGCGCCTCTAAACGAGATCATGAACCGACTTTCGACCTGGCAATTAGCTCGCTACATCCATACGCGACAATGGTCAAAGTTTCGCAACAGAACCCCTCAGGCGCGTCGATAAGATCTCAGCCTGTATTGGAATGATCCAAGCTGACCGTCTTTCGGATAAACGGAGATTTTCACTCTGTTGCTTTGGTTTCCTCCAAGCACTTTGACGTGATCGGGAAGGTCTTCTACAACAAAACCTACATGCCCGCCCTGTCCGACCCTTTCAAAGACCGCGATATCTCCTTCGTGAGGGCTATCTGAGACATCTTGCCCCCAGTTGTTCCAGTCCAGCGCCCACTGGCTGTCGGTGCCGATCATTCCGGCTTGTTCGACACAGTAGTTTACAAAAGATGAGCACCAGGCGACGGCGTCATCGTTGCCTGCGGCGGCGCCCGTTGAGTTGTGGTACGAAACAATACGTGGATTGTTCCCGAGCCCTGGAACTTCCCGTACATCCAATGCCAATTCGGCCTTGGCGACTTGATAGGGGCTTGGACTTCCAGCTGCTGACAGTGTGATCATTGGTGTCGGAGGTGTGGCAGGCGTTGCTGGGGTAGGAGGTGTCGGTGGCGTTGGCGCCGCCCAAAGGAGCGATTCATTGCTAATCTCCGAAGCGATTGGGAAGCCGCCGGAAACATGCGAAAGATAGTTGCCGTGAACATGACCGTCGGCGCGCCCGTCGCCGTCAATGTCAATCTGAACCCAGTCTCCGGACTTATCGAGCGCATGAACGATAGTACCAAATTCCAACGTGCGTTCGACTGCGTACTGTGTGCCAGGGCCGCGGCGCATATTCAGGCCGCTGCGGGCGACGACCTCCGCAAGGACAACATTGGGTGTTTCGTGACTTGGCACTTCTCCCTCATGGCCCGGAGTGAATTGACCGTAATCCGGCCACGCAGGCGAAACGGTATTGCCATCATGTGCCAGCGGTGAAGAGACGGGAGGCCACTTCTGAAATAGCGCCCAATCGCTTGTGTTGAGTAAATCGCGCGTACCCGACCAACCTCTGGCAGCAGCCAGCCAGACCAGTTTTGCAGTTCCTGCATCCAGAACGGTACGTGCGACGGTTCCGGATCCGTAGACGCCAACCCGATAGTCCCCGCCCAGGACATTGGCAACCGCATCGAAGTACCCACGGATCGAAGCCAGGTCTGCGGCTCTGTAGTAGTCGTGATCTACTGCAAAGAAGATACCAGACCCATGAGGCTGACCGATCCGTTCTGCCAGAATCTGGGCGCGGCTAGCATCATCATGACCGTTTTGTGGGTCCAGATCCTGAATGTTCCCGCCAGCTCCACCGCGTTGCTGGAACACCGTACAGAGCATGAGGCCCTCCTCCGCGATGGCCCTGGCCTCATCCGCCTCAATCCGCTTTTCCGGCAGCCTGTTGGAATTGCGATGATTGAAATAGCGTATGATCGTCCGCACGCCACCCGCGCGGAGAGCAGGAAGGTGCGTTGTTGTTTTCCAGGGTGTATCTATAACATTGTGCATAGTGTTGTCCCTTCAAGTTAAGTATTGGAAAATACGCCAATCCTCAGGGTTGAAACCAGCGGCTCAGCCGCCCGAGGGTGTCGGCTTGGCGGGTTGGGCGTGGCTTGTCGTGCTGTGGCAATGAGATTTGTCTGTTCCGCCAGACACGTTGCAGGCGAAGCCAGACGCCAGCTTTTGGGCCGCTATGCCGGTGGCAAAAAACTTGCCTAGACCGACGTCAGGATTTTGTTGTCCGCCTAAGGCTGAATTGGCGCTGAACTGGCCAAACACCGAGAAAGTCTCTCCAAACTCGGAGCCACCACCTTTTGTCGTGCCGCCCAACGGGGTTGGATTGCCAGTCGCATCCTTAACGGCTGCGGGCAGAAGGGCGACGTTGGCGTCTTTGTAACCCAAGACAAATTCAGGAGCGGCAGCGCCTGGCGCCTGACCTGCCGAAATACCGACCGTATGGGCTTGGCCGAAAACGACGGTATCCTCGACGGCCTCGCACGCTGTGAGAATAATCAGACCTGCGACCAGCAAAAAAATCCTACTAATACCCCTAATGAGCATTGATTAATCCTTTCAATTAGTTAGAAAGAGTTGCCCGCCCCACCAGGCATGCATTTGGAAGATCCGGAAAGAGGTCCCGAATGACCCCGATCTGAGCTTTGTCCTCAACTATGAAGATCGCCGAGCAACTCTCGAGCGGCAGACAAATCACATCGTCCTGAGCGTAGCCGAGAACAAAACGCTCCGCGCTGAAGCCCACACCATAAACGCGGGTTGCAAAACTCTTGCTTTTTCCGCTGCAGGATAGGGGCTGTATGACACCAAGGGTCGTAATGCGTGTTGTGCCGCCTTCGTCATTTGAATGAGTTGTGACAGTACAGGCACCAATTATTGCACAGGCCGCGACAACGATCGCTGTCCGTTGTCTTACTACAAACCCGGTATCTTGCTTTGTTATTGAAATGGCCATGGAACAATCCAATCAAACTGTGGCCGGCGTGTATTACCAGTAGATCGCGACCGCAGAGATGAAACAAAATCTGGTAGCGATGTGCGAAATACGCGAGGGGTAATAAATTGCTTGGTCGAGCTGCCGACCTGCACCGGTCGGAGCGACAATACAATTACTTCTCTTTGAAAAATCTTCGGTCACTATACTTCTCCTCACGTACCGGCGTTCAAAGCGTCTATTGGGTTGGTGCAACTCTGAAGCCTAAGAAAACAATAGCATTTCCATAGCAACCACTGGTGTGAGTACTGCGTGAAAAATCCGTTATCTGTCTTGTCGGAAAAAATAGAAAGGAGGCTTCTCAATCCTGATTGGTCGGCAAATTGCTTGTCTTTGGATCAATAAATTGAGGAGGGAAGTGACCCATTCGCCAAAGGCAAGATCAAAGCTCTTTGCCGGTTACTTCCCGCCGTTTGCAATGCGTTTCGCATCAAGTTCTCACACCATATTTTCGGGGTGCCGCAATTAATCCAAGTTCTTTTGCTACAAGCAACTTACGCAGAAACGATTAGTGTCCTTTGTTCTTTCAGAAGCCGTTTCACTTCAACCACATGACTGGGTTTCTTGGCTAGTATCGCAGTTTATCATTCTAATGCTGTCGGCGCTTTCAGCGTCCTTCCCCCCCGCCAGTGTTTCGGGTCGGAGCGGGCAATCAATGATGTCCACGCGTCGCGGATGGTTGATGCCGTTTCCGTCGATGGTCTCTCCGAAACCACGCGCGAAAATTGTAATGCCGTCTTCGCTCAAGCGCTCGGGACCTATGTTGTTGATGTTCTCAGGAGAAATGTCACCTTGATATATCAACTGAATGAGCCGCGTTTTCACGTTGTCCGCACGCTGGTCAGCCAACTGGAGATTCTGATCTGATTGACCGGTCATGCTTGCATAACCTCGTACAAGGATAAGGCGTTGTGCCTCGCCGTTTTCTTTCAGCGCCCTTAGCTTCTTGATGTATTCGCGCGGTTTCCCCGGCTCCCATCCCGGAGCGATATCGGCGCTGCCTTCCGTGAACTGGACCGACATCATCAATTCCGGCTTATGTGCTCGACAAGCCGTAAGTGCGGATTCTCCGATAAGGCTAGCAAGGGCTAGCCAATGTGATTTGGGTTCGGTCGTTTGTAGGGCACCCGCAGCAGTTCGAAGCTTGTCCACGGCTGCTGCAAACCCCGTTTCCTGCAGTATTACGGTCAAATCTCTTGGCAGTTTCCCGAGCTCTGCGGCGACTTTCTCGGCGATACCGCTCTCGACAAGTACCTTAAGGCTCTTTTCCTGATCTGCGAGTCTTTGAGCGATTGCCGGGATGTTATTCTTCTCATGTGCTTCGTACAGACTTTTGAAACTCCTTGATAAATCTGCATTAGACATTTCCAGAACCGTGATTTGAGAGGCGAGCGTGGTCAAAGAAGGTTCTGACGGTGAAAGTCGATTCTGTAACGCAACAACAAACCTACCGAACAGTAGTGCTTTTTTGAAAACTGCGACAAGAGGCTCAACTCTGGGATCCTCGACCGGTTGCAGCGGAGAAAACTCTACGATTTGAGACGATTTCAGATAAATGCGTTCGCTCGTGTCGTCTGCTGGCGCCAGCGCGATCCAATCGCCATAGCGCCCCAGATGAAACACTTCTCTGGAGATGGGTTTGTTTTCTGCGACGCCCATATCCCGAAGGCGTGAGGCATTCATCTGGTAGTGCCGCGAAAATGTGATACGTCCACAAATTGCACCGACAGTGCTGATATCGGCGCCGACTATCTTGTTTGTGATGTAATACAGGAATGACGAAGTTGGCCCGCTGCGTTCGATTGTTTTGCATTCTGGGAGCTTGTCCCCGGAAACGGTGGCAGCATGTTCTGTGGAGCCTTCGACATTATGATCGTCAAGATCATTGGCAACACTTACAGCGTCGCTGTGAACTGAATATAGAACCATCAACCCAGCGAGCAGAATACCTGCGCCGCGTGCTATTGCGATTCTGAATGACGTTGGAGCGCCGCCAAACATCGTCGACAACGCACATTTTCCATACTTTGCCGGCATCGACATCCAGCTTTTGATGTCCTGCTCCCACCTTTGGCTCTGTGCTTTGAATGCCCTCAATCGCGCCTGAGCTTTTTGTTTTAAAGCAGTTAGCCTAGTTTTTTTGTTTTCCCTAGCCCAGCTTCTCGCGCGGTCGGATGGACAGTGTGCCGCAATCCAAAACAAAAACTCCCAACCCCAGATCCAAAGGCGGCTCAAGGTCACAAACAGTGTTCGGCTCAAAGCGTAACGTACAATTTCATAGCGCTTGTAGGTCGACACAGTCACGCTAGCCAGAAAAACGATGAAAACAAAAAACAAAACACCGAAGATATAAATCAAGGCAAATGCAAACAAAGAAAACACCAGTTCCGGTGTTAAAATCGAATTGGCATCGGACGCGCCGGAACCCACTGGCAGGTAGATATTCAACCCGTTTCGCCACACTTGGTCCAGCAAGAGAACCACTGGTGAAGACAAGATGATGAACAGGCTGGGTGCGCTCAGCAACAGGGCCTTTAGACGACCCTCTTCCCCGGATGAAGTTTCTGCCTGTGTTTGGGTGTTGTTGGACCTAAGCTTTGCCCATGTTTCCCAGTCCTCTTCCTTTAAACCCGCTCGAGGAATGACCTGAACGCCCTTTCGAATGTCCTCGAGGTGCTCGTCGCAGACCAAATCGGAACCCTCGCTCGAAACGTCCTCTCTGCAAATGAAACGACCTCGTTTTGCGACACAACCTTCCCCGAGGAAACTCTTACGCTTTGACATCTCAACTCTCCAACATGCGCTCCAACTTCTGCTTACGTTTGCTCGATCTTCACCATCTCAATTAAGCTTCCGCTGGTGAGGCAGGGGCTGGTAGGTCTTGTTCGGGTACGTACCCTTCAAGGGAATCGTTCGCGCTTGGCGGAACAAAATATCCCACGAGAAAAACGACGACAGTTGTGACGAAGCCGGTGACCTCAATTGGAAGTGGCTCGTTGAGAACATGAGTGTTTAGAATGTAAATGACGATACCGGCGACAGCGGCACCCAGTGATCCGGAAACAACTTTTCGAGCTGGCGCATTTGTTTTCATCTTGGCCATGGGACTACCCTTTCCTTAGGTCCTCAACAACTCGGTGTTGCTTTGCAATTGTGTGCTCTTGGGTTCGTCTTCCAGCTGTCCCAAGCTCCTCTGATTGCGCGGTTTTCAGTTTTGTGTGCCGCTCGTTTACCGAGTTTTAGGCATACAACTTAATATGAGACCGTCACCCCACCGTGAGTGGATCTTGGTGTCAGCGTTAAATTATCGCGAATTCCTGCCTGGACTGACGGTTAGATCTCGGCATCCACAAGGTTGATCAGGCCGCACTTTCTAAGGGTATCTGCCGGATAATCCGGATTTTGCCGGATAAGGGAAAGTGAAAACTCCGGCTCCAATCGTCGAAGCGTCTTTAGTACTCCTTGAGCTCCAGTGAAATCACCCAAATGCAATTTCAACGCATAGAGATGACGAAGAGGCGGTCGGGATTCCGGAGCAAGAATGGCGGCGCGTTCAGCCGCTGCGGCCGCTTCTCTGAAGCGTCCATCAGTAATAGCGGCAACACAATAACGCATCAGCGAAAATACAGCCAATGATGTGTTTTCTAACTGTGCCTTGGCCCTTGTAGCGGCTGCAAGCGCTTCGCTCGGTCGGTCGCGTCGAAGTTCCAGCGCCCCGAGGCTTGCATGTGCATATCCGGTTCCCGGGTTTATCGCGAGCGCGCGCTGTGCGTAGAAATGCGCTTGGATCGAATCGCGGAACACAAGATCTTGCACGTCTGCAAGGAAAGCTAGTGCAATCGAGTTCTCGCTGTTGATCGCAAGAGCTTGGTCGATAAGCGCGTTCACTTCATAGGCAACCTGTGCCGGATCCTGCTTAGATCCTTCAACGGCCAAGAATCCACGAATTAGCGCGCGCAGCGCCGGGCGCGGTGCATGAGGCTCCAAGTCATTGGCACGTTCCAACAGATTGTCTGCGCGCTGCAAACGTTCGATGTCGAAGGTAAACGCATCTTTCAGTCCAGTGGCAGCAAGGGCATTTGCCCGGGCGGCGTTTCCTGCGTGTTCCATGGTCTCAGCAATGACTTCAGATGCTTCGAATGCAAGTGCTGCGATAGAGTCAATTGCAGCCTCCATCGACTCTTTGTCAAACCGGTTCTGGCGCGACCATATCAGCCGGCCGGATTTCGCATCCGTAATATGCGAAAGCGCGATCACTTCTCCACCGCTTTCCGCCATGCGGATCGTACAACGTGAGCCCGGCGCAAATACGGTGTCGTTAGACCGATCGTCGGTCATAATCACTTCCGTATGCATGAATTCCGACGCGGTCTTGCCAAGCTGCGTACGGATCGAGTCCGCGAACAACGACGCAAGAGCGGAGGATGCTCCGTGGACTTCGGCATAAAGAGTAGGTTCGGTAGAGGGATCAGAAGAGGGTGAAATAAGTTCTGCAACCTGAACTTCAGTACCGTCCGCTTTCATCAAAGAGGTATGATACCGTTCGCGTTCCAGACGAAGCCAGTCCTCAAAAGGTTCCGAACGGATATCAAAACCTTCAAGTACTTCGCGACCTATGGGAGCGCTGGAAACGACTGACGGGTCGAGCGCATCTACTTTTACCGCTCCTTCGAGCCAAATCTCCGAGCGATCGGCCTGGATGACATGCGCGTAAGGGCCGAAACTTTTCCGAATTTTTGTCAGCGCCTGCCTCAAGCTTCCCGAAGCCTGTTCCGGGCCGCGGTCAGCCCAAAGAAGTGTCTCCAACCATCGGCGGGAAACTGTTCTTCGGGGAGCAAGAGCGATAGCGGCAAGCACCGCGCGCGGTCGCTGCCCTGCTGGCGTTAAATCCTCTCCCATAGTCGACACGGCGCGAAAGACGCCAATAACCGATATCTTAATACCGTCGGTATTCTGCATTCAACTAAACACGTTACCAATAGTGACTCGATAGTAGACCAGAACAGGCATTTATTACAAATTCGCGTGCCTCCCGGCTATAATCTGTTTTTTTGCGCCCGGATTGGCGAAAGTATTCGCCCGGCGCCAAGCACCTCGATCAAGTCGTTGTCAAAACCGTTGCGGTGAGGCCAACCGCGGTATTCCTGAAGTCTGGCTATTTTGGTGAGACGCGCTTTCTCGCTCTTCCCGGCGGAGGGGTCGTCAAACAAACTGTAGACTAACTCTCTCGCAGCTTGCGCAGAGGCGAAACTGGTTCCGCGCATCGCCACCGTCGAACCATTTGCCGATCCCGTTGCGAGAATACCGAAATGAGACGGCGCGTCGTCAGTGGGTAAACTCGCGGTCGGCGCGTACCTTCCGCCTTTCATCTTTCTGGGCAGAGTTGTCCCGTCATCTCGTGAGCGCTTTCCCCCGCCTGGAGGAGATTTTCCGCGCCCACTAGAAGAATAGGGGGCCGGGCGACCATCTGAAGCGCGGTATCCTCCGATACATGCGATTGATCTGTGAGACGCTGACGAATTGATAGTGCCGTGCCGGCGCACTGGTGTTTCAAAGGGAAAATCATTATTCCTGATCGGGTCTGGGTGATAGGAATAGGTCTCCAGAATGCGACCAGAGCCCCGTTTTTCGTGGCTAACATGATTTACATCATGGGTCAGATATTCTGCATCGTCAAAATACGACCGCTTGTTACGCGCACGCGTAGTCTGCAATTGCTGATCGGTTTGAACCGACAAAACGCACTGCAGTTTTGGGTTGCCCTGGGACCTGTTCTTAACTGTGATTTTCCAAAGCCCGGCGATGCCCGCGTCGCTGCCTCCGTCCAATCTATACGTTGGCGGAACAGCCAAGGTATACTTCAAATAGCTTCGGCGACGATCGATTTTGTCGGCCCGTGCATAGAGTCGTGCCACCGTAGTCGAGTTTTTCTTTAAGTCGGCGTAAATGTACTCCCCGTTCCAACCCTTGGGAATCTGTTTTGCGGCACCGATAGAATTGGCGTCCGGTGGGATCAGGTTGAGCTTAATAGGGTTGCGGGTTTTACTTGGATGCCGGGTCCAGGCCTCGACGAAGTTCGAGGATTGATCATCCGGAAGGATGCGCCACGGAAGCGTTTCTAACTTGCCGCCCTCTGGCTCAAGAAACGCATTGCAACGTGTCAGGTTGTCATTGCCGGCTGGCATAACGATATAAAGGCTGGAGAGGTTTTTTTCGCTTCGGTACTTCTTTAGATCGTGCAACCAGGCTGAAAACGAGTCGACATAGTCTTTGGCACCTGCCTGTTTGCCGAAGGACATGTTAATAATGATCGGATAGCCCAAGCGGCCTGACGGTGGCAGGGTTGGGTTGTTTTTCAGCCAGATAGCATCGGCCAGATCGACGACACGCTTCACGGCTAAGCGAAGAAAGTCGTCAAGATAGGTGCCGGAGGCTCCAAAAATACCGGCGCTCGGCACATTGATGGCGATCGGCCTGACGCGTTTGGCAAAGGCCTTTTCGTCTTTTGCAATCGGGTTCGCCCCAGCACACAAATCCATCACATGCGCGCCATGCGATGCGCGCTGTTCAATTTGCCTTGGGCCTCGAAAAGCGTGCGGGTCCAAAGTCCCGGTAGCGATATTAAAGGCGCGCTCGTCGAAAAAGTCGCCATTTGTGTTCTTCGCGATAAGTTCATTGATTTTGTCGGCATGGACCTCGCGACCGAAGGGCAGCTTTTCCTGTTTCAACATCTTCCAATTCGCAAGCATTTGCCAGGCAGCTAGCACTCTGGTTTTCTTTCCGTTCTTGCCGCGCCATCGATGATGTCCAAGCGGGATACCGGTGTCGATAACGCCCATGATAATCGTATCATCGGCAACGTTGTCGGGTAATTTCCCGGGATCAGGCAGCCAATGAATAGGACCGGTCGGCGGGGGCGTGATCTCGTCGTTGACCGCTTGAGGCGGCAATGGCAGCCCTTTTTCAAAGAGCTTTCGGCTGAGCGTCCTTCTGGAATAGTCTGGTGGTGTCTCCAACGGGCTGGTTCCGACTTCATCATCAACCCGAACATTCTTGTCCTGACGCAATTGTACCAGATCAAGACCATCTTCTACGATTGAGCTGGCACCAATTCGTTCCTCGCCCGGCTGACCGTCCAGAAACCAATGCACATACTCGGATTTGGTTTTTGTGCGCTTCCACTTCGTCCATCGATAGGTCATACTGCTTCCTACCATTCCGAAGCCGCGTCGGCCCACAGGGCAGCAAGGTGTGGTGTTCGTGCTGTTGACTTGCCGTTCATTAACGGAATTGCCGGCAGATTGTCCTTCATCCACTTCAACGTGAAGTCTTCAGTCTTTTTGAGGTACTGACCACCGCGGCGCGCGGTGTAATTTGCCCTTGGCAGTTTTTTGGTTTTACCTGCCCTGCTTCGGCGCCCACCCAACGCGGCAAGCGCGCCACCGATAGCGACTCCCAAACAAGCGCCGGACGCTGAATCAACAGGAAAATGCACACCTGCGATCGTTCGATTCACAGCAATTCGGTGGGCCACGCGGAACGGCAAGCTCGGACCGCTTAGACCACTCCCGAGCGATTTGGATCCGGCCAGTTCATAGAGGACAGTGGCCATAGCGAACGCTTCGGTTGCGTGTCCGGACGGAAATGCCGAGTGATCCGGCGTCTGGATAATCGGTTGTAGCTTCTTCGAGTACTGCGACGGGCGAGGGGCAAAGCAATAGTGCTTGACCTGCATTTCCACTTGAATCGCGATCGATTGCGTCAGCGCCAGCAGAAAAGCCGTTGCTTCTCGCTGCCAGGGATTCATTGGTAATTGTGCGCCGAAGAATGATTTAATATCGCCTAATTGCACTATGATCTCGGGAATGCGATCGCTGCGCAAATCGCTGTAGTCGCGAAGAAATCGAAGCTGCTTTTTGAAGACCTTTTTCTCGGGCGTTCTTATGCGGCAAACATGCTGCACCCCGCCGACCGAAAGCGTTGCGTAACCAAACGAACCTGCGACGCGAAACTGGCTGGCAAGTTCGCCCATCAATACCTGCAGCCGCCGGTCGTCGGACAAATATGCCAAATCGGCATATCCCTTCGGCCTTCTGGCCGGTTTCCGCCTGCCTGGTGAACCGTTCCAGTAACCCACCGTTGCCTCTTGCGTCATGGCAAGGGCACTAGCCATCAAAGGCGACGGAGCTCCACCAGAATGGAGGTCTGCGTGTGTGCCCCCGTGGGTCCCTCCATGCGTACCGCCATGCGTACCCCCGTGTGTTCCGCCATGTGTGCCCCCGTGTGTTCCGCCTACGTACGCCATTTTACCCCTCCTTTCTCGACCGCCAGCTATATTTGCATCGCGTGCCGATTCCCTAGCGTCATTCTGGCAGCTTCAATCCAAGTTGCATCGTTATTTATTCGTGAAATTCGGACGATATACGCGGTCAAATTGATAAGTCCCCGGCTGGACGCACTTCGTTTGACGCTGAAATAACGGGGCATCTTCAGCATCGAGTGGCACGAGGTGAAGTAAATGCGCGTTCACATTTGAAATCGAATAGCGCCAAGACCCTAGATCGAATCCACGAGGTCGCGAGTGAGATCAGATAGAAGAATAAGTGGAAGCATTCGCAGTTTCAGATCTTCGTTTGCTCGCGCCGCGCTCAAGCTTGCAGCTTGGGAGCAGGAACTGCGGGATTCCGGAGAAAAGGAGCAGGCGAGCGAAGTGGCCGCGATGCGGGACGAAGTGTTATGGTCCTGTGTCCGGTTGGATTTTGCGATGTGCTACCAACAGATTACTAAGAGTTCACTGGTCAGGCTCGACTTGCTGGCGTCTCGCTCGCGTTCAATATCAGGCTCGATATTTGACCGAAAAACGGCCCAGCAACAGGCCAAGCAGCTGGCAGAAACATTTGACGAGGCGGCAGATCTCTTCTGGGATCCCGGGCGCGGTATACATGGCCGATAGACGGCTGAAACGACAAACGCAATTGCGGATAGGGAGACCTTGGGACCCTTGTTCTTTCGAGTTGGGTCAGCGACTGGGTTCCGCTGCAAAGCTCTAGGTCGGTCAAATAGAATTGCGATCGCCTCGGCTCCAGATTGCCAACTCGTAGAATTGGCAAACAGAACGGATCCTGGTGTGAATTGCCCCTTGCTGATCATGTGCGCGACTTCGATCCCATCTTTTCCGCCCTGCTGTCTGTCGCGGCCCTTGGGTTGGCCATATAGTTCTTCTAAAGTTTTACAAGAGGCTTCAAGTAGGCCGAATGGATCGGTCCGACTTCGTAACCCTCACCATATCCAAGACTCCCTTAGCTAACGGGCAAATTGATCGTCTCAGCCAAAGGTAAAGTGGTACTCCACCCAAAAACTCGGAGACTGTTCGAAATCATCTAAGATCGGTTCGGCATCGAGATTAGCCTCTCTCTCAACAGCAGCACTCAATCGATCAGGAATTGAAGCTGAGATCGGTTCGTCATCCTCGAAATCTGTATCCCTTGTCCGTCGTCAGACATATGATACTGCGCTTCGCACGAACGTCCGCATACCGAGGTCGGGGACAGCACCCAGTTCCATCTGCGCGGTTTTGAGTTGGGGTGTGAGCCCTGTTAAATACACAACAGTCGTACTCGCTCCATCCACCAACACGCTCGGTGTATTTTTCACGACCTCTTGTTTGGTTCGGCTATTCCGAGACCTCATGTGAGGCAAAGGCATCCGCATAGTCGGGGTGCCAGCGTGAAAGAGCCGGGCGGTTATTGATAATATCGCCCACGGCCCATTCAATCCGTTTGCGGTCGCGCTCTTCGGACACGTCGTTGTCCGGGCAAAGAATATAGAAATCCCCGTCCGACATGCGCTTCAGCAGATAGTCAATTGCCTCTTCGCTTGTCCAAGCGGCGGCAGGTTTCTCCGGCATGAACTTCGCGATCATACCAGTATAGGTAAATCCCGGCACAAACAGATGGGCGGTGATATCCTCCCCAGCCTGCCGCAAATCATGCGCCAACATCTCTGTCATGACTTTCACAGCGGCTTTGCTGGTGTTGTAAGCAGGGTTTCCGGGTGGTGTGGTAATGCCCTGTTTTGACCCGGTGTTGATCACCACGGCCGGGCGCGCCGCTTTGATCATGCGCGGCAGGAAAGCATGCACGCCGTTCATGACGCCAAACAGATTGACCTCTAGCAGTTTGCGCCAGTTTTCGGCGTTTTCCCAACTGCCAGACGGCACCGCGACACCGGCATTGTTCATCAGGACAGCCACCTCGCCGAGCGCAAAGACCTGATCCGCCAAGGCATTCACAGCATTGGTGTCGGTGACATCAGTCGGAACCGCCTGAACAATTGCGGACGCCCCGGCCTGATCGCGCAAGTCAGCCTCTGCTCGGTCCAGGTCCTCACCCGCCAGATCGACCAGCACAACCCCCAAACCGTCTTGAATGAATCGTTGGGCAGCGGCTTTACCAACACCGTTTGCTGCCCCGGTTACAACGGCCAAACCACCTTTGTCGATTGCTTCGCGGTACATGGATCATCCTCTTTTCTATGACTGACTGAGCGGTCAATCAGGGCGCCATCTTTTGCTTGAGACCACCGATGAACGTTTCATCATCCTGTTGTTTGCGCGCATCGAGCAATTCTTCGGCGTCAGGCCCCGCGCGAAAGCGCAGGCGGTTTCCGGTTTCATTTGCCGCATCCCAAATGACCTGAGCGACAGTTTCTGGTTCAGAAGGGTTCGCGGCCAGCCTGCCAAACAGGCGTCCCATGGCTTCGGCCATTGGCGCGTAATCCGGAAGGTTCTCATCTATCGCGAGATCGAAAGAACTACCGCCAAAGTTGGTCCGTATCATTCCAGGTTGGACAATACGGAGCCGAATACCAAGCGGCTCCAACTCGTAGTGCAGCGCCTCAGAAAGCCCTTCTACCGCGAACTTGGTGCCATGATAGAGCGCCCCGAGCGGAAACGTGATCTGTCCTCCGATTGACGAGATATTAATGACCGTGCCCGACCGGTTCTGACGGAAATGGGGCAAAACCGCTTTGGTCACCTCCATCAACCCGAGCACATTGGTGTCAAACTGACGCCGGATGCGATCCATCGAAAAGGCCTCTAACGCACCATAGGCACCGTAGCCCGCATTGTTCAGCAAAACATCAATCTGCCCAAACCGTTCGATGCCTTCGCCCACAGCCGTTGCGATTGAGCCCGCATCCGTCACATCCAGTTGAGCCAGATGTACGTTGTCCAAAGCTCCGAGATCCTCGCTGCCTGCGGGGTTGCGCATCGTGGCAATGACGTTCCAACCATTCGCATGAAAATATCGGGCAGTTGACGCGCCAATACCGGATGACGCCCCGGTGATCAGAATGGTCTTCATGTTTTTTCTCCACAGATCTATAATAACATAATAGTCGTCAAGACAGAATTTATCTCTCATAATTCTCCATTTTTCTTGCTCGATCCTCTATAAGTGGACGTTTTCAGTGATAGCGCTCGTTGGTTCCGTGCTAACATTGGGGGCAACACAGGAGGCATTCATGGGACCTCGGACTCTATTGGACTATGTTCGGGCGCTGCTTGACCAAGCAGGCGTCGCACAAGGTGCACTGACACATAAGGAAAGCGGGGCGGTTTTTCTCACCCACCCGTCAACCACCCAACACGACGCAAATGTCTACCGCCCGCTGCTGTGCACGGTCCTGCAAGGCGCCAAAGAGGTCGGGACCAGTACCAGAACACTCACCGTGCGGGCCGGGCAGTCGTTGATCGTCAGCAACGCGCTGCCGATTGTCTCAAGGATTACCGAGGCCACCCCCGGACACCCCTACGTCGCGCTCGTGTTGCCCCTTGATCTGGATCTATTGCGCGCCCTTGCCGCGTCACTGCCGCAGTCATCCGCCCACCGGGTATCGGATCCATTTTCGATTTGCCTCGCGGAAACCGATGACGAAATGAAAAGCGCCCTGTTGCGGTATTTTCACCAGTGCGAAACTGAAGAGACGCGTCACATGCTGGCGCCGATCACGGCGCGGGAAATTCATGCCCGCCTACTGATCGGGCAACATGGCGGCACGCTTCAAAAACTGGTGTGGCACGAAAACACAGCCAGCCGGATTTTCGCGGCGACGCACGAAATCCGGTCAGATCTGGCTAATCCCCTTGTCGTCGGAGAGCTTGCCGGGCGCGTAGGAATGAGCAGCTCGGCCTTCTTTGAACGGTTCAAGGCCGTCACGGGAACCTCACCACTGCAATACCAGAAAGACCTGCGCCTGCTTCATGCCCGGAATCAGCTTCAAACCACCGGTTCAAAGATCTCAGAGATTGCCTACGGGGTCGGATATGAAAGCCCGGCTCAATTTTCACGAGAATATGCCCGCAAATTTGGACGCTCGCCAAGACAGGACCGCTTTGCAGAAACTGTCGAATAGGGTTGCATGGATAGAACTCAAACGCCGCAACTCTGTCACGATCCAAGGCTTTCGACCCGATCTTCCGAAAACGCGATTGGCGCACCTACGGCTTCAGTACTTTAGTCCGCAATTCGTTTACTAGCTGATACTGCGCGCGCGGCGAACGGCTAGTTTGATAGGCCGCGCGGCAGCATAGGAACTGTGTCATGAAGGTCCGCTTAGGGTCGAGATACGAATAAGCCCGTGCCGAACGTGCAGAGGTCATCGCGTTCTCTGTCGCTTCGCCAATGGCCGGAGAGTTCAACACGGTATAGCTGAGGAGCGTCGTCTTTCTTGGGTTGAGTGTTTTTTCCACATAGATCGCAAACAAAGGATATCCCGTCTCTTCGATCGTGAAGCTCCATAAGGCGGAGTCCATTTCGAACATCAATAAAATCCGGTAGGTTTTCGTGAATATCAACGGGCAAGTTTGCGGATCTCAGCAGTACTGCAACATCTGAACACTATTCTTCAGAAGCTGGCCATGTGATGCATGCCGAAACTCGGAACACTCCAGGATTGGTCATGGGAACCAGATTCATTTGCATTCATGTTGGCACGCAGCTCGTGACTGTCTGACGTCAGCCCTTATGGGTCCAAATAGGGTCATTTGCTAAGAGAGTGTTTGTCGCTCATCGTCACCACCGAGGAGTGGAAGATG
>NZ_JBQFQE010000012.1:0-115827 GCF_056536725.1 Ruegeria sp. CJ3
CCGATGCGTCTCAACCGTCTCTCCGGTCCGTCCCCGCCGTCTCCAGCGTCCCAACAACAACCTCAGCTGCGCCGGTGAAGGGCGTTCTAAGTATATCGTCGGGAAGCCGCAAGCGGAAAAAACGAAAATTGGCGAAAAAACTCTGTTTTTCGGTTTTCATATTATAAATCAAAATCTTAAAAGGTCACCACTATGATCCATCTCTCAATTAGCAGCATTTTTGGCGACCAAATTGCGCAGCGGATGGCTTATTCACACGGTTACCGACAGACTCGGCTACGGGGTCAGGCGGAATCGGCTTGTCGGGACCGAAACAGAGTGACTGGCATAGGCAGGCGCAGGGATAGCAAGCCCAGAATGATCGCCAGATAGATCAGCGGCTCGATCTGAAAGCCCTTTGCCAGCATCACGTAATGCAAGCCCCCCAGAAACGCGGCCACATATGTGAGGCGATGGACCTTGCGCCATCGGGATCCCAGACGGCGAACCGACCAGTTGTTCGAGGTGACCGCCAGCGGCAGCAGCAGGGCGAACCCGGCCATCCCTACTGTGATATAAGGCCGTTTGACGATGTCGGCCCAGATTTGGCTGGGGACTTGTACGTCCAATACCAGCCAGACCAGCAAATGCAGCGATACATATGCGAAGGTCAGCACACCTATGGCGCGGCGGAACTTCATCAGGTTCAGCCCGGTAAAGCGCCGCAACGGCGAAATCGCCAGACCTAGAATCAGAAGCTGCAAGGCCAGTTCACCGAACTGATGTTCCAGCGCTTCGATAGGCTCGACACCGAGGCCGCCGGTCAGGCCCAGATAGAACAGCCACGGTGCGGGCAACGCGCCCAGCACGTAAACGATCCAGACAGGGACCCGGCGCAGGATGTCATTGAGGCGTTGCATGGTCTCAGTAGTTTTTCGCCAAATCCAAGCCCTCGTAAAGACTGGCGACCTCGTCTTCATAGCCGTTGAACATCAGCGTCGGCACGCGTTTGGCGAACAGGCCGCCGCCGATCATGCGCTCGGAGGCCTGCGACCAGCGTGGGTGATCCACGTTGGGGTTCACATTGCTGTAGAAACCGTACTCCCGCGGGCCCGCCATGTTCCAACTGGTCGGGGGCTGCGTGTCCGTCAGGGTAATACGCACGATGGATTTGATGGACTTGAACCCATATTTCCAAGGCACAACCAGACGCAAAGGGGCACCGTTCTGGTTCGGGATCGTCTTGCCATAGATACCGGTCGCGATAAGGGTCAGCGGATGCATCGCCTCGTCCAGGCGCAGCCCCTCGCGATAGGGCCATTCCAGCACAGGATAGGCAACGCCGGGCATTTCATCGGGACGATAGGCGGTCTCGAAGGCGACATATTTCGCACCTTCCTGCACACCCGCCATGTTCAAAAGGTCAGCCAGTTCAAACCCGTTCCAAGGCACGACCATCGACCACGCTTCGACACAGCGAAAGCGATAGATGCGTTCTTCGATGGTCATTTCGGACAGAATGTCCTTGAAATCATAGTCTCCGGGGCGATCGACCAGCCCGTCGATGGTGACGCTCCAGGGTTCGGTCACCAGCGTATGCGCGTATTTCGCAGGGTCATCCTTGCGGGTGCCGAACTCGTAATAGTTGTTGTACGAGGTGATCTCTTCCCACGTGTTCGGCTCGGGCGTTTCCGCCGCCGCACCGGGTCGCGCCAGACCCGCCAGCCCCACACCTGCCAGCCCGGCCATCACCTGCCGCCGGTTCAGAAACGCCGCCCTTGGGGTGACGTCGGCATGTGTCAAAGTGTTGGTCCAGCGGTGCGCCATGTAAGTCTCCGTAAACAGTCTACCTCGGTCTAGAGGTAGTCCGCTCATAACACAGGGCCAAGGAAACGGGCGTCACGATTGAGCGACGGGATTGTAACGTAAACCGCGAATTGTTCGATTTGTACCACCGCCCGGCGGCGGATCTTCCGAATTGTACAATTCTGAAACCACCGATCCAGCGGGTTCAGGGGCTGCTTTTCCGTTCTGCGTTCCGGACGATCTGAGTCAGATTCTGAACGCCCCGGTCTGGGCTCAATCCCGGGAACGACAATACTGAAGACTTCATGAATGCCTTCCGAGGAGTTTCCCAAAATGCACAGATTGATCTCTGCCCTTGCCGTTGCCGTTGCCATGACGGGCGCGCAGGCCTCTGCCCAGGAACTTGCCGATATGAGCGATCTGGAATACGCCCATATCGCCTATACCGCCGACAATATCGACATCCGTTATGCGCATCTGGCGCTGGCCCTGTCCGAAAACCCCGACATCCACGAATTCGCCAACACCATGATCCGCGACCATACGGCGGTGAACGCCGCAGCACTTGGGCTGCTGGAAAAGCTGGGGGCCACCGCGCAGGACAATGCGTTCAGCCAGACCCTGAACGAAAACGCCGAAAAGATCATCGACAACCTGTCGCAACTGCGCGGGGCCGAGTTTGACGCCGCTTATGCCGCCAACGAACTGGCCTATCACCAGGCGGTGAACGAGCTGGTCGAGAACACCATGATCCCCAATATCGACAATGCCGAGGTGAAGGCGCTGTTCGAACAGGGGCTTGAGATCTTCAAGGCGCATGAGGGTCATGCCGAGGTGATGGTCGAGTCGCTGAACTGATGCGGCGCGCGATCTCACGCCGGACGGCTTTGGGCGGCGCGGTGGCTTGGGTCACCGCCCTGCCCCTTGGCGCGCGCGCGGCTGACGGCCCGAAGGTGCATGAGGTGGCGATCAAACGCTTTACCTATGAGCCCGCGCTGATCGAGGCGCGGGTCGGAGACACCATCCGCTGGACCAATCAGGACATTGCCCCGCATACCGCCTCGGCCAATGATCTGAGCTGGGATACGCAAGAGCTGAAACAGGGCGAAAGCGCCGAGATCACCGTCGAGGCCGGGATGGAGCCCACCTATTTCTGCGTGTTCCACCCGCATATGGCCGGGGCGATCCGGATCATCTGACGCCTGCGCAGGGGGGGCAAAGACCTATCCCGCCACCCTTCGCGGCCAGCCCCAACGCGCAGGATAGGCCAAAAACAATGCGGCCGACACGTTAACAACCGCCGCGAGTATGAAGACCGCGGTCAGATTGCCTGTATCGCTGAGCCACCCGGAAAATATGATGACGGGTGGCATACCAATCTTGAAAATCGCACCTGTCAGCCCCGCAACACGCCCCATATGCTGCGCTGCCGTGCTTTCCTGACGATATGACCAAACTCCGATGGCGAAGAAAAGGGACAGCGCGCCCTCGAAAAAGCTGAGCGTGCAGACGATCCAGAACGGCCAGTTCCCGATCAACGCCAGATACAGCGCTGCGAGCCCGAAAATTGGCCAAAAGAATGCCGCGCGATATCCCCAATACCTGCGCGCAGGCGCAGCGACGCGCGATGCGGCGATGGCCCCTATCCCGGCCGAGGCCAGTACAAGGCCGATCTGGAATTCGTCGTACACGGCGATGGTTTTGAGCTTGAGTATCAACGCGGTGGAAAAGGCGCCCTCGGCTGCATTTGTCAGCACGATAACCACGGTCATGCAGACCAGTTCGCGATTGGCCCACAGCACATGAACCCCCTCGTTCAACGACCGCCAAAAGGGCAAGGGCGGCGGCAGTGTTTCATCGGGGGACAGGGTGAACGACAAAAGCGCTCCGACCGCCATCAGGCTTGTCGCGGCCAGCATGACGCCCGTGTGACCAAGGTGCAGTAGCGCAAAGCCGGCAACAGCCGGTCCGGCGGTCGATATCGTTGCAAACACAGTCGATGTAAGGGCGGTGGCATCCGACAGTTGGGGTTCATCGACGGTCAGCCGAATGAGCGCCATCTGAGCATTGCCCGTTGCGTAGGCCAGACCATTGAGGGCGATCATGAAGGCAACCAGCGCCGGGATCGACAACAGGTCAGAGAGTGCCGCGACAGACAGCAAGGCGACACTTACGAACAGAGCTGCGGTGTAGCCCCGGAAGGCCGGTCCTTTGCGCAGCCGGTCGTTAACGACGCCGATGAAGACGGCGAACAGGATGTTCGGCACAAAACCCGCGCCCTTGATCAATGCAAGGCTGGTTCCGGTTCCGGCCATCTCAAGCGCCAGCAGGGGCAGAGTAAATGAAAGCGTCGCCTGAACGATGGCAATGATACCAATGATGCCAAGCGCGCGCATGAAAGCCGGGGTATAACCCATGCCGTTAACCACTCCCATACGAGAATTTGTTTGATAAGCTGGGCGCTTCTTTCTCAGCACCCGCGTCTGAAATCTCTTGTTACAGCATCTCTACAGCACCGACCTGAGCGTTTGTAGCCTGAAAACCGAGTGTGGCTGCAAACGCATCGGTGAGAGTTGGGCTCCATCCTTCCCAAACCCACCACCCCATTTGTTTCAGAATCTCAAATTCCTTTGACGCGATGTGAGTTGGCAGCGGCCCTTTAGTCTGCGCAGCATCTTTCATGCCATCATCAGACAGGACATTCGTCATGACACTTAAACGCCGTCACTTTGTGAAGCTGGGGCTTGCGTCGGCCGCCGCGCTTTCGCTGGGAGCGCCTGCCGCCTTTGCCGGGGACAAGAAACGCACCGGCAGCCTGTCGGGCCGTCGTGGCTATAACGTCAAGGGCACGGTGACCGTGACCGGCGATACCGTTACGCTGCAGGGCGATTATGTCTTTGACCCGGCCAAGAACCCGCCCGATATCAAGATCGGGTTCGGCAATGGTGAAAGCTATGCCCAAGGGTCCAAGATTCACGACAAGCTGACCGTCAAGAAGGGCGAGGCGTCGTTCAAGATCCCCGCCGGGATCGACACCTCGAAATACAACGAGCTTTATATTTACTGTGAGCAGTTTACGGTGATTTTGGCGGTCGCACCGCTGAGCTAGGTTATCGGTCGCAGAATCTGGAAAGCCGCCCGCCGATGTGGGCGGTTTTTTGCATTCAGGGCCCGGCAAAGCGGGGGCAGAGATGTACCGTCAGGATTCCTTTTTCGATTTGACCGGCTGGGGACAGGTGGGGCTTGCCGCGCTGAGCCTTGGTCTTTTTGTCCTGATGGTGGGTCTTGCACGACGGCTGCGGCGCCGCTGGCCGCTTTGGGCGCGGGTCTTGGGGGGCCTTGCCCTGTTCTGGCTGTTCGTGTGGCTGTCGCCGCAGGTCTATTACAGCTATTACCGCATGATCATCCCCGACCTGCCGCTTCAATGGGTGATCTGGCCCCCGCGCGAGCCGTTCAGGCCGTTGCAGATGCTGGTCTTCTCATACCGCCCCACGCTGAGCGCCCATGGGCAGGGGATACTGGGCTGGGCCATCCTGCTGGCCGCCGCCCTGCCCCGCAGGCAGGCGCGATAGGCGCTTGGCGGGGGCCTTGCTCTTATGCTGTGGCTGCTGCAGATTTACCTATATGGCCATCTCAGCGCCGGGGGGCCATGCATTCGGGAGGGCTGCGCCATGACATCCACGACCTCAGGTCCGCCACAGCCGGACAACCTGACGCCGCAGCAACCGGCCATGCCCGAGGTCAACCGGATCAGCGCCGAGGATATCTCGGCGGCGCTAAAGGCCGGGTTTGCCGATTTTCTGGCCCGCCCGGTGCTGAGCGGGTTTTTCGGCCTCTTCTACGCGATCTTCGGCATCCTGTTTGTCTGGTGTCTGGTCTGGCTTGGCAAGATCTGGATGATCATTCCCGCAGTGGTGGGCTTTCCGCTGGTTGCACCGTTTGCGGCTGCGGGGCTTTATGAGATGTCCCGGCGGCTGCAGGCCGGGACGCCTTTTGGCTGGGCCGACATCCTGACCGTCATGGCCGATCAGCGCAAACGCGAGATGGGCTGGATGGCCTTTGTCACCCTGTTCATTTTCTGGGTGTGGGTCTACCAGATCCGGCTGTGGCTGGCGATCATCCTGCAGAACGCCTCGTTCTCGGATTTTGACGGGTTTCTGAACACCGTGTTTTTCACGCCGCAGGGCTGGGCCTTTCTGGCAGTTGGCACCTGCGTCGGCGCGTTCCTGTCGGCGGTGCTGTTTTCGGTCACTGTGATCGCCATGCCGATGCTGCTGGACCGCGAGACGAATTTCGTGTCGGCCATGCTGACCTCGCTGCGGGTCGTGGCGGAAAGTCCGGTGGTCATGCTGGGTTGGGCGGCGATCATCTCGGTCACCATGCTGCTGTCGCTGGTTCCGGCGTTTCTGGGCCTGATTTTCACCCTGCCGATCCTTGGCCACACCACATGGCACCTGTATCAGCGGGCCGTGCAGCCCGCCGGGGAATGACCGCCCTAACCCTTGGGCGCTGAAAACCGCGACTGTGCCGGGATAATTCGGACCGATTGCGCGCCATCCTGATGTTCGCAAACATAAATCATGTGCGAGGCGCGGGCCGCGTCACCGGTGCGGATGAGGTCCACGAAATATGCGCCGCCCGCAGCAGTGCAGCTGGTTTTCCAGGTGGTGATGGCCTGTTCCTCGGTCATTGACCAGCACAGGCCCGGCGCGAGGATCAGCGCCGGAAAAAGAAGATGTTTCATACTCGTTACCCGTCCAGAACGCCCAAAACGCGGCGTTGTTCACTTGTTACAGGACCCAATTCTGCCGAACATCATGGCAAATTGGTGGCCCAATTCGGAAATCGCGCCGATTGCGGGTAAAGTTTAAGTGAGGCGGGCCGCGTGCCCCCGTCTGATCACGCGCTGCTGCAAAATAAAGACCCGCCGGGTTGGCGGGTCTTTTTCGGGGCTTGCGCGTTAGTGGACGACCGCATCATCCGGGCGTGGTCTTTCAGACGTGCCCAGCCGGTCGCCGATGATCAACCCCTCGGCCCCGGCGGTGACCGGAACGGTCTCGCCGTCCTTGATCTCACCCCCCAGCAGCGCCTCGGCCAGAGGGTTCTGCAGAGCGCGCTGGATCACGCGCTTGAGCGGGCGGGCACCGAAGACCGGGTCATAGCCTTCGTCGGCCAGCCATTCCTTGGCACCATCGTCCAGCGCAAGCTCGATCTTGCGGGCGGCCAGACGTTTTTGCAGGCGTGCCATCTGGATATCTACGATGCCATCCATATCGGCCCGCTTGAGGCGGTCGAAGATGATGGTCTCGTCCAGACGGTTCAGGAATTCGGGCCGGAAATGCGCCCGGACCGCATCCATCACATCCCGCCGCGCCTGCGCGCTGTCCGCGCCTTCGGGCAGTTGGCTAAGCGCCTGAGACCCGAGGTTTGACGTCAGGATGATCAGCGTCTGCTTGAAATCCACGGTGCGGCCCTGACCATCGGTCAGTACGCCGTCGTCCAGAACCTGCAGCAGCACGTTGAACACATCCGGATGCGCCTTTTCGACCTCGTCAAACAGCACGACCTGATAGGGCCTGCGCCGCACGGCCTCGGTCAACACACCGCCTTCGTCATAGCCGACATAGCCCGGAGGGGCCCCGATAAGACGGGCCACCGCGTGTTTCTCCATGAACTCGGACATATCGATGCGCACCATCGCGTTATCGTCGTCGAACAGGAAGTTCGCCACGGCCTTGGTCAGCTCAGTTTTCCCCACGCCGGTCGGGCCGAGGAACAGGAACGAACCCAGCGGGCGGTTCTCGTCATTCAGACCAGCCCGCGCACGGCGCACGGCGTTGGCAACGGCGGTCACCGCTGCATCCTGTCCGATCACGCGGGAATGCAGATCATCTTCCATCCGCAGCAGCTTCTCACGCTCACCTTCCAGCATTTTCGAGGTCGGGATGCCCGTCCAGCGTTCGACCACGGAGGCGATCTGCTCCGGACGCACCGTTTCCTCGGCCATCATGGCGTTACTTTCGTTGTTTTCAGCCTCGGTCAGCTTTTTCTCAAGCTCGGGGATGACGCCATAGGAGAGTTCCCCCGCTTTCGCCAGATTGCCTTCGCGCTTGGCGATCTCCAGATCGGCCCGCGCTTTGTCGAGCTGTTCTTTCAGATCACGCGCACCGGCCAGCTTGTCACGTTCGGCCTGCCATTGGGCGGTCATCTCGGCGGATTGTTCCTGCAGGTCGGCCAGATCCTTTTGCAGGGTTTCCAGACGGTCCTTGGAAGCCGCGTCATCTTCCAGCTTGAGCGCTTCTTCCTCGATCTGCATTTGCAGGATCTGGCGATCCAACTGATCGAGTTCTTCCGGCTTGGAGTCCACCTCCATCCGCAGACGCGACGCGGCCTCATCGACCAAATCGATGGCTTTGTCGGGCAGGAACCGGTCGGTGATATAGCGATGCGAGAGCGTCGCCGCCGACACCAGCGCCGAGTCGGAAATCCGCACACCGTGGTGCAGCTCGTACTTTTCCTTGATGCCGCGCAGGATGCTGATCGTGTCCTCGACGGTCGGCTCAGCGATGACAACGGGCTGGAACCGGCGTGCAAGAGCTGCGTCTTTTTCGACGTATTTGCGGTACTCATCCAGCGTTGTCGCGCCGATACAATGCAACTCACCCCGGGCAAGCGCTGGCTTGATCAGGTTGGCGGCATCCATCGCGCCGTCGGATTTACCAGCGCCAACCAGCGTGTGCATCTCGTCGATGAACAGGATGATCTCACCGGCGGCTTCGGTGACCTCGGTCAGAACCGCCTTGAGGCGTTCTTCGAACTCACCGCGGTATTTCGCACCAGCGATCAGCGCGCCCATATCCAACGCAAGCAGCTTCTTGTCCTTCAGCGATTCAGGCACGTCGCCGTTGACGATGCGCAGGGCCATGCCTTCCGCGATCGCGGTTTTACCAACGCCGGGTTCCCCGATCAGAACCGGGTTGTTCTTGGTCCGGCGCGACAGAACCTGCATCGAGCGGCGGATTTCCTCGTCCCGCCCGATGATCGGATCGATTTTGCCCTCAGCCGCAGCCTCGGTCAGGTCGCGCGCGTATTTCTTAAGCGCATCATAGCCTTCTTCCGCCGACGCGCTGTCAGCGGTGCGGCCCTTACGGATATCGTTGATCGCTTCGTTCAGTTTCTGGGCGGAGACAGCCCCGGCCTCCAAAGCGTCTTTGGCTTTGGATTTCACCATGCACAGCGCCATCAGCACCCGCTCGACCGGCACAAAGCTGTCGCCCGCTTTGGTGGCGATCTTGGCGGCCTCGTCCAGAACTTTGGCGGTCTGGCCGTCCATGTAAATTTGGCTGGCGTCGCCGCTAACCTTGGGAATCTTGCCCATCGCGGCATCCAGCGCTTCAACCACCCGGTTCGGCGCGCCGCCTGCGCGGGTGATCAGGTTGCTCGCCAGCCCCTGATCGTCATCCATCAATGCCTTGAGTATATGTGTGGGCTCCAATCTTTGGTGCCCTTCGCGCAGCGCAATGGTCTGCGCGGCCTGCACGAATCCCCGTGCCCGCTCGGTGAACTTGTTCAAGTCCATAGCATTCTCCTTTTCTTAAGCGCCCTGTTGTGATGCGCCCGCTTGGCGGCGCGCTTCGGTCTGGGCCTCACATTCAATTTGGGTAATATCGGCGTGTATTCAAGACTGTGCGGTCACAATAGCACAACCGCCATTCCGCCCTTGCAATATCGCCGCGATTTGCCACAAACCAATGAGATCGAACCGGTTTTCTAGGGCTGCTTTGCGATGATCTCAGTTGATGACCTGCGCCGCTGCGTGGCGGACCAGTGGTCGCCCGTCATTGGCGACCCTAGCGTGATGGGGTGGCTGACGGTGGTGGCCTATGGGGTCGCGGCGGTTTTGTGTTTCCGGGCGGCGCGTGCGCCCACGGGCCGCACGGTGCGCTGGTTTTGGCTCATCCTGTCGCTGTTGCTGGTGGCGCTGATGGTCAACAAGCAGCTTGACCTGCAATCGGCGCTGACCGCCGCCGGGCGCTGCCTGTCGCGGATGCAGGGCTGGTACGAGGATCGCCGGGTGGTGCAGTTGGGCTTTATTCTGGCGGTGATGGCCTCGGGGCTTCTAGTCGCCATGATCAGCCTGTGGGCGTTGCGCCGTCATCTGGGTCAGGTCGGCGTGGCGCTGATCGGGTTCATTCTGCTGATCTGCTTTGTGCTGATCCGCGCCGCCGGCTTCCACCAGTTCGACGCGCTGCTGCGGGCCGAAATCCTGTCGGTCCGCATCAACTGGTTGTTGGAGCTGTCGGGCATCGCCCTGATCGCGCTGAATGCCGCGTGGGTTGCCCGGCGGGTTTAGCCGCGCGGGATGGAATAGACGGAATAACCTCCGGTCTCGGCCATTTTGCGGGCGTCATACATCTGAACCAGCGATTGCTCGGCGCTGCTGCCGGTGGGGCACGAGACCAGATCGGCGGTGTGATCGAGGAAGTCGATGGTAAAGGCGCTTTCGCCGGTCAGCTGGCACCAGTCATCTTCGGACCGGTAACCGCCCGACAGCGGCAGATTGTCGTTGGTCGGCGCCGGGGCGGCGCTTGTTTCGGGCGGATCGCTTTGGGGGGCATCGTCGCAGGCGGCCAGCATCAGGGCTGCGCCGATCACAAATATCTTCTTCATCACTGTGTCCCTTGTTTTGAATGCCGCCAGCATAACATAGCGGCGGAAATTATGCGTGACCTGCGTCACCCAGATGGACAGCGCGCGCGGAACCCGTTAGGACGCAGACGTTTGCCAAAAAACAGGAGCTTTCCCCATGTCCGATGATCGCCTGATCGTAGCCCTCGATGTTCCCAACGCCCTGCAGGGGCTGGCCATGGCCGAGCGGCTGGGGGATGCCGTATCCTTCTACAAGATCGGGCTGGGGATGCTGACGGGCGGCGGGCTGGCTTTGGCCAATGAGCTGAAACAGGATCACGGCAAGCGCATCTTTCTGGACATGAAGCTGTTCGACATCGGCAACACGGTGGAAAACGCCGTGCGCGGGTTGGCGCAGTTCGATCTGGATTTCCTGACCGTGCATGGCGACCCGCATGTGGTGCGCGCGGCCAAGGAAGGGGCTGCGGGCAAGGACCTGAAGATACTGGCGGTGACCATCCTGACCTCGCTGAACCGCGACGATCTGGATGCCAGCCTGCTAAAGACGGGCGACGTACAGGAACTGGTGGTCGAACGCGCGGCAAAGGCGTTCGAGGCCGGGGCCGATGGCGTCATCGCCAGCCCGCAAGAGGCCGCACTGATCCGCGCCCTGCCTCAGGCCCAGGGCCGTCTGATCGTCACCCCCGGCGTGCGCCCGGCGGGAGCCGACCTAGGGGATCAAAAGCGGGTGGCGACACCTGCCAATGCGGTTGCAAACGGGGTCGATCATGTGGTCGTCGGACGCCCTATTTACCGCGCCGAAGACCCAAAAGCTGCGGCAATGGCTATCTTGAACGAACTGTCATCGCCACAGGCAGCGAGGCCAAACCGTGGCTAGTGGAGGGCTTCTTGCGGTGTTAAATTCTTTGACACGGGCCTGATCGGCCACCGGGAATCGGCCGAATTCACAGCAGAAGTGGGTTGCAAGCAGTTGACCTTGGGTCAATTTTCGCGATTTCCGCGCCAAATTGCCCCTGTGCCCGAAAATACACATGAAATATGCGAGTTCCGCGGCACCGCGCTTGCGCCTATCCAGAGCGATGATTTTGCGCGAGTCTTGGGGCAAGACACTCCCCAACGGGCCGTCTCTTCCTGAGGCCCGTTACCTTTCCCCCCGCCGATGCGGGGGGTTTTCTTGTCGAAAAACCGCGCCCTGCCCTGCCCCGTTTGTGGCGCAGGTCTTGAGGTTGATATAAGACGAGCATTGAACCGAACCGAAAGCGGGAAACGGAATGCCGGGTCTTTGCCGGGACTGCCTGACCATCCTGAATGATGAACGGCGCTGCCCGTCCTGCGGCAGCCCGCGGGTGAAATCGCATCCCGAACTGTTTGATCTGACCATCGCGCATATGGATTGCGATGCGTTCTATGCGTCGGTCGAAAAGCGTGACAATCCCGATCTGGCGGACAAGCCGGTGATCATCGGCGGCGGCAAGCGCGGCGTGGTGTCGACGGCTTGTTATGTGGCGCGCATCCGGGGCGTGCGCTCGGCCATGCCGATGTTCAAGGCGCTGGCCTTGTGTCCTGACGCCGTGGTGATCCGGCCACGCATGTCGGTTTATGCCAGCGTCTCGCGCGAGATCCGGGCGATGATGGACGAGCTGACACCGGATGTGGAGCCGCTGTCGCTGGATGAGGCGTTCATGGACTTGTCGGGCACCCAGCGCCTGCACGGCGCGCCGCCTGCGGTGATGCTGGCGCGGCTGGTGAAACGGATGAAGGATGAGCTGGGGCTGACCGGCTCGATCGGGCTGAGCCATAACAAGTTTCTGGCCAAGGTCGCCTCGGATCTGGACAAGCCGCGCGGGTTTTCGGTGATCGGTCAGGCCGAGACGGCCGAGTTTCTGCAGGGCAAGCCGGTGCGCCTGATCTGGGGCATCGGCCCGGCGGCGCAGGAAACGCTGGAACGGGCGGGGATTCGCACCTTCAGCGACCTGCTGCGCTGGGATCAGGAGGCGCTGACGGCGCGGTTCGGGTCGATGGGTTACCGGCTGTGGCATCTGGCGCGGGGGCAGGACAAGCGGCGTGTCTCGGCCCATACACCGATGAAGTCGATCAGCAACGAGACCACGTTTTTCGAAGACACCGCCAGCACCGATGTTCTGGACGGCCATATCTGGCGGTTGTCCGAGAAGGTGGCCGACCGGGCCAAGGCCCGCGGGCTGGCTGGGCGGGTGGTGACGCTGAAGCTGAAGCGGGCCAATCACAAGATCATCACGCGGCGGGTGTCGTTGCGCGATGCGACCCAGATCGCCGACCGGATTTACCGCACCGCGCGCAACCTGTTCGATCAGGTGGGCGATCAGGGACCCTATCGCCTGCTGGGCTGCGGCTTGTCCGATCTGTGCCCCGAGGATCAGGCCGATATCTCGGGTGATCTGCTGGACCCCGGCGCATCGCAGCGGTCGCAGGCGGAACGCGCCACCGATGAAATCCGGCGGCGGTTTGGGACGGATGCGATCGTGAAGGGGCGCGCGCTGCGCTGATCTATTGTGATCTATTCGGCAGCCAGCTGCTGCGGCTCGGACCCGATGGCGGCGATATCCGCCGTCACCTGCGCCAGCAGATCGCGGAAGGCCTGAAAATTGCCGTTGGGCTGGATCGTATCCTCGTCCATGTAAAGCGAACGGTCGATCTCGATCTGGATGGCGTGCTGATGGCGGGCGGGGCGGCCATAGGTCTGGGTCACATAAGCCCCGGCAAAAGGCGTGTTGCGCACCACGTTCAGGCCCGCCGCGGCAAAGGCCGCTTCGACCTGATCCACGATCACCCCCGAGGCTGAGGCCCCGAACCGGTCACCCAGCACGATCTCGGGCCGGGCGCTGCGGGCCATCGAGACCGCCTCGTGCGGCATCGAGTGGCAATCGATCAGGATCGCCTGCCCGAACGCCTCATGCGATTCGGCGAGCAGGGATTTGAGCCGCTGATGATAGGGCCGCCAATAGGTGTCGATGCGCAGCCGCGCCTCGTCCATGGTCAGCTTGCCGTTATAGATCGCGCGCCCGTTGGCCACGACGCGGGGAATGACACCCAGACCCGAGGCAACGCGCGGGTTGTGCCCATAGCGGCGCGCCCCGGCGATCAGCGCCGGGTCCAGCTCGTCTGCGCTGCGGTTGAGGTCCAGATAGGCGCGTGGCATGGCGGCCGCCAGCAGCGGGGCGCCGAAGGTCGACACAGAATCAAACAGCTGATCGACATAGGCATCCTCGGAGGACCGAATCGCGTTGCGGCTGAGAACCGACCGCTGCAACAGCGACGCAGGATAGGTCCGGCCGCTATGGGGCGAGGCAAACACCACGCAGGACGTGCGCCGGGCGGGCATGTCCAGTATATAGGCGGTGTTGGACGCGGGCTTGGGCATGGGCTCTCCATTCGTTCGCATTGAACATAGACCGGAAAATAGTTCTTCCAAACCCCTTGATCCCCCCAACGACTCCTTTTATAGACCCCGCTACCGGCGCGGGGTTCCGCGCCCCATTTCGTTATGGGGTTCGTCTTGCGTCGGTTTCATGGGCGGTTAGCTCAGCGGTAGAGCACTTCGTTGACATCGAAGGGGTCACAAGTTCGATCCTTGTACCGCCCACCATGAATTCACTGTTCCGGTTCTCCGGGACACCCGAGAAACCCAGGCGCTGGCCACGTCTTTGATGAAGGCGCCGCAGATTGGAGACAGACCCATGAAGGTCAAGAACTCGCTCCGCTCGCTCAAGAACCGGCACCGTGATTGCCGTATTGTGCGTCGCAAAGGCCGCGTCTACGTGATCAACAAGACGCAGCGCAAGTTCAAAGCGCGCCAGGGCTGAGATCAGCCCATACCGATTAGAAAACCGCGCCTTCGGGTGCGGTTTTTTTTATGCACGTGGCAGGCGGCCCTATCCGGTTTCGCTGCGGATGACCGACCGCAGGTATTTCGAGGCCGAGCGGAAATGGCTGGGCCCTGCCGCCTCGGCCCAGCGCCCCGGGGTCCAGGCGTTGTTGGCGCCCTTCATGGGACCGCCATAAAGCTCATGCTCGGACCGGGCTTCCATGAAATCCATCAGCTTGTGATAGGCTTGGTCCAGAAATCCCACCGCCTCGGGCCAGCCCATGTCGGACTGCCGCTGCCGCAGATCGGCGTTATAGCGTTTGAGGTCGTTCCATTTGTAGCCCTCGGCCGGGAAATGCACCGTCTTGCCCTGCTGCCCGTCGTGGTACCAACCCAGAAACAGGTCAATCCAATGGGCCCGGTGCGCGATGACATCCTTGATCGAGGTGTCCTCGTCCCGCTTTTTCAGGGCGGTGAACTGATCCAGACTTTCGATGAGACCCGCCAGCTTGTCGTATTCCTTGCGGGTGATCGCGATCAGGTCCGGTTTCGTGTGCGCTGGCATATCTGTGCCTCCTTTCCCGGGCGCGAGCATAATCCGCACCGGCACATCAGGTCGTTGCGATGGGTCAAAATCTTCGCGACGGGGCCGCCAGGGGCCTGAAACTTTGAAAGTTTCAGGGGCGGTTTCTTTTCAAGAAACCGGTCTGCTCTGCGGTAGCGACGTTTTGACCGACTAAATTTGTCGGAATTACTTGCATCCTGCGGGGAATCGTTTAATTGACCAAATCAGTCGGGTTATGACCCGCAGCGTATTCTAATGTTGGGACACATCATGCTGAAATCCTCTACCTGTATCGCCGCCGCCCTGACGGCCCTGATCGCCACCTCGGCCGCCGCCGAAGGCGAACTGAACCTCTATTCCTCGCGCCACTACGACACCGACGAGCGTCTGTATTCCGATTTCGAAGAGGCCACCGGCATCACCATCAACCGCATTGAAGGCAAGGCCGACGAGCTGATCGCGCGGATGGAGGCCGAGGGTGCGAACTCGCCCGCCGACATCCTGCTGACCGTCGATACCTCGCGTCTGGCGCGGGCCAAGAACGCGGGCATCCTGCAGCCGATCGACAGCGCTGTTCTGGAAGAGCGTATCCCCGCCAACCTGCAAGATGAAGACAACCAGTGGTATGGTTTCTCGCAGCGCGCACGGATCATCTTCTTTGACAAGGCCGACGTGGCGAACGCGCCCGCGACCTATCTGGATCTGGCCAAACCCGAATACAAAGGCCTGGTCTGCATCCGCTCGTCCAGCAACACCTATAACCAGACGCTGCTGGCCTCGATCATCACCAACCATGGGGCTGAGGCTGCCAAGACTTGGGCCGAGGGCGTGGTTGCCAACATGGCGCGTGATCCGCAGGGTGGCGATACCGATCAGCTGCGCGGCATCGTGTCGGGGGAATGTGAGATCGCCGTCTCGAACTCATACTACTTCGCCCGCGCGCTGCGCAAAGACGTCAAAGGCCTGAGTGCCGAGATCGACATGATCGGTGTACAGTTCCCGGCGCAGGATGCTGAGGGTGCGCATATGAACCTGTCGGGGGCCGGCGTCGCCGCCAATGCGCCGAACAAGGACAACGCGATCAAGTTCCTGGAGTATCTGGCCAGCGATCAGGCGCAGGTCTATTTCTCGAACGGCAATGACGAATTCCCCGCCGTCGAGGGTGTGGCACTTGCCGAAAACGTCGCCTCTCTGGGTGCCTTCAAAGCCGACGAAGTGAACCTGTCCGAGGTCGCCAAGAACATCCCCGAGGCGCAGAAAATCTTTAACGAAGTTGGCTGGAAGTAAACTCCATCCCCTTCGGGCAGTCGAAAGAGCGCGGCACAGGCTGCGCTCTTTTTTCGTTTGCAGTCATCGTTTTCTCACGTCATAATCCCATATATGAGCATGATTCCCATATATGATCCATGTTAGATGATCTGTCACATCGTCTTGCGACGCGGCTGAATGAGCTGCGGCAGGGCCGCGGCTGGTCATTGGAGCAGCTGGCCGAACACAGCGGCATCAGCCGGGCGACCCTGTCGCGGATGGAGAAGGGCGAGGTCAGCCCGACGGCGGAAACGCTGGGCCGGTTATGTGCCGCCTATGGCCTGCCCATGTCGCGCCTGCTGATGATGGTCGAGGACAGTTTCGATCCGCGCGTGCCCTTTGAACGCCAACCCGAATGGCGCGACCCCGAGACCGGTTTTACCCGCCGGTCGGTTTCGCCCCCGGCTTCTGGGCTGAGCGGCGAGGTGTTGGAGGGTCACTTGCCCCCCGGCACAGTGATCAGCTATGACACGCCGCCCAAGCCGGGGCAGGAGCATCATCTGATCTTGCTGGATGGGGGGCTGACGCTGACTGTGGATGGCACCGAACACGTGCTGAGCGGCGGCGATTGCCTGCGCTATCACCTGTCCGGCCCCACGCGGTTCGAAACCGGGCCTGCGCGCGGGGCGCGATATTTGCTGGTGCTGATATGATCACGCGCCTGAGCCCGGCCTTTTTCGACGACGCGCTGGACGATCTGACGGAGATCCTGCATCGCTGCGTCCACACCGGGGCCAGCATCGGGTTCATCCTGCCCTTCTCGCCAGACGATGCCCGCACCTATTGGCAGGGTCGCGTGGGGCCGGATCTGCAGACCGGGGCGCTGGATTTGTTCGTGGCTTATGCCGAGGGCCGTATTCAGGGCACCGTGCAACTGATACCGGCCGCGATGCCGAACCAGCCGCATCGCGCGGATGTGGCCAAGTTGCTGGTGCATCCCAACGCCCGCCGCCGCGGGTTGGGTCGGGCGCTGATGAGCGCGTTGGAGGCGCACGCCAAGGCGCTGGGGCGCACCATGCTGGTGTTGGACACGCGCAGCAGCGACCCCTCGCGCCTGCTGTACCAATCGCTGGGTTTTGAGGTTGCCGGAGAGATTCCGAACTATTGCCGCAACCCGTTTGACAACCGGCTGGAGCACACGACCTATATGTACAAGGACCTGACCTAGTCGCCAGTTTTGCGTACATTGGCGGCAAAGCAATAGCCAATGCCGTGGACCGTCTTGATGAAAGTGGGCGCGGCGGGATCGGGCTCGATCTTCTTGCGCAGGCGGGCGACGTGGACGTCAATGGTGCGGTCACCGACGATGGTCTCACGCCCACGCGCCTTGTCCAGCAGCTGATCGCGCGAAAATACCATGTGCGGGTTGGTGACAAAGGCCTGCAACACATCGAACTCGGTTGTGGTCAGGGGCGTCGCTTCTTCGGCCCCGGTCGCAGTCAGGGTGCGTTCGTTCACATTCAGCACCCAGTCGCCGAAGGTGATCAGAGGCATCTCGGCCCCGTTGACGGGTTTGTCCTCCGGGCGGGCGCGGCGCAGGACAGTGCGGATGCGGGCCAGAACCTCGCGCGCCTCGAAAGGTTTGGTGATGTAGTCGTCGGCCCCGAATTCCAGCCCGACGACGCGGTCGAAAATCTCATCGCGACCTGACAGCACGATGATGGGAATGTTCGAACTGACCCGAAGTTCGCGCGTGATGTCGAACCCGTTGCGCCCCGGCAGGCCGATATCCAGCAGGATCAGATCAACCTCTTCCCGCGCAAGCACCGCATCCATGGCGGTGCCATCCGCCGCGCAGGAGACCTGACAGCCCTGCTTTTCCAGATAGCGTTGCAGGAACGAGGTGATCTGTGGGTCGTCATCGACAACAAGGATATGTTCTTTGATCATAGGCACTTCCGGGCGGGCATGTTGGGCTGGCGCGGGGTATTTGTAGCCGCAGGCTCTTTGATCTTGCAAGAACGAGACCGAAGGGGACATCGGATCGTGATCCGTTCAGAACCGGAGAAAATCCAGCGCTTGACCCGCTGGCAGTTCTTCCGTTTCCGCTGGAATCACGGCCAGACCGTCAGCTTGCGCCAGCAATGCAACGCGCCCGCTATACGAGGCCGCCATCAGGCGCATCCGGGGCGTGCCATCCGGCGCGGTCCCGTCGATACGCACGGGGCGGAACTCCTGCCGTCCGGCGCGGCGCTCCAGCGGCTCGGCCAGCACGGCATGTTCGGGCGTGCGTTGGACGCGGTGCAGACCGGCGCGGCGGGCCATCATTTGCGATCCGATGATCTGCCATGTGACATAGGCCGAAACCGGATTGCCGGGCAGGCCCACGTAAAGCGCATCGCCGCGACGGCCAAACATAATCGGTTTGCCGGGCTTCATGGCGACCTTCATCACATCGACCTCGCCGCCGATCTCGGCAAAGAGGCGCGGCATGTGATCTTCGTCGCCGACCGAGACGCCGCCGGTGGTGATGATTAGGTCGGACGTCTCGCAAGCCTCGCGCAGAACCTGCTCCAGCAGCGCGGGCTTGTCCTCGACCGGGCCACGGTCGGTCAGGTCGATCCACGGCTTGTCCAGCAGCGCCAGCAGCATATAGCGGTTCGAGTTGTAGATCTGGCCCGGGCCGAGATCTTCACCCGGCTGACGCAGTTCGCTGCCCGTCGAGAAGATGGTGACCTTGAGCTTGCGGTAAACTTTGACTTCTCCGTATCCCGACGAGGCCAGCGCGGCGGCCTCGCGCGCGGTGATCTCGCAACCACGCCGCAGGATGGGCGCACCGGCCTGCAGGTCTTCGCCCGCGCGGCGGATATGCTGGCCGGGTTTGGGGCGGCGGCTAAAGCGGATGCGATCCGGGGTCGCGTCACAGTCTTCCTGCATCAGCACTGCATCGAATTCGGGCGGCACCGGCGCGCCGGTGAAGATGCGCAGGGCGCTGCCTTGGGGCGCGTCATGGGCACCGCTGTCTCCGGCGGCGATGCGCCCGGCGACGGGCAGTTCGAACAAAGGCCCCTCGCCCAGATCGGCGGTTCGGAGCACGTAGCCGTCCATCGCCGAATTGTCGAAGGCGGGCATATCGACCTTGCTGGTGCAATCCTCGGCCAGGACCCGACCGATGGCCTGCGCCAGCGGCAGCATTTCGGTGTCCGTGAGGGGGTCAGCAACGGACAGCCCGCGCCGCAGCGCGTCGTCAACGGTCAGATACATATGGGCGTGGCGGTCGCAGGCGCATCCATCAGCCATTTTGGGCCTCCATATAGGCGAAGAGTTCTTCGAAACCGGCCTGCTCGGCCTCACCCAGTTTGGGCAGGTAGGCCTTGGCCTCTTCAAGGTTCGAGCTGGGGTCGCCGACCACCAGCAGCATCACCATGCCGTGGCGGCCATGCACACGGCAGCGGATGCCGTAGACGCCCTCTTTCTCGAAGGTCACATCCAGCTCGGGCTTGCCGCGAATTTCAAAGCTGCGGGCCCCGACGGGGATCATGCGGGTGATGGCGGTCACGGTATGCCGCCCGGTCGAGCCCTTAAAGCGCACGGTCGCCCCGGCGGGGACCTGCAGGAACTTGGGTTCGAACCGGAACGCATGGGCCGGGGTATCGGCGTTAAGGTCGATGATCTGATGAACCACCGCGACCTCGGGCAGGTCGTCGGCCTGTGCGGCGGGGCCAAAGGCCATCGCCCCCGCCAGGATCGCCGCAGACAGGTTCAGCGATATGTTCATCTGCCCCTCCGGGGTTCACGCCGCCCGGGACTCGGTCCCCAGCAGGTCGGCCAATGCACTGATCATCACCGGCCATTGCGCGCGGCGATCATCGTCGCGCAGTTCGGTCAGCAATTGGCGGCCAATGGACACCACCGCAGGCGCGCTGTCATTGACATAGGTCACGATCCGCTGCTCGGGGTTGGCCATCAGGAAGGGCACGATAGCGGCACCGGCCTGATCGGGCGCGGTTTCCGACAACAGACGCATCGCTGCCTGACGCACCGGGGCCGAAACATCGTCCAGCAGGCTGCGCGCCACGTCCGGGGTGCCGTCCCAGCGGGTCAGGATCTGCATGGCGTCGATGCGGAAGGCGGTATCACCGGTTTTCACCATCGCCCGCAGCTTGCCGCGCAAGCTGTCCTGCGGCGGCAGATCGGCCTGTTGCAGCAGTTTCAACGCCTGCAGCGAGAGGGACGAGTCGGTGTGCGACAGGCCCTTGGTGATCAGGTCCACGAGTTGGTCGTGTTCCAGCTCCACACCGTTGCGGGTGACCGCGGCGGCCAGTCCCGAGAAGCCCTGTTGCGCGATCTCGGTCTCGGGGTCCTGCGCGATCTGGGCCAGCATGATCTGCATCCCCGGCACCTCACCCAGCAGGCGGATGGCCGAGAGGCGGGTTTCCCGCTCCAGCGCCTCGGCATTGTCGTCCAGCGCAACGCGGCGGCGTTTGGGGTGGCGGGTGGCCTTGGCCAACAGCGCCTGTTCGCGGGGGGTCAGCGGTTGCACCTCATCCTCTTGCGCTTCCTGCGTCATTTCTGCCGCGATGGCGTCGTGACCGAGGATCGCGCCGAGGCTGGAGGTGGGGCCGTTCTCGCCGCCTTCGGAGACGTCCAGACCGGCCTCTTCCAGCGCGGCGATATCGGTTTGCGGGGCCTCTTCTTCGGGGGTTTCCTCGGCGGCCATGGGCATGGGGGCCAGCGCGAAGGACAGCAGCAATTCGCGGCCCTGTTGCTGGTTCACATGCGGACGGTCGGCGTCGGTGACGATCATCGCCAGCGACGCGACAGCCTTCAGCCGCACCGACCGGAAGGGCGCGCGGCAGGCGCGTTGCAGCCATTCTGCCGCCTCGCGCAGAGGCGAGGTCGCCAGCGCATCGACGATGGCCCATTGGATACGCTCGGCCTTGAGGTCATCGGCATCGACCGAAAACAGCGCGTTCAGCCGATCCGCCACCAGTTCCGGGGCCAGTGCCGCCAGCAGTCCCAACGCCTGCGCGGACACTTCGGGTTGTTGGCCGGTGGCGAGGAAATCCAGCACCTGCCAGCGCAGGTCCTCTTGATCCGTTATCGGCGTGTCGCGGTCCAGCCGGTCGAGCAGCGCCAGCTGCACCTTGGCACCGGGGTCACGCATCATGCGGTCCAGTAGTTCGGGTTCGGAAAAGCCCGAGAGGGTCAGCGCCGCAATGCGGATATCTTCGACCGCATCCGTCAGGGCCTGTTCGACCAGCGCCGGATCGCCGGGCATCAGGGCCTCATAAGCGATCAGGCGCACGGCCCCGTCCTTATCGGTGGTGGCTTTGCGCAGGATGGCTTCGGCCTCGGGTCCTCCGATGGTGGCCAGCGTCCGAAGGGCGCGGTGGCGCAGGCGGCGGTTCGAGGATTGGGTGAACACGCCCAGCGTCGGCACGGCGGGCTGACCGATCCGGCCAAGCGCTTCGCAGGCTACATCACCCAGTTCCTGCCCGTCTTCGTCCATCAGGGCCACAACGATGGGTTCAATCGCGGCCGCGTCGCCCATGCGACCCAGCGCCTTGATGGCGGCGATCTGGGCGTCCAGCCAGTCGTCCCATTCGTCCTGGTGCAGCTCGTCTTCATCCCATGTGATGTCCTCGCCGCGCCCGGTGACAAGCGTGCGCAGATAGGGGGCGGCGTCTTCGGATTTCAACTCGGCCAAAGCGGTCACGCAGGCCAGTTTCACCTCGCCGCAAGGGTCGTGGATCAGGTTCTCCAGCAGTTGTGGTGCTGCGTCCTGAACGCCCAGCGCGCCCAGCGCTTGGGCCGCGTCCTGACGGACGTCTTCGTCATCGTCCAGCAGCGCCTCGACCAGTGCGGGGCTGTTGGCGGCACCAATGGCGGTCAGGGCCTGAATGGCGCGCAAACGGATCACGTCATAGTCGGATTTCGCATATTCGGAAAACAGGCCAGCGGCCTCATCGCGCAGGGCGGTATCGGATTTCAGTGTCATATCGGGTCTGCCATGTTTTGCGTTGGGACAGGTTGGGTGAAAGTGGAAGACAGGTTTCCCAACCGAAGCCTGCCTTCCATGTGGTCCCTTCTGCAGTGGGACCAGACCCGAGGGGCGGCATGGCGACCGCCCCCCGGAAAGACATCAGGCGATGTCGCGCGGCGCAAAGGACATCGTGCGGAACGAGGTCTTGTAGGGGCTCGGCCCCAGTTTCCGCAGCTTGGCAACGCCCATCTTGTAGTTGTAGTTGCCGCTGATCCAGTCGACGATCCGGCCCTCAAGCGCGTTCGCAGGCTGCTGCATGTGCAGGAAGTCCATGTAAACAACGCTTTTCTTGATGGCGGGCGTGACCATGGCAACGGCGGTGATCGCCGCTTTGGTCAGCTCGATATGCCCGTTCTCCATGAGTTTCGAGAACTGGAAGTCGTCGCCTTCCACACCCAGCAGCGTGGTCTTGTTGCCCGGAACACGTTCCGAATAGACCATCACATAGTCGCCGCTTTCGATGCCGCGTTCAGCCGCATCATCGGGGTGGATTTCAACCCAGTTTTCCGGCCAGCGCTGCACGATATACGGGCGGCGGCGGTCGTCAAAGCCGGACTGCCAGCGTTCGTTGATCCGACCAGAGGTCGCCCAAAGCTCGCCTTCGTCCTTGTTGGGCTTCAGCCATTCCCAATAGTCCGAGAACAGGCCCCACGGCGATTTCTGGATGTTGCACTTGCCAGTCTGGCTGTTGAAATGCGTCAGCTTCTTGTTGAACACATCCGCACCAGCTGCTCCGGTATCGGGCAGTTCGCGGGTTGTGTCGTGCAGACGTTTGGTTTCAATCAGCGTGACGCCATCAGCATCCAGCATGACCGGGCATTGAACCCCATCGGTGCCAAACTCACGGACCTTCTGGTGCAGGGTCTTGCCCTCTTTCTTGGCCAGACGGTGCACCGCGTGGAAGTCCTTGCGCGACCCGCGGGTAAAGCGCACGGCCTCTTCCGCGACCTCGTTCGAGTTCTGCCAGTCGAACCCGTCAAAGCCCATCCGCTGTGCCAGTTGCGCGATGATCCACCAGTCGGGCTTGGCCGCACCGGGAGCGTCATAGAACTTCTGGTACAGACGCAGACGGCGTTCGCCATTGGCGCGCAGGAAGTCCTCTTCACCCCATGTCGCTGCGGGAAACACGATGTCGGCGTAGCGGTTGCCGATCGGGTCCTGCAGATAGATGTCCTGGTTGATCACCACCATACCGCCGCTGTCGGCGCGGGCCTTCAGCGTGTCGATCATCTCTTGCTTGTCGAAAGAGGCGATCTGGTGCGGGTTGCGGACGGTCAGTTCCTCGAACTTGTCGGCCAATTGCTGCGAACCGCACATGGATTGGATCCATGTGGTGCCGATCACATGGGCCATACGGGTATGACCTGCGATCAGATACCGGTCGGTATCCATGGCGCGGCGACGGCGACCGGGCAGTTTCTCGGGCGATTTGTTGCGCGGGTATTTCCCGCCCTTCACGCCGCCCCGCTGGTGACCACCGGCCCGGCCAATGACCTGACCCGGACGACCGCCACAGCCACAGATGATACCCAGAGCCGAGATCGCCTGCGTGTTGCCGGTGTTGTTGGACCAGTAGAACCCTTTCTCGATCATCACCGAGGTTTTGGGCCGGGTGCCATCCGCCTTGGGTTTGGCCAGCCATTCGGCGGCAGTATAGATTTTCTGCACGTCGATTTCGGCCATGGCGGCTGCGTTCTCGGGCGAGAACTCGTCCTGCGACAGCAACCACTCTTTCCAGTCTTCAAAGCCTTTGGTCTGGAACTTGCCCCAGGTGGTCCGCCACTGCCATGGCGTGTTCCGGGTGCCCTGACCGAAGCCCGAGGAGCTTTCCCACTTGTTGTTGACCCATTTCTTGATCCAGTCGCTGTCTTCCCAGCCATTTTCCACGATGACGCGGGCAATGGCGTTGACGACCAGCAGGTCGGTGCCGGGCAGAACGTCGATATGCAGGCCACCCATCTTTTCAGCATGGGCCACACCGGCAGACCGGCGCGGGATCAGATAGATCTCTTTCTGACCGTTCTGCATCCCCTTCATCATCCACTGGGTATAGAGGATGGTCTTGGTCTCATACGGGTCGGTGCCGCAAACCAGAAGGGTCTCCGCATCGCGCCAGTCTTCATACGACGGGCCAAAGTTGTCGAAACCCGCATCCCGGAAACCGGGGGTCGAGGTCACGTCGGACGGCGTGTCGTGGAAGGTGAAGTTGGCGGTGTTGATATGGCGCAGCGCGTATTTCGAGATCGCATAGGTGTTCTCGATATACTGATAGCTGAAGGTTTTCACGCCATAGGCATTGGTGCCGTGCTTGGCGATGACGTGGTTGCCCACCTCAGCCGCCACATCCAGCGCCAGGTCCCACGGAACCGGCATCAGCGTGCCATAGATCCGCATCAGCGGTGTCTTCAGACGGTCGCGTGTCGGTGTCTGCGGGTTATAGCATTTCTGCGCGATACACCCGCCCCGCAAGGAGCTGTCGCCGTCAGTGTTGACGTATTGCGTGTCCTTGTCGGGGATGATCACCACATGGTGCGGCTGACCTTTGTGCAGAACGATATTGTGCTGGTTCGGCGCGACCCATGCACCCAAGGGTGCAACAGGGAAGTCCTCGCCAAAGGCGTTTTCGTCCGCAGTTGGGCCACCGGGTTTGGCCGTCACGGGCCAGCGGTAGACTTTGTAACCACAGGCCACGATGCAGTAGTCGCAGGCGGTCGAGATGACCTCGGCGCCTTTGGGCGGCAGCGGGACGTTGGTTTCGGGTACGTAATACGGGGTTGCCATGATTCCGTTTCCCTTATGCAATGAGGTTGTCGTAGCGGCCGTAGATCAGGCCGAACATGCCAACGGCGTAAATGTCATCACCGTCCAGTTCCAAAAGGACCTGCGGCAGTGACTGATAGGCTTGCCCCGAAACGAGGATGCCGTGCCGTGTCACGTCATAGGTGGACAGGTGCAGCGGGCACGGGCCCAGCACCTTATGTTCAGGCTTGTAGCTGTCATACATCGACCCGCCCTGGTGGGTGCAGGTGAGGTTGAAGGCCACAACATCCTTTTGCGGACCGATGCCGCCGCCGCTTTCCACGCCGGTTTTCACAAGGATCGAGTCCGAATAATCTCCCTCATCGGGGTAGTAGAACTCGACCGGGACATCCTGTTCCAGTTCGGACAGTTTGCCGATCAGCTTGCGCGGATAGGTCGATACCAATGCGGGCACTTGTTCGGCCTGACCGTGGCGGGTGGGCATGGCCACCATCACGGCAAAGGTTGTTGCGCCCGAGGCGAACAGGAACTGGCGGCGGTTCACGGTGCAGGCCTTCTTGGCCTCACCCGTACAACTGCATCCGGTTGCGTTATGATCTTTCATGACGCTTACTCCTCTGCTGCCGCGGGAAGCGGCTGGTAATCCGGCAGATCAGGTTCTTCGACCAAGATCTCGTCACCGGACAGGGATTTCAGGAAGGCCACCAGATCCGCTTTTTCCTGATCATTCAGACCAAGCGGCTGGATCAGATCGGATTTGGTTGCTGCGAATTCATTCTCGCCGCCGCCTTGGTTGTAGAATTCGACCACATCCTCAAGCGTCTCCAACATGCCGTTATGCATGTAGGGTTCGGTATAGAGGGTGTAGCGCAGGCTCGGCGTGCGGAACTTGCCCAGATCGGCCTTTTCCTTGGTGCGGAAATAGAAGCCGGGGTCGTCCTTGGTGTGGCGATAGAAATCCTCGGTCGAGCCTTTGGAATAGAGCTCATACCGGAAGGTCACTTGCGCCAGACCGTCATCTTCCCAGCCGCTATAGGGCGGTACGCCGGTGTTATAGTATTTCTCATCCGACAGCAGCGCGCCGTTGTGGCATTCGGAACATTGCGCCTTGCCGGTAAACAGCTCCAGCCCGCGTTTCTGTTCCTCGGTCAACGCCGCATCATCCCCGCGCAGGTAGTTGTCGAAGGGCGTGTCGGTCTGAACGATGGTGCGTTCAAACGCGGCGATGGCCCGCCATGCGTTGCCGATGCGCGGCCACTGGTCGCCGAAGACGTCGTTAAAGCGTTCGACATATTCGGGGACAAAGGCCAGACGGGCCTCCATCATGTCGGATTCACCGTTGCCGGCGACCGCACCGCCTGCGGCAGACTTTGCCTGGCTTTCAAGGCTTTTCGAAGAGCCCGCCCAGAACAGCTTGCCGTAATAGGCCGAGTTCATGATGGTCTGGCTGTTGCGCCAGTGGGTCGTGCCGGGGTAACCGAACGAGATCGGCGCTTCGACGTCCCAGCCCACATCGGGCAGGTGACAGGCCGAACAGGGCGTCGTCTCGTTCCCGCCCAGACGCGGATCGAAGAACAGCATTTTGCCCAGTTCGATCTTGGCTTCGGTCTGCGGGTTGTCCAGCGGGATGGGCGGTTCGCCCAGCGCCACCAGCGGCGCATCGGGGTCAGGGTCTGCCCCGCCGATACCGGCCTCAATCTCCATGCTGTCCGCAGCGAACGCTTGCGAACCGATGGCGGCAAACAAGGCAGCGGTGGCGATTGTGCCTGAAAGGTAAGACTTAAGGTCTTTCATGGGTCCACTCCTCAGTTTGTCGTTTCGCGCCAGTTTTCGATCGGCGCATAGTCCGTATCGATTTCCTCGGCGACGAAGTCAGGACCTGTCAGCGGTTCGCCGGACAGTGCCTTCAGGAAGGCCACCAGCTGTGCTTGTTCGGTCTCGTTGAGGCCAAGCGGCTTGATGCGCGGATCCTTGTTCTCATCATCACCGCCACCGGCGTTGTAGAAGGCCACCACATCTTCGAGCGTTTCCATCGTGCCGTTGTGCATATACGGCGCGGTATAGGTCAGCTCGCGCAGCGTGGGGGTCATGAAGGTGCCGAAGGTATCGGCGGTGTGGGTGCGGATATACGCTCCGGGATCGGCGCGCAGGTTCATGTAGTTCTCAACACCGAGGAACTTCATCATCGTCACGAAGGTGATGTGACGTGTCGGTTCTGCCCAGATATCGGGATTGTCACCAACGCCGATATTATGCGGCAGGTCATCGGTGAACCGCTCGCCCGAGTGGCACGAATTACAGCCGCTGGCGTTGAACAGCTCATAGCCTGCCTTGGCCTCGTCCGACATCTCGCCGCTATCAAACGGAGCGCCCCGCGAGATCAGCGTTTTCAGATATTCCGGGATCGCGTTGCGGACACCGCCGTTCGACGGCTCGCCAAATCCGGCGGCTTCGAACATCTCGACATAGACCGGGTCCTGCTTGATGCGTTCCTGCATCAGACGCATGTCCATGTTCATGGAATAGGTCTCGGTGATGCTTTCGCGGGTCACGTCGTTGAGGTTGGTGCCTATGCGCCCGTCGTGGAACCACGCGGCGCGCTTGGCGCTGTTGATCAGCGTCGGCACGTTGCGGAAATGCAGGTTGCCGGTATAGGCGTCCGACAGGGCCTGCCCGTCGGTGAACCCGTTTTCCGGCTGGTGGCAACTGGCACAAGCCAGCGCGCCGTCGCCCGACAGGCGCGGATCAAAGAAAAGTCGTTTGCCAAGTGCCGCCTTGGCAGGGTCGAACTCAATGGCTTCTACCGGGCCCGGCTGCTCTGCCTGGGCCTGGTGAACCGGGAACGCAACGGCCATCGACAGCAATGAAACTGTCGACAGCGCCGAGAACCATGTTCTGGCTTTGGTTGTCATTTAAAAGCCCCTTTATCGCTAGTCCGGTCTTCGCGGCGTGGCCGGGGACCGGCATGGCGAACCATAGGGGTCAGTTGTTTCGTGAGGATTTGATCCAGATTAAGGTCTGTGAAGAGATGTTAAGAAATGTAACGAAACCTAGGTGACCAGAGACCGGATGAACCGCGCAAGATCCTGTATTTCAACGGGTTTCTGCGCCATGATTAAATTTTTGGCAGCGGCCGGGTTTTCCATGTCATCGAAATAGCTGCTGATCAGAATCGCCGGAACATCATCCCGCACCGCCCGCGCCGCGTCGATCAGGGCGGTGCCCATCAGCCCCGGCATCTTCAGATCGGTCACGATGACGTCATAGGTTTCCGGGGCCTCAAGAAACGCGGCCTGCGCCTTGAGAGGGTCCGAATAGGCCTCGACCCGGTAGCCATAGCGGGTCAGCAATGTGCGGGTGATATAGAGCACATTTTCGTCGTCATCGACCAGCAGCACATGCTCGGACCCGGTGATGGCGGCGACCTCGGCCTGCTCTTGCCGGGTCAGGGCGGGCATCAGCGGATAATACAGGCTGAACCGCGTGCCCTGCCCCGGGGCCGAGTGCAGTTCGACCCGGCCATGGCATTCCTCGACCGAGTTGCGCACGATGGTCAGGCCCAGCCCGGTGCCCTTGCCCACGGGTTTGGTGGAAAAGAACGGCTGGAACACTTGTTGCTGTACCTCGTCAGACATGCCTGGACCGGTGTCCTGCACGTCCAGCCGGATCACACCCACCGCGTCGTCGGGCAGATCGTCCAACTGCTCGCGCGGCGCTTCGCTGATGGTCAGGACCACCTCGCCCGGCTGATCGCCCATCGCCTCGAACGCGTTGTGGCAGAGGTTCAGCAGGGTCTGGAAAAACAGCGTGCCGTCGAAATCGGAAAAGGCTGGCTCCAGCTCGATCTCGAACCGGGTTTCGACGTTGGGCGGGGCCGAGACGCGGATCAGGTCCAGCGCCTCTTGCGTGGCCTTGACCATATCGCCACGGGTCGGGTTGCGGGGCCGCTGCCGGGCAAAGGTCAGCATCTTCCGCACCAGCGCCTGCGCGCGGCGCGCCGCGATGCGGATATGGTTGACCGAGGTCTGGATGTCCGCGTCGCCATCGGCATCCATCTCGATCAGGTCGGCATTGCCGGTGATGCTCATCAGCACGTTGTTGAAATCATGCGCGACCGAGCCTGCAAGGATGCCGACGCCTTCCATCTTCTGCACCTGGGCGAATTGCGCGCTGGTGCGCCGCGCCTCGGTCAGGTCCTCGCCGATGCCGATGTAATGCGTGATGGCCCCATCCTGCCCCACCAGCGGGAAGATCGCGGTCGACACCCAGTAATGGGTACCGTCCTTGCGCAGGTTGCGGAACACGCCGTACCAGTTGCGCCCCTGTTGCAGGCTGTCCCGCAGATCGTCATAGACGCCATGGCCGGAATAGCCCGACTGCAACATGCGCGGCGTATGGCCATAGACCTCGTCGGGGGCATAGCCGCTGAGGTCAAAGAACTTGGCGTTGGCATATTCGATCTTCAGGTCGGTATCTGTGATCAGGATCGAGGCGGGGCTTTGTTCCACCGCACGCGCCAGCTTGCGTTCGGCCAGTTCCACCTGTTCGCGCAGGGTCAGTTCGGCCTGCAGCCGGTGGTTGGTGCGCAGGATATTGGCAATCAGCAGCGTGGTCAGCAGCGCGATGATGCCGACCACCACGATCAGCCCCACCAGCAGCACCGAGAAATTGCGCACCAGCCGCTCGCCATCGGAAAACGCCTGCACCATGGCCGACAGGCTGCGGTCGCGTTCGGCGATCCACAGCTGTTCCAGCGTCGCCAGCGCTGCCAGCGCATCGCTGTCATCTACGCGGACCAGCGTGTCGATTTCCTCGGCGCTGAGACCGGCGGCGATGCCGGCCTCGATCCGGGGGACGTTGCCGATGTATTCGTGGGCCACGTCCTCGATCCGCTGCAGCGCCTGCAGCTCTGCGGGGGCCGGATTGGCGGCGCGGTAGGCCTCGATCGTGGCCAGCAGGTTGCGCGATTGCAGCCGCAGGGTCGGCCCGTAATCGGGGTCATGCCGCAGCACGTAATTCTTGAAGTTGTGGATCAGCCCGCCATAGCCGAAATAGGCGCGGATATCAGAAATCCAGTAGCCGCGCGGCGTCGTCTCAAGCGAATAGCTTTGCCATGCCTGCCGCATGTCGCCGATCCGGCTGCCGGTTTCACGCGACATATACAGAAACACCGACAGGATCACGACCAATGCGATGCCGATGCCGAACGCCACCGCCAGAAGGCGTCTGGGATGGTTCCGGGGCGATGCGGTTTCGTCGGTCATCCTGGTGCCAGCCTTGGGTCAGAGCGTGGCCCGGTTCTGCCCCGGACCACGCGCTTTCGCAATGCCCGCGGGCTGCGGCCCTTGCGCGCGGCTAGGCGTCGATATCCAGCGCCAGCGCGTGAATGCGGGGGACGATATCGCCCAGCGCCTTGTGCACCGCGCGGTGGCGTGCGACGCGCGACTGGCCCTGAAAGGCAGCAGCGCGGATACGGACGTTGAAGTGGCTCTGGCCGCCTTCCTGATAACCGGCGTGACCGCGATGGCTTTCGCTGTCATCCACCACCTCCAGTTCGCGCGGGTCAAAGGCCGCCTGCAGGCGGGTGCGGATTTCGTCGGTCACGGTCATTTTTACGCTCAACGGCAAATTAATTGCCGCTCCCCTCTTCTACTTTCGGCTGCTTAGATTAAACTGCTGCCTCCGAGTCGAAAAGATGCCTTCGTGAGGTTGAGCAGATGGTAAAATCAGATCCCTTCGGGTTCGATATGTCCGTGTCCAGCGCCAAGAAAAAGAAGCCGCGCGGGCGCCGAGGCATGTCGGGCGCGTCCGAGACCTCGGTGCGAATCTGCGATCATGAGGGCTGTGAAGAGGCCGGCAAGTTCCGCGCACCCAAGGCGCCGGATGTGCTGGATGACTTTTTCTGGTTCTGCCAGCAGCATGTACGCGAATATAACCAGAAATGGAATTTCTTCGACGGCACCACCGAGGCCGAGCTGAACGCGCAGCGATCCAAGGACAAGGTCTGGGAGCGCGAGACCAAGCCCATGGGCGACCCCGAGGCCCGCGCCTGGGCCCGTCTGGGCATTGAGGACCCGCATCAGGTTCTGGGCGAGAACGCCACCAAAAACCCCGGCCGCGCCAATTCCGGCGGCCGCCGCCTGCCCCCCACCGAACGCCGCGCCATCGAAATCCTCGAGGCGCAGGACAGCTGGTCCAAGGCCGAGATCCGCAAGGCCTACAAGAAACTGATCAAGGTGCTGCATCCGGATATGAACGGCGGTGACCGGTCACAGGAAGAACAGCTGCAAGAGGTCGTCTGGGCCTGGGACCAGATCAAGGACAGTCGGAGTTTTAAGTAAGCCGACCCTTACATCGTTCAATGACCAAGTTTCTTCAGCAATAGTCCTGATTGAACAGAATGTTGAATTTTTTCTGCGCTCTCCGCCAGTTGAACCTAAAAAGCGGATCGGGCACGCGCCAGTTCGGACCATAGCTGCTGCTCAGCAGGCTTTCGGGATCGGCGGGTAGCTTGATCTCATAATCGCCAAACATATCCTGCGTTCTTTCCCGATCCGTTTTTAACGGCAAGACATCATCTGCATCCATCGCATGGTATGAATAAGGGTAGACCGAGAACTTGCCTTTGGTGGTCCAGGCTGGGAACAGATCTACACCAAGACCTTTGTCATTAATGACTTGGAAAACCGGAGGATTGTTAGAGATCTGGCCATAGGCCACCTGCCCCGAAGCACATAATACCTCTTTGTACTGCCGCCACTTTTCGGCGGCCTCTGCATCGGTGCATTCACCCAGAAATACTGCCAGATCAATATCATCGTCATGCGCGATATACCTGCCATCCCGGACGAGGCCCAGCAGGGCGCCTGCATACAGGAAAAAAGAATAACCTTTATCCTCAAGCGGCTTCAGGATTTCACCAAACCCACGCGCAATAGAATCCGTATCTCGAACTGCAAACGTATTGCAGTAGCCGTGGAATGTCAGCGATTCCGGATGCATCAACTGATTGATTTCGGAGAAAAATTCTTCGAACTGCACGCCGCGGCCCGTTTGGGCGCATACGTCACGCAAACGTATCAGCTGAGTGTAAGTGCGCGAGGGGCGGGTGCGGCCTGCGCAGTTGTAATACACAAAAAGCTTCAGCCACTCCTCCTCCCATTCAGGACTGAAAACCGCATCCAGCCGGGGGTAAACCACGTGAGGACGACGCAAGCGTCCGCCTGACCGGATGATGCCCATCAACTCGTCGCGATAAGCCTCAAAAGCAGCGCGATCAACGCTCATCGGTCAGTCCGTTGGTAGATTCCGCGTGCGACATGCGCATCTTCGTCCTGATACTTTGCCAGCCCCTGCCCCTGTGTACCGTATAGTTTGTCAAACCCAAGGTCGTACAACTGGGCATCCAATTGCTGCATAGACTGATAGCGACGATAGTGTGGCGAGGCGACCTTGAGCAGGTTTTCATCCTCAAGGGTCCGATATTCGAAAGCCAGCTTCTGACCAGCCGACAGGGTTTTGGAGAGCAAGGTCAGAAACGCATCCTGTTCATCCTGCGGTATGGCGTGCAGGAAGAACCGCCCATAGACACAAAGTTCGGCGTCGGTGCGCGCCTCGATTTCAGATACAAGGCGATCCGAGCAAGCAAGGCTTTGAAAAAACGGTGTCTGTTCGAATCCCAGATGGTCCGCGTTGCCCCGCGCGACGGCGATGCCTTGCTCGCTGGCATCAATGCCCACCACGTCGAATTTGAGCAGGCTAAAGAAAATCGTGTCGCGCCCGTTTCCGCAGCCCACATCGATGATGCTGCTGCGTGGCGACAACTCTTGCGCGATGAACGCTGCGAATTGCGATGGTGGCGAAAGTACCCTATCCTGAAGCTGACCATCATAGAACTTTTGCCAGAATGCCTCATTCCGCCGTTGGGTTTGTAACATTGCCTGCACCTTTCGTTGTACGCGACTAAAGCCATTTAAAACTCTCGGGCGCAACCTGTTATCTCAACGGGTCCTAAACATGGATTAAAGCAACAGATGCGACGCCGATTGGCTTTGCATTGCGACCGTCCGGATCCGAGGCGGGCAAGGGTCTTGACGCAAACAGACTGCCAATCGGTCGCGCAGCCCTCTTTCCCTTGCCCTTGCCCGTAATATGTTGCACCACACACGGGTTCAGACCCGGTGAGCGGGCCAAAGGATAAGGACTAGGCGCATGGCGGACGGATCGATCGACATCAACGCAAAACCCACCGAGGATATCTCGGTCCGGGAGGTGTTCGGCATTGACAGCGACATGGCGGTCAAGGGCTTTGCCGAGCGCAGCGACCGGGTGCCGGTGATCGACCACACCTATAAGTTCGACCCCGAGACCACGCTGGCGATTCTGGCAGGGTTTACTCACAATCGCCGGGTAATGATCCAAGGCTATCACGGCACCGGGAAATCCACCCATATCGAACAGGTTGCCGCGCGCCTGAACTGGCCTGCGGTGCGGGTCAATCTGGACAGTCATATCAGCCGGATCGATCTGATCGGCAAGGACGCGATCAAGCTGCGCGACGGCAAGCAGGTGACCGAATTCCACGAGGGCATTCTGCCCTGGGCGCTGCGCAACCCCGTGGCCATCGTGTTCGACGAATATGATGCCGGCCGGGCGGATGTGATGTTCGTGATCCAGCGTGTGCTGGAGCATGACGGCAAGCTGACCCTGCTGGACCAGAACGAGATCATCACGCCACACCCCCATTTCCGGCTGTTCGCCACCGCGAACACCGTGGGTCTGGGCGATACGACCGGCCTGTATCACGGGACGCAACAGATCAACCAGGCGCAGATGGACCGGTGGTCGCTGGTTTCGACGCTGAACTATCTCAGCCACGATGCCGAGACGATGATCGTGCTGTCGAAAGCCCCCCATTACAACACCGAGAAAGGCCGCAAGACCGTTAGCCAGATGGTCACTGTGGCCGATCTGACCCGAACGGCCTTCATGAATGGCGATCTGTCGACGGTGATGAGCCCGCGGACCGTGATCAACTGGGCCCAGAATGCCGAGATTTTCCGCGATGTGGGCTATGCGTTCCGCCTGTCGTTCCTGAACAAATGTGATGAGCTTGAGCGTCAGACCGTGGCCGAGTTCTATCAGCGGTGTTTTGACGAGGAACTGCCGGAAAGTGCTGCGAATGCAAGTTTGGGTTAAGCCCTGAATTGCGCCCGTGCCGGGCGCAATGCCTCCGGCGGGGATATTTATGGCCAGATGAAGGGGGATCCGGGCTCGCGCTGAGATGCCGGATCGCTTGTTGAGGAAGGGCGTTGGGACATGGCTCAGAAAAACGACAACCCTGCTGATCCTTTTAAGAAGGCGCTGGCCGACGCCACGCGGGTCATGGCCGATGATCCAGAGCTGAGTGTGTCTTATACCGTTGATCCTTCGGGGCTGTCGGGGGAAGCCATGCGGCTGCCGCAGGTCAGCCGTCGGATGACACGGGACGAAGTGTTGCTGGCGCGCGGGACGGCGGACGCCCTGGCCTTGCAGCGTCGGTATCATGACGATGCCACCCATGCGCGTTATGCCCCGCCCGGAGATATGGCGCGGGATCTGTATGAGGCGATGGAAGTGGCCCGGTGCGAGGCGATGGGTGCACGGGACATGCCCGGCACCGCCTCGAACATCGACGTCAAGATCGGGCATGAGGCGATCCGGCGCGGTTATGATCAGTGCAAGCAGCCTGCGGATGCGCCCTTGTCGGCAGCGGCGGGTTATCTGATCCGGCATCTGGCCACCGGGCGCGCGCTGCCTGCGGCGGCGGACAATGTCATGAACCTGTGGCGCGGCTTCATCGAGGAGCAGGCTGGCGGGACGCTGGAAAATCTGGACGAGATCCTGTCGGATCAGGCTGCGTTTGCCCGGTTTGCGCGGCAGATGATCAAGGATCTGGGCTATGGCGATCAGCTGGGCGATGACCCCGATGAGCTGGATGACGAGCAGGAAGATCAGGCCGAGGAAGACGCCGAGGAGCAACCCGATCCCGACAGCACCGGGCAGGATGATCAGGACGAACAGGCCGCAGACGCCAACCCCGAACAGACGCAGGAAGAACAGCAGGATCAGGCGCAGGCCCAGGTCTCGATGGACGAGATGGCCGAGGATGAGATGGGTGAGGAGACGGAGATGCCGGAAGGGGAGGCTCCGTTAGAGCCGCCCGCGCCGCAGCCTGCGTCCGAGGCTGATCCGGATTACAAGGTATATCTGGGTACCTATGACGAGGAGATTGCCGCCGAGGATCTGGCGGAACCGGCCGAGTTGGAGCGGTTGCGGGCCTATCTGGATCAGCAGCTTGAACCGCTGAAGGGGGCCGTCAGCCGTCTGGCCAACAAGCTGCAGCGCCGGTTGCAGGCGCAGCAGAACCGCAGCTGGGAGTTCGACCGCGAGGAAGGCATTCTGGATGCCGGTCGTCTGGCGCGGGTTGTCGCCAACCCCACGACGCCGCTGAGCTTCAAGGTCGAGAAAGATACCGAGTTCCGCGATACGGTGGTGACGCTGCTGCTGGACAATTCGGGGTCGATGCGGGGGCGTCCGATTTCCATCGCGGCTATTTGTGCCGATGTGCTGGCGCGGACGTTGGAGCGGTGCAATGTGAAGGTCGAGATTCTGGGCTTTACCACCCGCGCTTGGAAGGGCGGGCAGGCGCGCGAGGCGTGGCTGAACGATGGCCGTCCTCAGCAACCCGGGCGGCTGAACGATCTGCGTCACATCATCTATAAGGGCGCCGATGCGCCCTGGCGGCGGTCGCGCGACAATCTAGGCCTGATGATGAAAGAGGGTCTGCTGAAGGAAAACATTGATGGCGAGGCGCTGGAATGGGCGCATAGGCGGATGCTGGCCCGGCGCGAGGCGCGCAAGATCCTGATGGTGATTTCGGATGGTGCTCCGGTCGATGATTCAACGCTGAGCGTGAACCCGGCGAATTACCTGGAAAAGCATCTGCGCGATGTGATCGCCATGGTGGAAAAGCGCAAGATCGTCGAGCTGCTGGCCATCGGGATCGGGCATGACGTGACCCGCTATTACGACCGGGCCGTGACGATCACCGATGTGGAACAACTGGCCGGTGCCATGACCGAACAACTTGCCGCGTTGTTTGACAGCGACCCCCGCGCACGGGCACGGGTGATGGGGATCAAAAAGGCCAGCTAGGGCTGGCCTTGCCTCCGGCGGGAGTATTTTTGAAAAGATGAAGGGGCGCGGGCCTCTGGCTGAATGAGGTGTGATATGTTCCAGAGCTTTGAAGTGACCGCACGTCCTGAACAGGGCCCGCCGCGGCTGGCGGCGCTGCGGGATGAGATGGCACGCGCCGGGCTGGACGGGTTTCTGATCCCACGAGCGGATGCGCATCAGGGGGAATATGTGGCGCCTCGGGATGAGCGGTTGGCGTGGCTGACCGGGTTTACCGGGTCAGCGGGGTTCTGCGCGGCGCTGCGCGATGTGGCGGGTGTGTTCATTGACGGGCGCTATCGCACACAGGTCAAGGCGCAGGTGGCCGGGGATTTCACCCCGGTGCCATGGCCCGATGTCAGCCTGAGCGCGTGGCTGAAAGAGCAGTTGCCTGATGGCGGCAAGGTCGGGTTTGACCCGTGGCTGCATGCGGCGGCGCAGATCTCGGGCGCGCAGAAGGATCTGCAGGGCAGCGGCATCGAGCTGGTGCGGTGTGACAATCTGGTGGATCGGGTCTGGTCCGATCAACCCGCGCCGCCGATGCACCCCGTCAAGGCGCATCCGATCGAGTTTGCAGGCGAAAGCGCCGACAGCAAGATGGACCGGCTGGCCGAGGGGCTGCGGGCGTCGGGATGTGCGGCGGCGGTGATCACATTGCCGGATTCGATCATGTGGCTGTTGAACATTCGCGGCTCGGATATCGGGTACAACCCGGTGGCGCATGGGTTTGCCATTCTACACAGCGACGGGCGGGTGGACCTGTTCATGGCCGCCGCCAAGCTGGCCGAGGTGGCAGATCATCTGGGCGACCGGGTCACGGTGCACCCGCCCGAGGCGTTTCTGGCCGCGGTCGAAGCGCTGGCGGGCAGCGTGCAGGTCGATCCGGGCACCCTGCCGCAGATCGTGGCCGATGCGCTGGGGGACCGGCTGGCAGACGGGGGCGATCCCTGTGCCCTGCCCAAGGCCCGCAAGAACCCCGCCGAGATCGCGGGCAGCGCCGAGGCGCATCTGCGCGACGCAGCTGCCGTGGTCGAACTGCTGAGCTGGCTGGATGCGCAGGCCGTGGGCAGCCTGACCGAGACGCAGGTGGTGACGCGGCTTGAAGAAAGCCGCCGCCGAGACAATGCGCTGCAGGATATCTCGTTCGATACCATCGCGGGCACCGGGCCGAACGGGGCGATCATGCACTATCGCGTCACCGACGAGACCGACAGCCGGCTGGAGAACGGCCATCTGCTGGTGCTGGACAGTGGCGGGCAGTATCTGGATGGCACCACCGATATCACCCGGACCATTGCCATCGGCGAGGTCGGCGATGAGGAGAAGGCCTGTTTTACCCGCGTGCTGAAGGGCATGATCGCCATGTCGATGCTACGCTGGCCGGTCGGCATGGCCGGACGCGATATCGAATGTGTCGCGCGCCTGCCGCTATGGCTGGCGGGACAGGATTTCAACCACGGCGTCGGCCATGGTGTCGGCACCTATCTGAGCGTGCATGAAGGCCCGCAGCGTCTGTCGCGGGTCAGCCATGTACCGCTTGAGCCGGGCATGATCCTGTCGAACGAGCCGGGATATTACCGCGAAGGGGCCTTTGGCATCCGTCTGGAAAATCTGGTTGTGGTAGAACAGGCCCCCGCCCTGCCCGGCGGCGACGCCGAGCGCGCGATGCTGAACTGGCGCACGCTGACCTATGTGCCCATCGACCGCCGCCTGATCGTTGTCGAAATGCTGACCCGCGAAGAACGCGCCTGGCTGAACGCCTATCACCGCGACGTTGCGGAAAAAATCCGGCCAAGGCTGGGCGAAGACGCTCAACTGTGGTTGGATGCCGCAACCGCGCCGGTCTGACACCGCGCTGTTACACAGGCCGGGCAAAGAGGACGCCCGCACAGGACGAGGGGAAGGAGCAGACATGACCAATCAGATCACGATCCGCAAGGCATCCGGCAAATGGAGCGTCCGGTCGGGCGGGGCCATTCTGGGCGAGACCAGCAATGCGCTGGAACTGCTGGAAAGCGGCAAAGACCCGGTGATCTACTTCCCGCGCGCCGATATCGCCATGGCCTTTCTGGACAGGACCGATAAGACCACCCATTGTCCGGGCAAGGGGGATGCGGCGCATTTTTCCATCGTGAACAGATCCTCGGTCAGCGAAAACGCCGCGTGGAGCTATGAAAGCCCGATCGACGCCGTGGCCGAGATCAAGGACCATCTGGCCTTTTATCCCGGCGAGTCGATCAAGGTGGAACAGCTCTGACCGGCGCCGGGGCGCATTTGTGAGGAGGATGTGATGAAACTGCTACCGAACGTCTTTGGCCCGGCTGCGGCACTTGCCTTTGTCGTGCTGAGCCCCGCTGGCGGTCTGGCCAATACCGGCCTTGCCAATCCGGCGGCGACCTATTGCATCGCGCAGGGCGGGCTTTATGGCATCCGCGACGGGGCGGACGGGCAGACCGGTATCTGCCAGCTGCCCGATGGCACCAGCATGGATGCCTGGACCTATTACCGCAAAAACCACGCCGATCAGAAAAGCGACAGCTTTGTCAGACTCGCGAACCCCGCCGCGACCTATTGCATCGAGATCGGTGGCAGCTATCGGATCGAGGATGCGGATCAGGGTCAGGTGGGCATGTGCACCAAACCCGATGGCACAACGCAGGACGCTTGGGCGCTGTTTCGGGCGGATCACCCGGACTGAGTCCGCCCCCGGGGGTCAGATCGAAAGCAGTCGCCGTTTCGAGGCGCGCACTTCGCGGGCCTGCTGCTCTTGCCCTTTGCGGAACGAGTTTTCGACGAAATCCATATGTGCGCGGGCGGCGATTTCGGCCTGCTCGGGTTCCCCGACCAAAATGGCCTGCGCGATATCCTTGTGCTGCGCAAGCAGCAACGCGCCCGAACCATCCATGGTGCGCAAGAACCGGCGGTTATAGAAGACGCCCTGCCGGGTCAGATCATAGACCGACGCCATCATGTGGATCAGTGTGGTGTTCTGGCTGGCATCCACGACCGCCGCATGAAGGCGAAAATCAGCCTCTTCGCTGGCTTCGGCATCATCGTTTTCCCACGCGGCCTGCATCTGGTCGATGATGTCTTTCAGCCGCTCTTTGTCGGATTGCGTCGCCCGCTGCGCGGCGAGACGGCTGGCAAAGCCCTCCTGCTCGCGCCGGTATTCGAGATAGTCATAGAACGCATCGCCATGGCGAGCGTAAAGCGACAGCAGCGCCGGGGACATTGCGCGCCCGGTCAGCGAGGCGATAAACGTGCCCTCGCCATGGCGCACCGAAACCAGCCCCCGTTGCTCAAGGATATGCAGTGCCTCGCGCAGCTTGGGGCGCGAGACGGAAAGCGCCTCGGCCAGGTGCCGTTCCGAGGGTAATCTGCGGCCTTCCTTGAGGATACCATCGACGATCATCGTCTCGATCTGTTCGACCACGGCATCGGCGATTGATTCGTGGCCGATGGGCTCAAAAGGGCTGTTGTTGCTCATGTCGGCTCCACTGCGTGCCGGAAATTGCAGATTTCCAGTTGTTCATAAAATTTACCAATTTCCCGCAACATTGCAAGAGAAAATACCCAGAACTACGGATACGCCGAAAACAATCAATACTCTGTATAAAAAGGATAATATTTCAAATCGGCTCAATATGTCGATTTTCGGCCTTTAGACTGCAAGTACTCACAGGGCAGCCAAATCACCATAATTGGTAAATAAAGTTGTTGACTACAGCACTTGGTAAAAAATATTTACCTCTCAGATCGCCGCCACGCCGGACCTTCCGGCTGTCGATCCGGCGACTGCAAAGATCCTGGAGGAGAACTTTATGAAAACCACCCTGACATCGCTCGCCGTTGCAGCCTCGTTGCTGGCCGCCCCGGTTGCCCACGCCGCCGACAAGATGCTGCTGAAAACCCCGATTGCGTTTTCGACCGCCCTGCCCGGCCTGGGTTCGCCGATCCCGCGCGTGGCTGAACAGCTGGACCTGATGTCCGGCGGTACGCTGAAGATGAAGGTCTATGAGCCCGGCAAGCTGGTTCCGCCGTTCGAAATTCTGGATGCTGTATCTTCGGGCAAGATCAACTCGGGCTACACCACCGCCGGTTACTGGGCGGGCAAGATCCCGGCCGCGCCGCTGTTCTCGGCCGTGCCCTTTGGCCCCGAGGCGGGTGAATACATGGCGTGGCTGTATTACGGCAACGGCATGAACCTGTATCAGGAGATGTATGATCAGGCGGGTTTCAACGTCCATGTCATGCCCTGCGCGATCATCGCCCCCGAAACCTCGGGCTGGTTCGCCAACGAGATCAACAGCCCCGAAGACCTGAGCGGCCTGAAGATGCGCTTCTTCGGTCTGGGTGGTGAAGTGATGCAGAAGCTGGGCGTTGCCACCTCGCTGCTGCCCGGTGGTGAGATCTTCCCGGCGCTGGAAAAAGGCGCGATTGACGCGACCGAATTCTCGATGCCCGCCATCGACGCGCGCCTCGGCTTCCATAAGCTGGTCAAGTACAACTACTTCCCCGGCTGGCACCAGCAGGCCACCGTGTTCGAGCTGATGATCAACAAGGACGTCTGGAACGAAGCCAGCGACCAGCACAAGGCGATCATCGAAAACGCCTGTAAGGCATCGATGGCCGACAGCTTTGCCGAAGGCGAAGCGATCCAGCACGCCGCCCTGCTGGACAACGTTGAAAACAACGGCGTTCAGATCAAACAGTGGTCGCCCGAGATGCTGGACACGTTCCGCACCACCTGGGAAGAGGTTGCCGCCGAGCAGGCTGCCAACGACGAATTCTTCGCCAAGGTTCTGGCTGACATGAACGAATTCCGTGACGGTTACGCCGTGTGGAAAGAGAACGCGTTCCTCCCGCGCAAGTGATCTGATCCCTTGCGTTGATCTGGGGGCGGCATCCTTCCGCCGCCCTCAGGCCCTTCAGATTTTCGACCTTTTCCGAACACTACCGGGCGCATTCACGTCCCCACCGCCTAACTCTCGAGGAGGAGACAATGGCCGAGACCCCGCGTCATCAGGACGACCCGATTGAAGTCTATGAGAGCCTTCTTGAACATGGCGAACCCGATCGCCAGAAACTGGCCGTTGCCATCGACAATGGCGTCAAGACAGTCGGCCATGTTGTCATGTGGGCCAACCTGCTGCTGGTGGCCGCCATCGTGTCGCAAGTGGCGATGCGCTATCTGCTGAACCAGAACTATCCCAAGCTGGACGAGATTCAGTGGCATTTCTACGGGCTGGTGACGATGATCGGCATCTCATATGCGCTGGTCACCGACAGCCATGTGCGGGTCGATTTGCTGCATATGCAGCTCAGCCAGCGGGCGCGCCGGATCATCGAGATCATCGGAATCTTCACCCTGCTGGTGCCATTCATCTATCTGATGATCGATCAGGGGTATGATTATTTCTACGAAAGCTGGCGGGTGAATGAATCCTCGGACAGCCCCACAGGTCTGCCTGCCCGCTGGGCTCTGAAAGGCGTGATCCCGGCCAGCTTCATCCTGCTGGCGCTGGCAGCGGGCGCGCGGCTGATCCACGATTTCCACGCCCTGTTCGCCAATCTGGACGAAGAACGTCAGGGCAAGGGCCTGCGTCTGATCATCTGGGCGCTGCTGGGCTTTGCCGTGGTGGCAACCGCGCTGACCTTTCTGGTGGAAACGACCGAGGAAAAGCTGGTCATCGCCATGTTCCTGACCTTCATCGCGCTGCTGTTCACCGGCTTCCCCGTCGCATGGACGCTGGCGGGTGTTGGTGTCGCCTATTGCGGGCTGGCCTATCTGTTCGACAACGGCATGATGAACTGGACCGGGCTTGAGGAAACGCTAACCGGTCTGGATTATCTGACGCTGGGCGCGGTGGTGAACCGGGTCTATGCCACCATGTCGAACGCCGTTCTGGTCGCGCTACCGATGTTCATCTTCATGGGCCTGATGCTGGACGAATCCGGCGTGGCCGAGCGTCTGATGACCTCGATGCAGCGCCTGTTCGGCACGGTGCGCGGCGGGCTTGCCATTACCGTGACGATGATCGGTATCATTCTGGCCGCCTCGACCGGCATCATCGGAGCCTCGGTGGTGCTGCTGGGCGTGCTGTCGCTGCCCTCGATGATGGAGCAGAAATACAGCCCCTCGCTGGCCGCTGGTGTGGTCAGCGCCTCGGGGACGCTGGGCATTCTGATCCCGCCCTCGATCATGCTTGTGATCATGGCCGACCAGATGGCCCTGTCGGTGGGTGACCTGTTCATGGCCGCCGTCTTCCCCGGCGTGATCATCGGCGCGCTGTACCTGACCTATATCTTCGTGATCGCCCTGATCAAACGCGACGTGGCCCCGGTGCCCGAGGGTGCAAAGCGCCCCGACTGGGCCGCCGTCAAGGACGTGCTGATCGCCGTTCTGCCGACGCTGGCGCTGATCCTCGCGGTGCTGGGTTCGATCTTCGCAGGTCTGACCACACCGACCGAAGCCTCGGGCGTGGGCGCATTGGGCGCCACCCTGCTGGCGCTGGGGTATCGCAAGCTGACGCTGGCGAAACTGTTGAACGTGCTGAAAGCCACGTTCAACACCACCGCCTATATCTTTGCGATCTTCCTTGGCGCGACCGTATTCTCCTACGTCCTGCGTGAACTGGGCGGCGATGCGCTGATCGAAGAGATGATCCAGGGTACGGGTTTCGGCCCCAACGGCACCGTCTTCATGATCCTGTTCATCGTCTTCCTGCTGGGCTTCGTGCTGGACTGGATCGAGATCACGCTAATCGTCCTGCCCCTGATGCGCCCCATCGTGAATGGGCTGGGTCTGGACATCGAAGGCTTCGGCGTCATGGATGAGCCTGCGCTGGTGTGGTTCGTGATCCTTGTGGCGGTGACGCTGCAGACCTCGTTCCTGACACCTCCGGTCGGGTTCGCGCTGTTCTACCTGAAAGGCGTCTGCCCGCCCGAGATCAAGCTGACCGATATCTACAAAGGCATCATCCCCTTTGTGATCCTGCAGCTGACCGGTCTGCTCTTTGTCTTCCTCTGGCCACAACTGGCCACGTGGCTCCCCTCGGTCGCGTATTGACGGAGGGCTGAGCGATGACCGACACCGATCTGATCCAGCGCTTTCAGGCCATTTGCGGGCGGCGGCATGTGCTGACCTCGGCCCGCAGCACCCGGCGGTTTCGCCGGGGGTTCAGATCGGGCGAAGGCGATGCGCTGGCGGTGGTGCAACCCGCAACGCTGCTGGAGCAATGGCAGGTGCTGCAGGCCTGTGTCGCCGCCGACAAGATCGTCATCATGCAGGCCGCCAATACCGGCCTGACCGAGGGATCGACCCCCAAGGGCCGCTATGATCGCGACGTGGTGCTGATCAACACGCGGCGGATGGATGACCTGCATCTGATCAATGACGGCAAGCAGGTCATCAGCTTTCCGGGCAGCACCCTGTTTGCGCTGGAAAAGCTGCTGGACCCGATAGGGCGGCAGCCGCATTCGGTGATCGGGTCTTCGTGCATCGGGGCCTCGGTTGTGGGCGGGGTGTGTAACAATTCGGGCGGGTCGCTGGTCGAACGCGGCCCGTCTTATACCGAATTGTCGCTGCATGCCCGCATCACGCAGGACGGCCAGCTGGAGCTGGTCAACCATCTGGGGATCAATCTGGGCGACAGCCCCGAAGACATCCTGACCCGCCTGCAGAACGGCGATTTCAGCGCAGCGGATATCGAGACCGACAACCGCAAAGCCTCAGATACCGACTATGCCCGGCGCGTGCGCAATGTGGACGCCGATACGCCCGCGCGTTTCAACGCCGACAAGTCACGCCTTTACGAGGCTGCGGGTTGCGCCGGAAAGCTCGCCGTCTTCGCCGTCCGGCTGGACACCTACCCCAAGAACGATGCCGAGCGCACCTTCTATATCGGCGCCAAAGAGACCAGCGCCCTGACCGAACTGCGCCGCCGCATCCTGTCGGGCTTCAACACCCTGCCCGTCAGCGCCGAATACATGCATGAAGAGGTCTTCGACATCTCGGACCGCTACGGCAAGGACACGATGGTGATGATCGACAAGCTGGGCACGGACCGGCTGCCGACCTTCTTTGCGCTGAAAGGCGCAGTGGATGCCCGGCTTGAAAGCATCCCGGGGCTGGCGAATTTCACCGACCGGTTCATGCAGTTCGCCATGCGCTTCTGGCCCGATATTCTGCCCCGACGGATGCGGGCCTATCGCGAACGCTATCCCCACCACCTGATCCTGAAAATGCGCGATGGTGGCATTGACGAGGCGCGCGCCCTGCTGCGCGAGATGGTGGATGACGAACAGCTGGATTTCTTCGAATGCGACCCGCGCGAGGCCAAGATCGCCGGTCTGCACCGCTTTGCCGCTGCCGGGGCCGCGATCCGCTATATGAAAGTGCACGCGCATGAGGTCGAAGACATCATCGCGCTGGACATCGCCCTGCGCCGCAACGACGCGGACTGGTTCGAGGAACTGCCTGCCGAACTGACCGATCAACTGGTCAGCAAGCTGTATTACGGCCATTTCATGTGCCACGTCCTGCATCAGGACTATGTGGTGAAGAAAGGTGCCGACCCAAAGGCGCTGAAGGCCGCGATGCTTGAGATTCTGGATCGCCGCGGGGCCGAATACCCGGCCGAGCACAATGTCGGACACCTCTATCCCGCCAAGCCCGATCTGGCGGCGTTCTACAAATCGGTGGACCCGACCAACAGCCTGAACCCCGGCATCGGCAAGATGTCCCGCAACAAGCATTATCGCTGATCCGCGCCCCCGCCCGACAACACAGTGGCGGCAGCGCGCGGAAAATCCATGACAAATCAGGGGTGATCGCCTAGACATATCAATTACGCATTTGAGCAGACCAACCGGGGGGCGCATTGGAACAACTGGCCTTTTCGTTCGAGATGGGCGTCGTCTGCGCGCTGCTGGCGTTTACGGTTTTCCTGTTCGTGTCCGAGATCGTGCGGATTGATCTGTCGGCCATTCTGGTTCTGGTACTCGTCGGGCTGCTCAGCTATGCGCCGGGGCTGGAAAATCTGGCCGATGTCCCGCATCTGTTCGACGGCTTCGCATCGAACGCGGTTATCTCGATCATCGCGGTCATGATCGTGGGGGCCGGTCTGGACAAGACCGGGCTGATGAACAAGGTCGCGGCGGTGATCCTGAAATATGGCGGCACGTCGGAGAACCGGGTACTGCCGATCATCTCGAGCACCGTCGGCGTGATCTCGTCCTTCATGCAGAATGTCGGGGCCGCCGCGCTGTTTCTGCCGGTTGTCAGCCGAATCTCGTCACGCTCGGGCATCGCGCTATCGCGGCTGCTGATGCCGATGGGGTTCTGCGCCATTCTCGGCGGCACCATGACCATGGTCGGCTCATCCCCGCTGATCCTGCTGAACGACCTGATCCAGACCGCCAATAGCGGCCTGCCCGAGGCCCAGCAGATGCAGCCGTTCGGCCTGTTTTCCGTCACGCCGATCGGGGCCGCGCTGATCCTGACCGGGATCGCGTATTTCCTGCTGCTGGGCAAATGGGTCCTGCCGGGCGATGCCGGATCCGAGAACACCGGCACCGGGCAGGGAACGCAGGAATATCTGCAGCGGGTCTACGGGCTGAAGGCAGATGTGTTCGAGGTCGTCGTCCCCGCCGACAGCCCGCTGGTGGGGCAGGTTCTGGCCGATATAAACCACGAAAATCACCTGTATATCATCTCGACCTTCTACCGGGGCAAAACCTCGATGGTACAGGTCCTGACCGCTGAGATCGCCGCCCCCTGCCGGCTGGCCATCATCGGCCGGCGCTGGGTGATCGAGGAATTCGCGCAGAAATTCGGGCTGACGGTGCTGCCCGATCTGGATGTCTTTGTCGAAGAGTTCGCCGCCACCAATGCAGGCATTGCCGAGGTGGTCGTGACCCCCGACAGCAAGCTGATCGGCAAATGCCCGCGCGAGCTGCTGTTCCGAAAGACCTATGGCATGTCGCTGCTGGCCATCCACCGCGGCGAGGAAACCCTGAGCCATGTCGAAACGGACACCCACCAGTCGACCCAGATCGGGCTCGAGAAATTCCACGCCGGGGACATGCTGGTGGCCCATACCCGCTGGGACAACCTGATGCGGATCAAGCGCGACCCGGATTTCGTGGTCGTCACCTCGGATTTCCCGCAGGATGAACTGCGCCCGCAGAAAGTCGGCTGGGCGCTTGGGTTCTTCGCCCTGTCGCTGTCGCTGATCCTGTTCACCGATGTGCGGCTGTCGCTGTGCCTGCTGACCGGTGCAGCGGGCATGATGCTGACCCGCGTCCTCAGCGTCGACGAGGCCTATCGCGCCGTCGGCTGGAACACGGTGTTCCTGCTGGCCTGCCTCATCCCGCTGGGTCAGGCGGTGCAGAACACCGGTACGGCGGCCTGGATCGCGCAGCAGATCATGGTTCTGCTGGACGGCTGGCCGATCTGGTCACTGCAGGCGGGCGTCGCCATTCTGGCAACCGCCTTTTCGCTGGTGATGTCGAATGTGGGGGCAACTGTCCTGCTGGTCCCGCTGGCGGTTTCCATCGCCGTGGCAGCGGGGGCCAATCCGGCAGTGTTTGCCCTGACGGTGGCGATATCGACCTCGAACAGCTTTGTCATTCCCACCCATCAGGTCAACGCGCTGATCATGGGGCCTGCGGGCTATAAGGTGATGGACTTCGTCCGCTCAGGCGGCGTCATGACCGTGCTGTTCCTGATCGTGTCGCTGCTGATGCTGAACTTGTTGTATTGAGCGCTGATGAGGTGCAGAGGCGCCCGCGGCCAAAGATCAAATCTGCGGTGTTTGAAGTGGTGCCCGGGGGCGGAATCGAACCACCGACACGAGGATTTTCAATCCACTGCTCTACCCCTGAGCTACCCGGGCACGGGAACGGCATTTGCCGTTGGGTGGAGGCCTTCTATGACTTGCCACAGGCGGTGTCCAGAGGCTTTTTCAGATTTTTTCAGTGCGGACGCGGCGGGTTGGTGTCGTCGGGTTCGGCGTCCTCTTCGCGCTGCGACGGAACCGCGTAGGACCCGTTCAGCCATTTGGCCAGATCGACGTCCGCGCAGCGTTTCGAGCAGAAGGGACGAAAGGGGCGGACGGTCTTGTCGCCGCAGATCGGGCAGCTCATTTCAACGCCTCCGTCAGGGGGATGCGGCCTCGTTTACGTTGCAATTCGTAATGGCCAAGCGGGGTCCAGCCGGCCAGAACGGTCTCGTCCGGGTCAGCCTTGAAGGCCGCGCGCAGGGCTGATTCAAAGCCGCGGCGGTCTTTCTTGGGCATGGGTGCCAGATCCAGCGTGATCTGGCCCGCAAGCCCGCGCACCCGCAACGCCCGCGGCAAAACTTTCGCGCAGGCGAAATTGGCGCGGGTTCCTGCCGCCAGAGAGGTATCCGAGCCGGTATTCACATCCACCGCCACCAGCGCCCGGGTCGGCTGAATATAAAGATGTCCTCCGCCGGGCAGCGGCTCGCTGATCCCACGGGAGATATCAAGTGCGTCCAGCACGCCATGCGCCTCGAACCCGCCGGGAGCCGTTACCACCTCGGCCGGATCGGTCCAGTCGCGCCAGGCCAGGATATGCGGACCGTCGCCCTCGCTGAGGGTCTCGGGCCCGGTGCCCGCATCGTTCAGCACCTGATCGGCCTGCGCCCGCATGGCCGAGATGTCCTCGGCGATCTCGGCGGCGTCCGCATCGCGGCAGCACGAGCGCAGGATCAGACCATGGGCGCTGCCCTCCATCTCCTCATGGGCGATCTCGAGCAGGCGGTCGCGCAGATCGTCGTCGCGGATGCTGCGCGAGATGTTCAGACCGGGCGCATCAGGCGTGACGATCGCATAGCGACTTTTGAACAGGATGCGGTTCGTCACCGGAATGGCCTTGCCCGGTTCGGCATAACCCGTCACCTGCACAAGCAACGTGGCGCCGGGGGGCAACCCCTTGACCTGCCTCAGAAAGGCCGGGCCGTCGGGGGTCGACAGGAACATGCCGCCCTGCCCTTTGACCGGACGTTCGGCGCGGGCGCGGTAGATGGTGCCGGGGGGCGGCAGGTCGGTGGCGATCAGGAAATCGTCAAGCACGCCGTCCACCATCAACGCGGCGGCCTCGCGGTCTTGGATGTGGTCCAGAACGATGGTGCGGCCCTTCATGTGACCTCGCGATACAAAGGATAGCCGATGCCCTGCAGCAGGGTGGCCGTTTCGGCCAGTGGCAGACCCACGATGCCGGTGAATGAGCCCGAAATCCAGGGAATAAACGCGCCTGCGGGGCCCTGGATCGCATAGGCCCCGGCCTTGCCCTGCCAGTCGCCGGTCGCCAGATAGGCGTTGATCTCGAGATCCGACAGACGCTTGACCTTGACCTGCGAGACCACGTCGCGCTGCAGGATTCGGTCGCCCCGCCGCACCGCGACCGAGGTGATGACCCGGTGGCGGCGACCGGACAGGGCGTGCAGGAATTCCGCCGCCTCGCCCGCATCGGCAGGCTTGCCCAGAATGCGACGACCCAGCGCCACCGTGGTATCGGCGCAGAGGGTAACATCATCGCTATCCGCCTGAACTGCCTGCACTTTTGCCCGAGTGATGCGGTTGCAATAGGGCACCGGCAGCTCGGCCTTCAGGGGCGTTTCGTCAATGTCGGGGGCACGGATGGCATCGGGCTGCACGCCAAGCTGCGCCAGCAGGTCCAGCCGCCTTGGGCTGCCCGATCCGAGGATAAACGCCATGTGTCAGGCGTTATTTGAAGCGGTAGTTGATCCGACCCTTGGTCAGATCATAGGGGGTCATTTCGACCTGCACCTTGTCGCCGGCCAGAACACGGATGCGGTTTTTGCGCATCTTGCCTGCCGTATGTGCGATGATCTCATGGCCGTTTTCCAGCTCGACCCGAAACGTCGCATTAGGCAGGAGTTCCTTCACGACACCGGGAAATTCGAGCGTATCTTCCTTGGCCATGTTGTCTCCATAGTTACGTTGCACCTGCAGAATCTGCGGGCGATGTGCGCTTAAATGAGCCTATTTCGCCCTTATTTCAAGGGCGGAATCGCCTAAAGGGAGGATATTGTGACTGAATTAACCCGCGGGGACTGCTCGGCCCAATGGGTGCGGTTGAGCACATGGCCATCGGCGCGGACGGCGGCGATGGCGGCCGGATCGACCTCGGCATAGGTCCAGCCGGGCTGGTTCGTTGCGCCCTCCGCCAGCACGCCGGTCTGTGGAAAGCCCTTGTCGGGCGGGCCGAAGATGCCGCCGGTGCCGGTGTTTTGGTCCACGGCCTCGGACCAGTCATTGTTGCCGACCAGCGACGCCATGACCGTAACGCATTGATTTTCCAACGCTCTGGCCATCGCTCCGATACGGACGCGCCAATAGCCCGACAGCGCCTCGGTGCAGGAAGGGACAAGGATCAGATCGGCCTCGTGCAGGGCGTGACCCAGCAGCGGAAACTCGCTGTCATAGCAGATCAGAACGCCGATTTTGCCTAACGCTGTGTCGAAAAGTTTCAGCGGACCGCCGGGGGCGATGTCCCAGGTTTCGCGTTCGAACCGGGTCATGATCTGCTTGTCCTGATGGTCCATGCGTCCGTCCGGCGCGTAGAACGCGGCGCGGTTCACCGGGCGGCCCAATCCGTCGATGACGGGGGCGGAAGCGCCCAAAATGTATGTTTTGTACGTCTTTGCGAGGCGCTGATGTATGTTTTGTACATCTTCCATCCGCTCGGAAACCGCCCGGATCGAGCGTTCCAGATCACCCGCCACCCCGGGCCCGTCCAGCGTCGACAATTCCATCGCGCCGTATTCGGGAAAGACCAGAAGCTCGCCCCCCTGACCGGCGGCATCCGAGACCCAGCGTTCGAGCTTGTCTTCGTACTGCGCCCAACTGTCGAGCCAGTTGAGGTCATAGGCGGCGGTTGCGATTTTCATGGGCGCTTCCAAGATTGAGTTGCGCAGACTTTATTAGAGGAGTTCGCGGGGTGTACAGGCCGAACAGATCAAACGGTGCAATCGCACCCCGTTTCTACGACAAGGCCCGCGCCGATCAGATCGCGTGACTTAGGAATCAGACGCGCTGACCTGGCGTAGAACTTGAACAAACCCGGCCAGAAACACCGCCTCGGCCATCAGCTTGAACACCTCTTCAAGCGCCCGGAGCGGCAGTTTGTAATCCGGGATATTGGCGTCAGGAATTCCGAGCCAGAGGAAGACTACGTTATCATTTGTTGCCAGATCCAGCACCACCGAGGCTGCAAGACACGCAAAACCAACCATTAGGAACCGTAGCAACGCCCTGAAGCGCAAAAGCTCCTTGCGGTAGAGATACAAAACCCACGCGCCGACAAGGCCGTAGAGAGCAATCAGGATGTCGTCCAACCGATCAGTCAGGCGAGTCTCGGTTATTCCGAAATACTGATGAAAGGCTTCGTCCAACCTCTCGTGAATCAATAGACCTTCGTCAAAAGCCAGAAAGACAAACCCCAGCGAAATCAAAAGCCAGATGGCGTATCTGCGCCGATGCAGGAAAATGCGGAAGCTGACAAATCCGATCAAGGCGAGCAGAAGGATGGAGATATGTGTTCCCACCGCCCCTTCGCGGTAAAACTTGGTGGGGTTATTCCGGGTAATATAGCCAATCACAACCATCAGAAAGTTCAGGATTGCAACAGTAATAATGATGTGCCGCGACGACACATGCCTTAATCCAAGCACTTGGGACCCCTTAGATATTCGCGTTTGCAGCCGGGTTAGAAATCGACGGGCTGCGGAGTTTCGAAACGAACCTTCGGCCAAAACCGGCCTCGTCAAAGCGGCTGCTAACATGCGCACCAAACGGTCGCAAATCACATTTGATCTACTGTTACATTCAGTGTGGCAGGCCGGACGCGGTGCTACAGATCCCTGATCCAGAATTGCAGCGGCTTTTGGGTCTCGCGGGTCTCGTCCACATCTTTCCACAAAAACTGCGCCACCACACCGGGCAGCGGTTCATAGCCGCGGGCGCGCCAGAACGGGTCCAGTGGCCGGTAATCGGTGGGGCGCATCGGGTGGTCGTCGGGGCGCTGCACGGCGCAGAAGGCAGATTTTACGAACCCCAGCGCGCGGGCGTGCGCCTCGCGGTGATCAAAGAACCTATGCCCGATGCCCTGTCCGCGATAGCCCGGCAACAGGACGGATTCCGCGCAATAGAAGATATCGCCAAGGTCCAGCCCGCTGCCCGCGAAGGCTGCGGCAAAATCATCGGCGTGATCGGTCAGCGGTGCGCCGGTCGAGGCACCGACCAGCCTGCCCCCGTCAAACGCGCCAACGACGATGGCCTTGTCGCTGTCGCGGTAGGATTGCAGGTAGTCCCGCTCGTAGGCCAGATCGCCATCGTAGAGATAGGGCCAGTCGCGGAACACCGCAATCCGCAGGCCCGCCACATCGTCCAGCGCGGCCTCAAGCGCCGCACCGGTCAGGGGCCGGACGTCGGTGATCTCAGCCATTCGAGACCTGTTTGGTCCAGTCGGCGAGGTTGTAAAAAGTGGTCACGCGGGTGATCTTGCCATCCTTCAGATCAAAGAACGACCCGGCAGGCAGACGATAGGTCTGACCATGCGCTTCGGGCAAGCCCTCATCGGTTTCCAGATAGGTGCCGTTAACGATGAACTCGGCCGCAGCGCGGGTGCCGCCTTGGGCTTCGAATATCACGATATCGGTCAGGTTTTCGCGGTAGCAACGGTTCATATGGGCGCAGAAGGCGGCGAATTTCTCTTTGCCGACGCGGATCTGTCCTTCGTTGACATGATGGGCCACATCGTCGGACAGGCAAGCCAGCATGGCCTCGACATCACCGGCGTTAAAGGCGTCGAAATAGGTTTTGACGGTCGGGTTCATGGTCGCTCCATTGGTTTGCCCCAGCGGTCTTTCAGATGCTTGATGATCTGATTGCGGGTCTGCGGTAGTGCCGCATCGCTACGTGATGCTATCGGATTTCGAATATCTGGAATAGGCGCTGGCAGAAGACCAGCACTATGTCAGAACATTGTGTTTTCGCTCTGATGAAGTAAGCAAACTCTCCAGTTTCGAGGATTGATCGCAGCAATGTTGAATATCTTACTGGCCCGCCGCATTTTCCGATTGCACCAAGGCCCTATCTGCATGTGAAATTATGTGCTTTGCCCGAGCGGAAAAACTTTCATCTTCAGCTATCTCGAGCGCGAATGCCTGTCGATCCGCTTTCATCGTCTCACTCTCACCTTCGATCTCTTCCACGGCCTTTGCAAATTCTTCGGGGGTGCTTGCTATTTTCACGAAAGGGGCCAAACGTTTGGGCACATCTATCTGATCACAAATAACCGGCGCCCCACATGCAAGTGCATCAAAGATGCGGTTTGACAAGAAACCAGCGCGCGCCATGCCCTTATTGTGATCACATAAAACAATCTTGGCCCCTCGATAGAGCTCTCCCAAACTGTCGTTTTCGATCACAGGCGCAATCACGTCTTTCAGCGCAGGTGTCTCTTCCCAATGCCTGCCCCAAATACGGATCGGAACCTGAGCGTCATGTGCCATCTGCACAATGGGGCGCAGCTTGCCGCGTGAAAAGTGGTTGTTTCCGACAAAAACTATACCGTTTCTCGGCGCATCGATCTCGGCCGGATACATAATGGCGGAATCAAATGCCTGCGGTAGATATGAAGCCTGATACCGGTCTGCAACAACTTGCGATGCAACGAAAAGATGATCCATCAAATCGATCTCATCCTGGTATAGCGGCGGCTTCCCAGGATAGATATGCCACATAAGACAAGGCGTGCTGCCGCGAGGATCGTAAACCTTGTGCCCGCGCAAAACCAAGTCAACCTGATTGGGTTCGGGCGGGGTATCCCAAAGGTCACGCGTATCCACCCGGGCCCGCCAACGGCCCTCTGAATGGGCTTCAACGGCTTGGGCGAGGCCCCTGGCGAAATGGAAGTCGCCCCAATGTGCCTTTTCACTCGCATCTGGCGTCGAGGATTTGATCGCAAGCAGGCGCGGCGTGGTCGCCGAAGTCGTATCTTCCGCTGCAGTCAACCCGCACAAGTCGCAGAATTTCGCCAACCCGAAGGTCTCGAGCGTCAGTTCCATGTACTGGGCTACGATTTCGTCATAAGCTTCGACCAAGGTCGTATTTTCTGGATCAAGGTTCCGGATCTCAACGAGACCGGTGGGCGCATAGGGCGTGACTTGTACATCCAGATCAGGGCGCCACTCCTTTAAGATTGGAACCAGCTTCCATACGTCCCCGGTCCAACTGCGGGTCCTGCTTTTGTCCCAAGTGCGTTCACAGATGAGCCCATTCCACGGCACGCAATCATGAAGCAATACAACACCATCACGCGACATCTTTGACTCTGTATTGATAAAGTCGCGCAGAAGATATTCAAAAAGGTGCATTCCATCCAGAAACGCCAGGTCAAAGATCAACTCCAACTTGTCGAGAATGTTGGACGCAAAAAAGTCGTCGCTGGTCTGTTGAAAAAGATGGATGACGGATTTTCCATCAAGCGCACCAGATCTAAGATCAAACGCTGGATCTACAGCAACCGAAGGGCAGCGCGCCATGCTCAGGCTGGCACCACTTTCCGTCCCAATCTCAAGATAAGCCGCAGGCTGTATCTCTGAATGGAGCTCTGGGAGCCGTTCAAAATAATGCCTCGGCCCCATTTTAGGGTATCCCGGATCCGCAACCACATTGCGTTCCCCACGTATCTTCCGTCTTACAGCACGCATCACGTTAAATCACCACTGAGCTATTGTTTATTCAAGCCGACTTTGACTGTTTGGTTCATGGTCGCTCCGTTGGTTCGCCCCAGCGGTCTTTCAGATGTTTGATGATCTGATCGCGGGTCTGACGGTAGTGACGTAGCTTTTCCTCGCGGGTCTCGCCTAACCCGGTAGGGTCCATAATTGGCCAATAATCGACATCGAGGTGAAAAAACCGCGTCAGTTCCAGCGCCTTTCGCTGGCTGGCGGGCGACAGGGCCACGATCAGGTCGAATGAGCTGAGGTCATCGCCCCATTCCTCCATCTCGTCGAAAGAACGAGAGCGGTGGCGCGACAGTTCCACGTCAATTTCCTGACAGGCAGCGATGCAGAAGCCGTCAATCTCAAGATCGTTATGGACACCGGCGGATTGCACATAGGTGCCGGTGCCGTAGAACTTCTTCATGATGCCCTCGGCCATGGGCGAGCGGACCGAGTTATGGTCACAGCAGAACAGGATCGACTGCGGCAGCGGCGTCACCCGTTAGCCCCCGAAATGCAGCACGCAGATCAGCGTGAACAGGCGGCGGGCGGTGTCGGTGTCGATATCGGCTTTGCCCTCAAGTCGTTCCTGCAGGACGCGGCTGCCTTCGTTGTGGATGCCGCGCCGGGCCATGTCGATGGTTTCGATCTGGCTGGGCGGAAGGTTTTTCACAGCGTTGAAATAGCTTTCGCAGATCTGGAAATAGTCTTTGACCACCTGACGAAAGGGACCCAGCGACAGGTGAAACTCGGCCGCTTTTTCGCTGGCCTCGGTTGCGATATCAAAGACCAGCCGTTTGTCGCGGATCGACAGTTGCACGTGATAGGGACCCTCGGGCGCGGGGCGTTCGTCGCGCTTGGGCAGGGTGAAGGTGTTCTCTTCAAGCAGATCATAGATGGCGACCTTGCGCTCCTGCTCGATCTCGGGGGTCGGCGGGGGCAGGTTTCGGTCGTCCAGTTCGATATGCGAAATTCGGGTCATCTTTACGGTCACAATCCTTGCGTCTGCACAGACCTATAACAACGCGTTTGGTTGAGCAACGCACCAAAGCGCCAGCGCTTTGGGTCTTTAGTCGTTCAAGCGGCTCAGGCGTGCCGTGACCGACAAGCCATGCGCCTCAAGGCTTTCGGATTGGGCCAGCTTTTCTGCCGCCGGACCGATGGCGCGCAGGGCTTGCGGCGTCATCTGGCTGAGCGTGGTGCGTTTGAGGAAATCCATCACGCTGAGGCCCGAGGAAAACCGCGCCGAGCGGGCCGTGGGCAGGACGTGATTGGGGCCGCCGACATAATCGCCGATGGCTTCGGGTGTGTATTGGCCCAGAAAGATCGCGCCTGCATGGATGGTTTTTTTGCTGAGTGCCACGGGGTCGGCCACGCAAAGTTCAAGGTGTTCGGGGGCGATGCGGTTCGACAAGGCGGCGGCCTCATCCAGATCGCGCACGGTGATGACTGCGCCAAAATCGCGCCAGCTTGCGCCCGCGATGGCACGGCGCTGCAGGGTTTCGAGACGCTTTTCGACGGCCTGTGCGACGGCCTGACCAAAACCGGCATCGTCGGTGATCAGAATGGATTGCGCGCTTTCGTCATGTTCGGCCTGGCTGAGCAAGTCCAGCGCGATCCAGTCGGGGTCATTGTCCTTGTCGGCGATGACCAGAATCTCGGACGGGCCCGCGATCATGTCGATGCCCACCTTGCCGAACACGCGGCGTTTGGCGGCGGCGACAAAGGCATTGCCGGGCCCGGTGATCTTGTCGACCGGCGCGATCGTGTCGGTGCCATAGGCCAGCGCGGCAATCGCCTGCGCGCCGCCGATGCGATAGACCTCATCCACGCCCGCCAGTTGCGCGGCCAGCAGGACCAGCGGGTTCGCCTGCCCGTCGGGCGTGGGCACGACGATGGCCAGCCGCCCAACCCCCGCCACCTTGGCCGGGATCGCGTTCATCAGCACCGAGGACGGGTAGGAGGCCAGACCACCCGGCACATACAAACCCGCCGCCGAAACCGCCGACCAGCGCCAGCCGAGCGTTGCGCCCGCCGCATCGGTCCATTCCTGATCCTCGGGCATCTGGCGCGTGTGATAGGCACGGATACGATCTGCGGCCAGTTCCAGCGCGGCGCGGTCCTCGGGCGTCACCTGCGCGACCGCCTCAGTGATCTCATCGGCGCTGAAGGCCATGGTTTCGGGCGTCAGCTCCAGCCGGTCGAATTTCGCGGTCAGTTCCATCACTGCCGCGTCGCCGCGGGTGCGCACGTCGTCGATGATCTGCGCCACCACCGCATCCACATCGGGGCTGTCCTCGCGCTTGGCCGATAGCAGCGCCTGAAACGTGGGCTCGAAATCGGGCGCGGTGGTGTCGAGGAAAACGGGCATGGTGGTACTCCGAGAGGCGTTTCATCGGGTCTTATCGCCCGCGCGGGGTCTCCTCAACCCTCAGCCCGAGGGGTGCAGCGATTTGCGCATCGGGAATTGGGGGATGCCATGCCAGTCTGCGGGGTCGCCGTGATCATGCCACCCCCGCGCAAGATAGAAGTCATGCGCGGTTTTTGTGGCGTCCAGATGTGCCTGCCTGCAGCCCTGCGCGCGCAGGGCATCTTCGATCCGGGTCAACAGCGCAGAACCAAGCCCGCGCCCGGTGTGATCGGGATCGACATAGAGCAGGGTGATCTCTCCGCCAGCGCGCAATCCGCCGACCGCTGCGACCTCGTCGGCCCGGGTTGCCACCCACAGCTCCGCTCCGCCGTCGATCCAGCTGCGGATGCTGGCCGGGTCCTTGTTGGCGGTCCACTGACCGAGCTTTTCGGGATCATCCAAATGATCGGCCTGACAAAGATCGCGGATCGAACGGGTCAGCACGCGGCTCATGCCAAAGACATCGAACACGGTCGCCCGGCGCAGGTCGACGCCGCCGGGCGGTGCCGGAAACGCCTGCGAAATGCCGCGTTTGTTGTTCACTCGGGGTGATGCGGGGCGTGGCCCGAGGGGGCGATATAGGGTCGGGTGACGTCCTTGAGCGTGGCGTCCACCGCCTCGACCGTCAGACGGATCGCGCCGTCGCCGGCCAGTGTCAACAGGATCTGGCCCGCGCCATCCTCGGCCGGTTCAAAATCGACCGACAACAGCGACAGGATCATGTCCTTGTCGCTGCGGTCGATGCCCTGACTGGCGACCGACAGGACCGAGCCGAACATCAGCACCGCCTGCACCCGCTCGAACGCGCGGCCGCGTTTGGTGGCGGCGTCGCGGTCCTCCCACCGGAAACGGTTCAGCAGCAGGGCAAAGCGGCGCTGGGCCGGTTGCCATGTCATCTCGGTCACCGGGAAGATCGCGTCCTGCGTGAGCGTCGCGATCACCTGCAGGTCATCGGCATCCTCGGCCCCGAGGTTCAGCGGCGCCTCGCGCCCGTCGTGAAAACTTGCGTCTGTCATTCGCCCTTGATCCGTTCAATCCTTGCGCCCACGCCTTCCAGCTTGCGCACCACATGCTCATATCCGCGGTCCAGATGATAGACCCGGCTGACCACCGTTTCCCCTTCCGCCGCCAACCCGGCCAGGATCAGCGAGACCGAGGCCCGCAGGTCTGTCGCCATCACCGGCGCGCCTTTCAGGCGTTCGACCCCGGTCACGGTGGCGGTGCCGCCATGCACCTCGATTTCAGCGCCCATGCGGACCAGTTCAGGGGCGTGCATAAAGCGATTCTCGAAAATACGCTCTTCAAGAACGGACACACCTTCGGCAGTACACATCAGCGCCATCATCTGCGCCTGCAGATCGGTCGGGAAGCCGGGGAAAGGTTCGGTGACCACATCGACCGCCGTTACGCGGCCATTCTTGCGGGCGACTTTCAGGCCCTTCTCGGTTTCCGTGACGCTGATCCCCGCCGCATCCAGCTTGGCCGCGAAGGATTCAACCAGTCGCATCCGACCACCCAGCAATTCGACCTCGCCACCGCAGATCGCGGGGGCCAGCATATAGGTGCCCAGCTCGATCCGGTCGGTCACGACCTGATGGGTTGCGCCATGCAGGCGGTCGACGCCTTGAATTTCGATGGTCGAAGTCCCCTCGCCGGAAATCTGCGCGCCCATCTTGCGCAGGCATTCGACCAGATCGACGATCTCGGGCTCACGCGCCGCGTTCTTCAGCACGGTCGTTCCCTTGGCGAGCGTGGCGGCCATGACGATGTTCTCGGTCGCGCCCACGGATGCAAAACGCATCTCATGCACCGCGCCTTTCAGGCCACCGGGGGCGTTGGCGTGCAGATAGCCGTCTTTCAGCTCGATCTCAGCCCCAAGCGCTTCTAGCCCTTCGACATGCAAATCCATGGGCCGCGCGCCAATGGCACAGCCGCCGGGCAGCGAGACAACCGCCTGCCCGAACCGCGCCAGCAGAGGGCCCAGCACAAGGTTCGAGGCGCGCATCTTGCGCACGATATCGTAGTCGGCGACGTGGCTGGTCAGGTTATGGCTGGACATCGCGATCACCTGCCCGTCCTGCAGCGCAGACACTTCCGCCCCCAGCGATTGCAACAGGGCGGTCATGGTCTTGATGTCGCTCAGACGCGGCGCATTGGTCAGCGTCAGCGGTTCTTCGCTGAGCAGCGTTGCAGGCATCAGCGTGAGGCACGCATTCTTGGCCCCCGCGATCGGAATCTGCCCGTTCAGCGGGCCGTTACCCGTCACCAGAATCGAATCCATCTGCTCTTATCCCTCGTCTTTGCCGGCCTTGCCCGTCGCCCGCGCCTTGGCCTGCGCCTTGCGCCGCGCCATGTTCGCCTTGAGCGCCGCCTTGAGGCGGTCTTCGCGCGTCTCGCTGGATTTGCCGTGTTTTTTGGGTGAATTTTTCTCTGCCATTGTCTTTCTCTACAGGAGACGTAAAAAACCGTCCAGACACCCTTGCGCCGCGTTTCGTTTGAGTCTAATCACCCGCCCACGATGCTGCTGTAGCTCAGAGGTAGAGCACTCCCTTGGTAAGGGAGAGGTCGAGAGTTCAATTCTCTCCAGCAGCACCATGATTTCCCGAAAATACATGCTAAAAACCCTTGAAGAACAAGGGCTTTTGACGTTCTCCGGTTTCCGGTTTTCCGAGAATTGGCGTTCGCCGTATTTTGGGAACCGCATTAAGATGCGGTGAAGTGCGCGAAACTGCACGGAAAATCCGTGCAAAATCCGTGCAGCTTGTTCCCGCCACGTTCTGCAGATCCCGGACGATTCGACCCGCTGTTCGCGCCACCATGCAGCCGGGTCCGGGCAGCAGATGACCAGAGGTGCTTGACGGAACTCGCGGAGGTCAGCTCTGAAAGGTGCCAGATACGTGGGAAGCTGCGGCTTGCACCACACCACTTCGGTGCGGTCAGTCTGATCGAAATGTCAGGGATTTTGGTGGAGCCTAGGGGAGTCGAACCCCTGACCTCTTGCATGCCATGCAAGCGCTCTCCCAACTGAGCTAAGGCCCCATGCAGGTACCGCCGCGGCGGTGGACGGACGTTTATGAGACGCCGCAGGTGAGTTCAAGCCCAAAAAGCGGAAACAGCGAAAAAGTTTGCCGCCGACCCGGGCAGGAAACGAGGCGGCACGGGCCGCCTCTGGTCCGGTCAGTTTTCGTCTTCCGACGACATATCCTTGATGTCGTCCAGCGAGACGTTGTCGCCGTCGTCGTCATCGTCGTCCAGCAGATCATCGTCCAGCTCGACATCGACGTTGTCGTCATCTTCCAGCACGATATCCTCGTTCGAGGACGCCTCGCGCGCTTTGACCGAGGCCGCATCTTCCGCATCAGCAGCGATCATCCGGCTTTTGCCGGTTTCCAGTTCCACGACCTCACCCGTGTAGGGGCTGACGATCGGGTCCTTGTTCAGGTCGTAAAAGCGTTTGCCGGTGGTCGGGCAGACACGCTTTACGCCCCATTCTTCCTTGGGCATATCAAATCCCCTTGATATCAGGTGAATCTCAACAATGATTCAGGTCACCTGCCACATGCGGCAGGCACTGTCAAAGCCTTTGCGCGAAGGAGATCGGCCCATGGGGCGACACGCATTGCCGGGGCGGCCTCCGGTGCCGCTGACATTGCGCAAATCGGCGCGCGCGCGGCGGATCAGTTTGCGGATTTCCCAACTGGACGGGCGGGTTACGCTGACCTACCCGACCGGCGTCGCCGAGGCCGAAGCGCTGAGTTTTGCGCAGCAGAAAGAAGACTGGATCAGGGGACATCTGCAGGAGCGGCCCGAAGCGGCCCCCGTCCAGTTCGGGCAATCCATTCCTGTTGAGGGCATTGACCGGCGAATCGTTCCTGCCCCGGGGCGTCGGGTCGAGTTGAGGGCCGATGAAATCGCCGTGCCCGAAGGGGCCGAGGCCCGTCGCCTTTCCCGTTTCCTGAAAGAACTGGCCCGGGATCGGCTGACCGGGGCCTGCGATGATTATGCCGCCATTCTGGGCCGCCCCTACAGCACCCTGACCCTGCGCGATACCCGCTCGCGCTGGGGGTCGTGCAGTTCGGCGGGGGGGCTGATGTTTTCCTGGCGGCTGATCCTGGCACCGCCTGACGTGCTGCATTATGTGGCCGCCCATGAAGTGGCGCATCTGGCCGAAATGAACCACTCCCCCGCCTTCTGGGCGCAGGTCGAGCGAATCTATGGCCCCTATAAGACGCCGCGTCGCTGGCTGCGGGACAACGGCATCCATCTGCACCGCTACCGGTTCGAGGCCAGCGGTTGACCTGCGCGGGATTTGTGATCACATAAACCCATGCTGACCCCACGCACTGCCGACTCGCACACCGCCACCCATGATCGCGTCTATCGCGCGCTGCGCTCGCGCATCATGCATGGCGAGATCGCGCCCGGTCAGGCGCTGACCCTGCGTGGGATCGGCAAGGAATTCAGCGTCTCGATGACGCCTGCGCGCGAAACGGTGCGGCGACTGGCGGCTGAGGGTGCATTGTCTTTGTCCACCTCCGGGCGGGTGTCGACGCCCGAACTGAGCCGCGACCGGATTGAGGAACTGGCGGCGCTGCGGGCGCTGCTTGAGGTCGAACTGGCCAGCCGCGCCCTGCCGCGCGCGCATATCGCGCTGATCGACCGGTTGCAGAGCATCAATATGAGCGTCGCCGAGATGGTCACCAAACGCGATGCGGTGGGCTATATCCGCGCCAATCTGGAATTTCACCGCACCCTGTACCTGCGCGCGCAAGCTCCGGCGATGCTGGCCATGGCGGAAACCGTGTGGCTGCAACTGGGGCCAACGATGCGGGCGCTTTACGGGCGGCTGAGGCGCACCGAGCCGCCGCATCACCACCGTCACATCATCGCCGCGCTCAAGGCCGGGGACGAACCCGGTTTGCGGCTGGCGGTGCGGTCAGATGTGACGCAGGGGTTACGTCTGCTGGTGACCTGAGCGGCTTATCGCCCAACCCTATGATCTGATGATTTCAGACGCGGCGCTTCTGGTCTGAGCGGTCGGGCTGGGCTATCCTGCAGGCAAATCACAACAAGAGCAGATTTCAGTCATGATCAATCGTCGAACCTTTTCCGCCGGGCTTGGGGCAAGCCTTCTGGCCGCCTGTTCCGGCGGCGGCACTCCGGCCAGCGCGCCTGCATCGCGGATGCGCCCCGTGCCCAACGCAGGTTGGGACGCGTGGGTTGCCAGCTTCAAGGGCCGCGCCGCGTCTCAGGGTATTTCGCAGCCCACGCTTAACCGCGCCTTTCAGGGCGCAGGCTATCTGCCCGAGATCATTGAACGCGACCGCAATCAGGTCGAATTCAAACGCTCGCTCGAGGATTATCTGGCCATTGCCGCCTCGGATGAGCGGATCAGCACCGGCAAGCAGATGATGGTGCGCCATGCGGGCACCCTGTCGCAGATCGAGGCGCAGTATGGCGTCGACAAAGAGGTCGTGGTTGCCGTCTGGGGGCTGGAAAGCCGGTACGGCGCGCGGCGTGGGGATGTGCCGGTGATCTCGGCCACATCGACGCTGGCCTATGATGGGCGGCGCGGGGCTTTTTTTGAAAAGCAACTGGTGGCGGCGCTGAAGATCATTCAGGAGGGCGACACGAGCCCCGCCAACATGACCGGCAGCTGGGCCGGGGCGATGGGGCATACGCAGTTCATCCCGACCTCGTATCTGGCCTATGCGGTGGATTTCACCGGCGACGGGCGGCGCGATATCTGGTCCGAGGATCCGGCGGATTCGCTGGCCTCAACAGCCGCCTATCTGGCCCGCGCGGGTTGGGTGCGCGGGCAGCCTTGGGGTGGTGAAGCCGGCACCGTCAGCGGCACGCCGGTGGCTGTTCTACAGCCGCAGACGCCCGGGCCGCGCATTGCTGTGTTCCGCAATTTTCAGGTCATCAAGCGGTACAACAACTCGGACAGCTATGCGATTGGCGTGGGACACCTGTCTGACCGGATTGCCGGGGGCGCGCCGTTTCAGGCCTCGTTCGGGCCGGATGAAAACGGGCTGACGCTGGAAGACCGCAAGGAGTTGCAGCGCCGCCTGACCGCCGCCGGGTATGACACGCAGGGCGCGGACGGGGTGATTGGCAAGAAGTCCGAGGCCGCGATCAGCGGCTATCAACGCGCCAATGGCATGGCCGTGACCGGCACGCCATCGGTTGACTTGCTGCGGCGTCTGGGCGGCTGACGGCTTAGGCCGCCAAACCCTTGGAACCGATATCGAGGAATTTCTGACGGCGGTCCTTGATCAGGGCCGCCGCATCCTTGCCGTCCAGCTCTTTCAGCATGGCGGCGATGGCTGCGCGCACCGACTCGACGGTTGCGGGGCGGTCACGATGGGCGCCGCCTTTGGGCTCGGTGATGATGCGATCGCAAACACCCAGCTTGTACAGGTCCTGCGCGGTCAGGCGCAGCGCCTCGGCGGCTTCACGCATCTTCTCGGAATCCTTCCACAGGATCGAGGCGCAGCCCTCGGGCGAAATCACCGAATAGACCGAATGCTCCAGCATCGCGACACGGTTGGCCGTCGCAAATGCAACCGCACCGCCCGAGCCGCCTTCGCCGATGATGACCGACACCAGAGGCACGCCGATTTTCAGGCACATCTCGGTTGACCGCGCGATGGCTTCGGACTGGCCGCGTTCCTCGGCACCTTTGCCGGGATAGGCCCCTGCCGTGTCGATCAGGGTGATCACCGGCAGGCCAAAGCGGCCCGCCATCTCCATCAGGCGCACGGCCTTGCGATAGCCTTCGGGGCGGGCCATGCCGAAGTTGCGTTCGATCCGCGATTTGGTGTCCGAACCCTTTTCGTGGCCGATCACCATCACCGGCTGGTCGTTGAACCGCGCCAGACCGCCGATCACCGCCAGATCATCGGCAAAGTTCCGGTCCCCGGCCAGAGGCGTAAACTCGGTGAACAGCGCGTCGACATAATCGTTGCAATGGGGGCGTTCGGGATGGCGCGCCACCTGACATTTCCGCCAGGGGGTCAGATCGGCATAAAGCTCATCCAGCAGCTTGGCGGCCTTGGCGTCCAGCGCGGCGGCCTCTTCGGCCACGTCCATCTCTTCATTGGCACGGGCCAGCGCGCGCAGCTCTTCGGCTTTGCCTTCGATCTCGGCCAGCGGTTTTTCGAAATCCAGATACTGGGTCATGACGCCTCTCAACGCAGAAGTTCCCTGCTATATGACCAAAGGTCGCCCGGGATGCAACTCAGCAAGATTTGTGGATGGGAGATATGCACCCTGAGAGGGGTAAGGAAGACGGAAGGGATGCCGATGGCCACCAGCTATGAAGATCGCGTGTTGCGCGTGCTGGCCTATATCTATGATCACCCCGCTGGCGATCTGTCTCTGGACACGTTGGCCGACGTGGCCGCCCTGTCGCGGTTTCACTGGCATCGGGTGTTTCGCGCCCTGACAGGCGAGACCTGCGCGCAGACGGTGCGCCGGATGAGGCTGCACCGGGCAGCGTGCTGGCTGGTGCAGTCGGACAGGCCGGTTGCGACCATCGCCACCGATGTCGGTTATCCCAACCTGAATTCCTTCGCGCGGGCCTTTGCCGAGGCGTATGGCAAAAGCCCCGCCGCCTTTCGCAGCGCGGGTCAGTTTCTGCCCGCCAATCCACAGTTCAAAACCGGAGGATATCCCATGCATCCCGTCACCACACGAACAGAACCCACCCGCCGCGTCGTCGCCCTGCCGCATACCGGCCCCTATGCCGAAATCGGCAAAAGCTTCGAGGCGTTCGGAGCCTTGTGCGAATCCCGCAAATTGTGGCCTGAGGTCGGGCCGGTGATTGGCCTGTATTTCGACAGCCCCGACGACGTACCCGCAGACCAGCTGCGCAGCTATGCCGGGGCCGAGTACCGGGGCGAGGCCACACCCGATGGCATGGAGGACCTGACCATCCCGGGCGGCAAAATCGCGGTACTGACCTATAAGGGGCCGTATTCGGGGCTTGAGGCAGCCTATCACAGCCTTTTTGGCAACTGGCTGCCCGCATCGGGCGAGGAACCGGCGGATCAGCCGTGTTATGAGATCTACCTCAACGATCCGCGCGACACCGCGCCCGAGGATCTGCTGACCGAAATCTGCCTGCCACTGAAGTAGTTCAGGGCCACAGCACCGGATAGAGCGAGGCCACCAGCAGCCCCGCCATCGTCCAGTTGAACACCAGCAACCGGCGCGGGTTTGTCAGGACCCGCGCCATCTGCTGACCCAGAGCCGTCCAGACGCTGACCGAGGGCAGATTGATCGCGCCAAAGATCAGCGCGACGGTGAGAATGGCGGTCATCGTATGGCCCGGCATATAGGCCGTGGTCGCGGTCAGCGCCATGGCCCAGGCCTTGGGGTTGACCCATTGAAACGCCGCCGCCTGCAGGAAGGTCATGGGTTTGCCCGTCGTATCGCCTTTGCGCGCGGGCGCGGCATGGGCGATCTTCCATGCCAGATACAGCAGATACAGGACCGATGCGATCTTGAGTAGAGTATAGCTGACCGGGAACCGGTTGAAGACCTGCACCAGCCCGGCCCCCACCAGCAGCACCATGAAGGTAAAGCCCAGCCCGATCCCCAGCATATGCGGCACCGTCCGGCGAAATCCGAAATTCGCCCCCGAGGCCATCAGCATCAGGTTGTTCGGCCCCGGCGTGATCGATGAGACAAAGGCAAAGGTGATCAGGGCCAGCAGGATATCGTAGGTCATAGGCGGACTATCCCGCTGAATCCCGAAAATGAAATTGCGTTTTTGTGCAGGATATCCGATTTTCAGCAACAGATGACCAAGATTGACGCCATAAACCGCCAGATATTGCGCGAGCTGTCTCGCGATGGACGGATCAGCAATCTGGATCTGGCCGAACGGATCGGCCTGTCTCCGTCCGCCTGCCTGCGCCGGGTGCAGGAGCTGGAACGGGCGGGCGTGATCTCGGGCTATCGGGCGGTGCTGAACCCGGCGGCGCTGGGCGTGGGGTTTGTGGCTTATATCGGCGTGGGGTTGGGGGAACACACCAAGGCCGCACAGGAAGGGTTCGAAAAGGCGCTGCAACAGGCCCCCGAGGTGGTGGAATGCCACAACATCACTGGCACGATCGAGTATCTGTTGCGCGTCGAATGTGCCGACCTGCCCAGCTATAAGACCTTTCATACCGAGGTGCTGGGCACCCTGCCCCATGTGACCTCAATCACGTCTTACGTGGTGATGGGGTCGCCCAAGGACATGCGCGCCTGAGCGCCGGATTGTGAAGGCCAACCATCTTGCGGGGGCAGATTTCACGGCCTAGTGTCGTCGTAACGAGGTCACCAGCCGGGGAAACCTGCACAAACTTGGGGAGATGACCATGAAAATTCTACAGACCGGAGCGTTTGCGGCCGCGCTGGCGATGATTGCCAGCACCGCCCTTGCGGCTCCGCTGAAACTGCAACCCGCCAACCCGCAGCCAAGCGCAAAGGCGGGGCTGAATGTAAAATACGCGTGGGAAGGCGACCCGCCGCGGAAAATTCAGAACCTCGGCAAGGTCGAACAGTTGCTGAAGAAAGCAAAACCCGGTCAGCCACTGCGCGGGCTCGACTATCGCGACACAAATGAAGGCGATCAGGTCCTGACCTTTACCGAAGCCTTCAACGTCGCCGCCGAAATCACCGGCTATATCAGGTTCGACTCTCCGGGCGTATATGAGCTTGAGACATGGTCGAATGACGGGATCGATGCCTGGGTTGGTGGCCAGCAGATTGGCTATGTGAATGGGCGTCAGGGCTGCGAGGCCAATCAGCGTACCGAGGTCGAGGTTCCGCAAGCCGGCTGGTATGCGCTGAAAATCAAGTATTTTCAGAAATATGGGACGTCTTGCCTGATGATGAAATCGGGCAAGAAGGGTGAGCGTTTCACCTGGACCCCAAACGATGTGTTCGGTCGCTGATCTGGTGATCTGATCCAAAGGAGGCGCCCTTACGGGCGCCGCTTTATTTTCAGCCTCCGGCTGCGATCAGTTCTGACTGTGCCACGATCACCTCGGCCTGTTTGATCGAGGCGATGTCGACAAGACGGCCCTTGTAAACCGTTGCGCCTTCGCCATTGGCCTTGGCTTGCTCCATCGCGGCGAGGATTTCGCGTGCCTCGGACACCGCCTCGTCCGAGGGGGTGAAGACCTGATTGGCCAGCGCGATCTGTTTGGGATGGATCGCCCATTTGCCGACCATGCCCAGCGTCGCCGAGCGTCGGGCCTGCGCGATATAACCCTCATCATCCGAGAAATCGCCGAACGGCCCGTCCACCGGCAGCACGCCATGGGTGCGGCAGGCAGCAACGATGGCGGCCTGCGCCCAGTGCCACGGGTCGGACCAGTGTTTCTGCCCGTCGCGCAGCATGTAGTAGTTTTCCTGCGTGCCGCCGATGCCTGTTGTCTGCATCCCCATCGACGCCGCGAAATCTGCGGCCCCGAGGCTCATGGCCTGCAGCCGGGGGGATGCGGCGGCGATCTCTTCCACATGGGCGATACCGGCGGCGGATTCGATGATGACCTCAAACGAGACCGGCTTGGTCCGGTCCTTGGCCTGTTCGATCGCGGTGACCAGCGCGTCGACCGCATAGACATCCGCCGCGCACCCGACCTTGGGGATCATGATCTGATCCAGCCGGTCTCCCGCCTGTTCCAGCACATCCACCACGTCGCGGTACCAGAAGGGCGAATCCAGGCCGTTGATCCGCACCGAGAGATACTTGTTGCCCCAGTCGACGGTATTGATCGCTTCGATCACATGGGCCCGGGCGGCGTCCTTGTCCGTGGGGGCCACCGAATCCTCGAGGTCGAGATTGATCACATCCGCCGCAGAGGCAGCCATCTTGGGAAACAGTTTCGGGTTCGAGCCGGGGCCGAACAACTGACAGCGGTTGGGCCGTGCCGGGGCGGCAGGTTGGATACGGAAACTCATCTGGACCTCGCGTGAGTAATGAAATTGCGCCTTCTCATGGTGATGGGATATTAAATTGCGCGCAGGCACGCAAGCGGGATTGTGCAGATGCGGCAATGCGCGTGCAGCACAGGCAGTTGGAGAGCCATAGATGCTGCTTGAAGTTTGATCAGTTTAAAAACCTCGAACAAAATCCTCCTTTTTCCGCCGTGCGCGCAATATTTTTGCGTCGCTGCAGGTATTGCGGAGAGAATTCGAGAAACGCTCGTCAAATCGGTTCTCTAGCTTGGAGCGGAAGCGAAGGAGTGCTGCGCGATGATCGAGACACCATACCTGTTGTTTTTGGGGGATGCGCCTGACCAGCTGGCTGCAAAGGTTGCGGTGGGCATCAGGGACTGGCGGCCCGAGAATGCCGTGGGTCAGTACCGCATGGACGGCTGCAAGGCCGATCTTGGCCTGAAAGACATGGACCTTGTCGAAGCGCGCGAAGCCGGGGCCAAGACCTTGGTCATTGGCGTGGCCAACCGGGGCGGTGTGATCAGCCAGGAGTGGAAGAAGGTTCTGGTGATGGCGCTGGAAGAGGGCTTTGATCTGGCTTCGGGCCTGCACAACCTGCTGCGCGATGAACCCGATCTGGTCGCCGTAGCCGAGGCCACAGGGCGCAAGCTGCATGACGTGCGGGTGCCAGAGGTCGATTATCCGATTGCGAATGGTGTCAAACGGACCGGTAAGCGGTGTCTTGCGGTGGGGACGGATTGCTCGGTCGGTAAGATGTATACGGCGATGGCGATGGATGCCGAGATGCGCAAGCGCGGCATGAAATCCACCTTCCGGGCCACCGGTCAGACCGGCATCCTGATCACAGGCGACGGCGTACCGCTGGATGCCGTCGTTGCCGATTTCATGGCAGGCTCGGTCGAATGGCTGACCCCGGACAACGACGACGATCACTGGGACCTGATCGAGGGTCAGGGATCGCTGTTCCACGTCTCTTATTCGGGCGTGACCATGGCGCTGATCCATGGTGGGCAGCCGGATGCGTTGATCCTGTCACATGAGCCCACACGCTCGCATATGCGTGGGTTGCCCGGCTATCAGCCGCCCTCGCTGGAGGCGTTGCGTGACATGGCACTGACATTGGCGCGTGTCGCCAATCCGGATTGTCAGGTGGCGGGCGTGTCGGTGAATACCCAGCATATGAGCGAAGAAGACGCCGTGGCCTATCTTGCGCAGATCGAGGCCGATATGGGTCTGCCTGCAACTGACCCGTTCCGCTTTGGCTCGGGCAAGCTGGTCGACGCTCTGGCTGCGATATGATTTGAACGGTCTGCGCGGGGGAAGATTTTTCGTCGAAAAATCTCTGCCTCCGGCGGGAGTATTTGGGAAAAGATGAAGGAGCGGGCGCGTGCAGGTTGAAGTCTCTCGTGATGTGTTTCGGCTGGCGCAGGTGTTCACCATCTCGCGCGGGTCCCGGACCGAGGCGCAAGTGCTGACCGTACAGATCACCGACGGGGCGCATCAGGGATGGGGCGAATGTGTGCCTTATGCGCGCTATGACGAGACGTTAGCCTCGGTTGAGGCCGAGATTGCAGGTCTGCCCGCGGCGTTTTCGCGCCAATCGCTGATGGATCTGCTGCCCGCTGGTGCCGCGCGCAATGCGGTGGATTGTGCGCTGTGGGATCTTGAGGCGAAGCGTGCAGGCAAGCGGGTGTGGAATCTGGCCGGGCTGCCGGTGCCGGGGCCAGAGATTACTGCCTATACCCTGTCGTTGGACACGCCCGAGGCGATGCAGGTGCAGGCAGCGCAGAACGCGCATCGGCCTCTGCTGAAGATCAAGCTGGGTACGCCCGATGACATGCCGCGGCTTGAAGCCGTGCGCGCAGGGGCCCCCAATGCCCGGATCATCGTGGACGCCAATGAAGGCTGGAGCGCCGAGGTTTATGCCGATCTGGCCCCGCATCTGGTGCGATTGGGGGTTGCGCTGGTCGAACAGCCGCTGCCTGCCGGGGATGATGACGCCCTGATCGGGATGGAGCGGCCTGTGCCCGTCTGTGCGGACGAATCCTGTCATGACCGGGCCAGCCTGCCCGCGTTGAAGGGCAAATACGATGTGGTCAACATCAAGCTGGACAAGACCGGCGGCCTGACCGAAGCGCTGGAGTTGCGCCGCGCCGCGCTGGCCGAGGGGTATCGGGTGATGGTTGGGTGCATGGTCGGAAGCTCTCTGGCGATGGCTCCGGCGACGCTGTTGGCGCAGGGGGCGATGGTAACGGACCTTGACGGGCCGCTTCTTCTGGCCGAAGACCGCACTACACCGCTGATTTTTGATGACGCCGGGGTGCATCCGCCTGAGGTGGAGCTCTGGGGTTGAGGAGACAAACATGACCCGCACCGTTTATGTGAATGGCGACTACCTGCCCGAAACCGAGGCAACCGTTTCGATTTTCGACCGCGGCTTTCTGATGGCAGATGCCGTTTATGAGGTGACCAGCGTGCTGGGCGGCAAGCTGATCGACTTTGACGGCCATGCGGTGCGCCTGAAACGCTCGTTGGACGCCCTGGATATGGCCGCGCCCTGCAGCAAGGATGCGCTGCTGGGGATTCACCGCAAGCTGGTCGAACTGAACGGGATCGACGAAGGCCTGATTTACCTGCAGGTCACACGCGGCAGCGATGGCGACCGGGATTTCGTCTTTCCGGCAGATGACGTCAAGCCAACGCTGGTGCTGTTTACGCAGAACAAGCCGGGGCTGGCCGACAGCCCGGCAGCGCAGAAGGGGATCAGCGTGATCTCGATCGACGATATCCGTTGGGGTCGCCGCGATATCAAAACGACGCAGCTGCTGTATCCGTCGCTGGGCAAGATGATGGCCAAGAAAGCGGGCGCAGATGATGCGTGGATGATCGAGGATGGGTATGTGACCGAGGGCACCTCGAACAACGCTTATTTCGTCAAGGACGGCAAGATCGTCACGCGCCCGCTGTCGAATGAGATTCTGCACGGCATCACCCGCAAGGCCGTGCTGCGGATGGCAGCAGAGGCGCAGATGGTGGTCGAGGAACGGCTGTTCACGATTGATGAGGCGAAAGAGGCGGATGAGGCTTTTGTCACCTCGGCCTCGACCTTTGTGATGCCGGTGGTCGAGATTGATGGCGAGACGCTGGGCGCAGGTACGCCCGGCCCCATCGCCAAGCGCCTGCGCGAGATTTATCTGGAAGAGAGCCTGAAAGCGGCAGTCTAACCCCGCGCCTCTTCGCGCAGCGCCTGCGCGAGGTCGGCATTTTCCAGCACATAGCTGCCGAAGCTGGGCCGCCAGACCAGCCCCTTGTCGCGCAGCACGTCCAGCGCCTTTTGGATGCCGCCCTTGCTGTAAGGTTTGCGGTCACCGGCCAACGCCTGCCGGGTGTCGTCGGTAAACGGGGTAAAGTCGATGCCATCCACAGCCATCTTGCGCAGGATGGCCTGTTGCAGGTCGGTCAGGGTGCTGATCTCGGCCAGAAGCGCCTCGCGCATTTGTACCTTCTTGCGGTCGGCGATGGCGCGCAGGGCCTGATCGCCGGGGGTGGTTTCCAGAATGAGATCGCGCAGGCAGTCGTTCAGGATTTCGGGGCGGCGGCCCAGATCTTCGAACACCGCATCCATGGTGCCTGCCGAGACCTTGGCATCCTTAGCCAGCCGTGCATTGATCCGTTCGGTCAGGGCGGCGGTATAGCTTTGCCCCAGCTTCGGGAAATCACGCACGCGCGCGCCGAAGAAAGGGGCCTGCTGGTTGTGGATCAGCGCCGCCAGCTTATCGCGATGCGAGCCAGTCATGACCAGATAGAGTCGCGTCTCGAGCCCCGCCTGATTGACCGCATCCCGCGCCGCCTTCAGCGCGTACATCGCGTTCCGGCCTGCCTCGGTCGCCAGGCTTTGCTGCGCCTCGTCGACGATCAGGACCACATCCTTGCCAGTCGCCTCGCACAGCAGCATCAGCGCGTCTGGGATCGTGCCCTCCCACGCGCCGGCGGCCTTGAGGTTCACGCTAAAGCCCAGCGCGCCGATGGATGAAAACGGCACCCTGCGGCGCAGCTTTGCAATCAGCGAGTCGCACTCCTGCAGCGCGCGGGCCAGTCGGGCGGTGATCAGCGCGCCGGGATCACTGCTGCGATCGGCCCAGAGGTCGACATAGATCACGAACCGGCCCTGATCCTCGAGCAGCGGGGTCAGATCGCGGCGCAGAAAGGTGCTTTTGCCGGTGCGGCGCGGGGCGGCCAGAAACAGCCCGGCACTTTCCCCCACCAGCGGGTCGGGGTTGAGCAGACCCGCGATGAGGGCGGCCTCATCGGGACGCGGAATGTGATGGTCTTGGCTCATCGGTATCCTGTGTTACCCGGGGCTGGGGTGAAGTATTCTTATTGGGAATACTTTAGAATACTTTCCGAAACGGTCAAGGACTAGCTGAGGCTCAGCCCTCTTTCCCAACATTCTCTTCGAAGGCGACTTTGAAGGCGGCCTGTTTCTCGGCGCTGGCGTCGGTCTGATAGTTCGCCTTCCATTCATCCATGGTCATGCCATAGAAAATCTGACGCGCCTCATCCTTGCCCATCTCGATGCCCTTTTCATTGGCCGCTTCCTGATACCAGCGCGACAGGCAGTTACGGCAGAACCCGGCCAGATTCATCATGTCGATATTCTGCACATCGGTGCGGTCTTCCATCAGATGCTTTTGCAACCGGCGGAACGCGGCAGCCTGCAGTTCGATTTCAGTTTGCTTGTCCATTGTCGGGCTCCGGATGATGTTCTTGCGTCCAAGGCCAGACTTAGCAATCCGTCGCTCCCGTTACAACGAACAGAAGGGGCGCGAAGGTCTTTTGGAGCACCAAAACCAAAGCTCAAGCCAACTTCAAGGCCAGCCATGGCATCACGCAGAATATGAGCGTCAGTATCTTGTAGTTGGCGAGATACCTGAAATAGGCTTGTTTCACATCGGCTCGTTCCATCTGGAACATCCGGCTATGTAGGCCAGCGATCCAGTCCTGCAGCGCAATAATCATCAAAGTGCTGAACAGTAGAACGGCGACATTGAGGACCGTCATCCAACCGAATACGGTTGCCAGGAATTCCTGTGTCATGGTCGCCTCCTTTCATCGGATATATGGGTGTTGACGCAAACCCTCACAATATCGTGAGAGAGGGAAATCGACAGATGAAACCCCGCGTCACAGAGCGCTGTCAATCAGTGCGTTCTGCAAAACCGTCGCCAGACGCTCGGCCCAGTGCCGTTGCCCGTCATGATCCGCGATCAGATCGTTACGCAGTTCGATCAGCGCATTGGGCCGCCCGAACGTGGTACAGTGCTTGTCGATCGCATCGCCGGGCAGGACGCCCGTATAAGGTTCATTGACGCCGACGCAGAGATCGCCCTCAGCCTCCAGCCGGTTGATGAGCGGGCGCGAGAACCGTTCGTCCGGGGTATGCAGCACGCCGATATGCCAAGGACGCGGCTCGCGGCCCCGCAATTGGCGCGTGAAAGAGTGCATCGAGATGATGACCGCATGGGGCAATGCCGCCAGTTCCGCCAGCGCCTCGTGATAGGGGCGATAGCACATCTGCAGGCGGCGTTCGCGCTCGGCCGCGTCCGCATGGCGGTTGCCGGGTATGATCGACCCATCATAGAGCTTCATCACCAGCGTCGGATCATCCTCACCCCGGTTCGGATCAATCACCAGACGCGAGAAATTGGCCGCAATCACGGGTGCGTTCAGAAGCTCGCCCAGATGTTTCGAGACCTCATAGGCGCCGACGTCATAGGCGATGTGACGCTCCATATCCTCGCGCGGCAAACCCAGATCACCGCCGTTGATGTCGGGCGGCACCATGTTGGTTGCGTGATCGCAGGTAATCAGCCAGCGCGACGGGCGATCCGCGCCGTGCACGAAAAACGGAGAGTATGTCATGAGCCTGTCATCTTGTTTGATGCAGGTGTAGGACAGTTGCCTCGGAAAGGGAATTGCGCAATAAGCAGGCCAAGGACTGTTTGCGGTAACATGAGACGTTTGAGGAGAGCCGACCCGATGCGACGCCTGAGAAATGTGAAAATCGTCGCGACGCTGGGACCGGCGTCCAATGACTATGACATGATCCGCGCCCTGCACGAGGCCGGGGCGGATGTGTTCCGACTGAACATGAGCCATGGCAGCCATGACGAGATCCGCGAACGGCACCGCATCATCCGGCAGGTGGAAAAGGATCTGGACAGGCCGATTGCGATTCTGGCGGACCTGCAGGGCCCCAAGCTGCGGGTCGGTGTGTTTGCCAATGATGCCGAAGAGCTGACGGAAGGCGCGGCCTTCCGGCTGGACCTCGATCCCGCGCCGGGGGATGCGGGCCGTGTCTGCCTGCCGCACCCCGAGATTTTTGCCGCACTGGAAGTGGGCGCGCGGCTGCTGGTCAATGACGGCAAAATCCGCCTGATCGTGCAGGATTGCGGTCAGGATTTCGCCAATTGCACCGTTGAGGTCGGGGGTACGATTTCCAACCGCAAGGGCGTCAACGTGCCTGATGTGGTTTTGCCGCTGGCGGCGCTGTCCGACAAGGATCGCGACGATCTGGAATTTGTCTGCCAGTTGGGCGTGGACTGGCTGGCGCTCAGCTTTGTGCAGCGGGCCAAGGACGTGTTCGAGGCGCGTGCGCTGGCCGATGGTCGCGCCTCGATCCTGTCCAAGATCGAAAAGCCTGCGGCGGTTGAGGCGTTTGACGACATCCTTGATGCGTCGGACGGGATCATGGTCGCGCGGGGCGATCTTGGGGTCGAACTGCCCGTCTCGGCGGTGCCGCCGATCCAGAAACGTCTGGTGCGCAAATGCCGGGGCGCGGCGAAGCCCGTTATCGTGGCGACCCAGATGCTGGAGAGCATGATCGAAAGCCCGATGCCCACGCGCGCCGAGGTCTCGGATGTGGCGACCGCGATCTATGAAGGCACGGATGCCATCATGCTCAGCGCGGAATCCGCCGCCGGGTCGTATCCGGTTGAGGCGGTGCAGACCATGAACAAGGTCGCCATCGAGGTCGAGGCCGATCCGACCTATGATCAGATTATCGCCGCCTCGCGGACGGCGAAGGGGACCACAATTGCAGACGGCATCGTTGCCGCTGCGCGTGAGATTGCGGAAAAAACCGACATCAAGGCGATCTGCTGCTTCACCCAAAGCGGCACCACGGCCCTGCTGACAGCGCGCGAACGCCCCGGCGTGCCGATCATCGCCATGACCCCCGCCACCGGCACCGCACGCCGCCTGTGCCTGAGCTGGGGCTGCCATTGCGTGATGACGCCCGAACTTGAACGGTTCAAGGGCGCCGTGGTCAGCGCCGCACGGGCTGCGCGGGCCGGAGGGTTCGCCTCCGAGGCGGATCAGATCGTTGTCACCGCCGGTGTGCCCTTCAACGTGCCCGGCACCACCAATATTCTGCGTATCGCACCTTGTGACGAGCGGCTGATCTACAACACCGATCCGGGCTGACCCCCGGGGGCTCAGAATTATATTTCACTGTGAGACTCACCTATTCGCCCATATTTTGTGCGAATAATAGTATTTACTTACAAATACTTACATGAATACAGGTTGTATATTGCAATTACCTCTCTGTTTTTCCGTGTTTTTCCGGGATACTTGACCCTGGGGCAGTCCACTCAAACAAGTTCCAGGTTCCGGCTGCCCCGCCGGGGGCGAGGGCCCCGGCCAAATCAACAATAACGGAGGAACGAGATGACAACGAAAATTGTCATAGGACTGGACGGGACAGAAACCGGAGAGCGCGCGATCGCCTTTGCCAAAGACATGGCCGGGCGGATCGGAACATGCGAGCTGCTGGTGGTTTACGTCATCGAATGGTCCCCTTTTACTTTCCAGACCCCTGAAGAAAACGCCCTGCGTCACAAGCGGCGCGAAGAAGAGGTTGAACTGGCCACGTCGCGTATCATCGCGCCCGCGGTCGAGGCGCTGAAAACCGCCGGGTTCGAGGCGCATGGCATCGTGCGTCACGGCGATGTGGCGGAAACGCTGAACAAGATCACCGTTGAAAACGGCGGGTCGCAGATCGTCGTGGGCCGGGCCTCGGCGGACGGGTTCAAGAAACGCCTGTTCGGCAGCTCGACCCAGAATCTGGTCATGCATGCCGATGTGCCGGTCACGGTCGTGAACTGAGGGGAGGGACAAGAATGAGAATGCTCAAACAATTCGGCGCTGTCGCCGCTGCGGCCTTTGCCGCTGGCCCTGCCCTTGCGCAAGAGGCGCCGGGTCTGGACGAAAAGATCAATCAGGCCTTTGCCGATTTCACCGGCCCCTTCGTCAGCTTTATCTTTGCCCCTTTCCCGGGAACCGGATTCCCGTGGATCGTGGGCTGGCTGGTGATCGCGGCCACCGTGTTCACGCTGTATTTCGCCTTCGTACAGCTGCGGTTCTTCAGCCATGCAATCAGCCTTGTGAAAGGCGACTATTCCGACCCCAACGACGCGGGTGAGGTCAGCCACTTTCAGGCGCTGGCCACGGCGCTGTCGGGCACGGTTGGCCTTGGTAACATCGCGGGTGTGGCGGTGGCCGTCGGTATCGGCGGACCGGGTGCTACGTTCTGGATGATCGTCGCGGGCCTGCTGGGTATGGCGTCGAAATTCACCGAATGTACGCTGGGCGTGAAGTACCGCAACGAATACGAAGACGGCACCGTTTCGGGTGGCCCGATGTATTATATGTCCAAAGGGTTCAACGAGTTGGGCTTGCCGGGCGGTAAGATTCTGGCTGTTCTGTTCTCGATCTTCTGTATCCTTGGCGCGTTGGGCGGGGGCAATATGTTCCAGGCCAATCAGGCGCACCAGCAGATCGCGGGCATCGTCGGAGATTATCCGGGCTGGATCACGGGCCTTGTCTTTGCGGGCATCGTCTTCGCAGTAATCGTGGGCGGCCTGAAATCGATTGCCAGCGTGACCGAAAAAGTCGTTCCGTTCATGGGTGTGATGTATGTGCTGGCCGCGTTGGTCATCATCATTATGCACGCAGACCAGATCGGTTGGGCCTTTGGTCAAATCTTCGCAGGGGCCTTCACCGGCCTCGGCGTTGCTGGTGGCATGGTCGGGGCGCTGATCCAGGGCTTCCGTCGTGCGGCGTTCTCGAACGAAGCGGGCGTGGGTTCTGCGGCGATTGCACACTCGGCGGTACGGACCAAGGAGCCGATCACCGAGGGCTTTGTCTCGCTGCTTGAGCCGTTCATTGATACGGTCGTGATCTGTACAATGACCGCGCTGGTGATCATCATCACCCAGCAGCTGATCATCGACCCGGACACCGGCAACTACATGCTGAACGAAGCGGGTAACGCGATTGCAACCGTTGACGGTAACTCGGGCGTCAGCCTGACCTCGGCCGCCTTCGCAAGCGCCTTTAGCTGGTTCCCCTATGTGCTGGCGATTGCGGTGGTGCTGTTCGCCTTCTCGACCATGATCAGCTGGTCCTATTACGGCCTCAAGGCCTGGACCTACCTGTTCGGCGAGGGCCACACCAAGGAACTGGTGTTCAAGATCATCTTCTGCGTCTTCGTCGTCATCGGTGCGGCGGCCAATCTTGGCCCGGTCATCGATTTCTCGGACGCGGCGATCTTTGCGATGGCGGTTGTAAACGTCTTCGCGCTCTACTTCCTGATGAAAGTGGTGCGGCAGGAGCTGGCCTCCTACGCCGAGCGGCTGAAGAGCGGCGAGATCCGCAAATTCGAGCACTAAACCAATTCACCGGGGCGGCCCTGTGCTGCCCCGGTGCCTGACCTGTGCGGATTCCGCAGATTCTGGTCGAACCCCCCTTGCCAGTATGATCGAACTTGCGTAAACGGCGCATCTGTTGCGTGACCGGCCGAGATGGCATGCCGAGTCGCGTCTGAAACCGAACCCGGAAAAGGAGACGGAAATGCCTAAGATGAAGACAAAGTCGAGCGCCAAGAAGCGCTTTAAGGTGACTGCGACCGGTAAGGTCCTTGCTGGCCAGGCCGGCAAGCGTCACGGCATGATCAAGCGGACCAAGAAGTTCATCCGCGACGCCCGTGGCAACACCACCCTGTCCGCCCCCGACGCCAAGATCGTCAAGGGCTACATGCCCTACGACCGCTAAGAGGAGATACCGATATGTCCCGCGTTAAAGGTGGAACCGTAACTCACGCCCGTCACAAGAAGATCATCAAGGCCGCAAAAGGCTATTATGGTCGTCGCAAAAGCAACTTCAAAGTTGCCACCCAGGCCGTCGACAAGGCCAACCAGTACGCAACCCGCGACCGCAAGAACCGCAAGCGCAACTTCCGCGCCCTGTGGATCCAGCGCATCAACGCGGCTGTGCGCAGCCATGACGAGGCTCTTACCTATTCCCGCTTCATCAACGGCCTGAACCTGGCCGGTATCGAAGTGGACCGCAAAGTTCTGGCTGATCTGGCCGTGCACGAACCGGAAGCGTTCGGCGCGATCGTCGCCAAAGCTCAGGCCGCTCTGACCGCCTGATCCTCTGAAAAGAGACAGTGAATGAAAGGCCGTCCCGTTTGGGGCGGCTTTTTTCGTTTGGGGGGATAATTAGGTCCGCTTTGGAGCCCACTTCGACCGATGCTGCGCATGGTACCAATGTCGGCTTTAATTATCCTAATTGCCAAAGCTCACACCGACTGCTTTGGTTCGAAGGTCTTTAGAAAGCCATGTTTGCCACGCTCCAATAGTAATCCCCGTGACTTGGAAATGGGTCAAAGTTTCGCCTGAATACTGACGCAAGCTGTCAACGATTTGGATCTGAGCCGAAACTCTATGCTTCTGAAACGTTTTTTTCGCTATCTCCTTAATGCGATTGCCGCATTAATCGCCATGGCATTTCTGATCACCGTGGTTTGGGTTGGCTATTTTGCATATTTGGTGACCACCGCTCCGACTCATAGTGAGAGGATCGAGGCTGAGCGTGCCGAGGAATTCCGCACGAAAGCCGAGGAATGGGCGAACTTCTGCGCGCAATACGACTGCGATGACATTCCCGAAGGATATGTCGTCAAAACTATCGGACAAGAAACCCTAAACTTAATCTACTATTCCCAGCCGTCTGCGGGGGACACCTGTCGGTTGACGACAGATAGCTATGATGAAACCGAATACTTGGACGGTAAGGTGCTCCGTGGGGCAGCCTTGGATCGTCGCGCGAGCCCCTATTTTGTCCGATGTGCAGAACCCACCATGCCCTCTGCCAGATGGGAAGATTATATTATTGTCTACGGAGGGCAGTTTAGCGCTGAAGAACCTAGCCGCAATAACGTCTTTCCTGAGATTTTGGGCCCGGCGCGGTTTCGGAAGGGTGACCCCAAACCCACCTATGCCTCACTGCGCGCGTTCTTGCGTCCTGCTTCGCAAGATTTCGATATTATTGACCACAGCTCACTTGAGAACCAGCGCCGTGTTTACTTGTCAAAATCCCGTATGTTTCAGGGTCGATATGTCGTGCTGTTCTGTAATGACAGGTGCGACGTGCAAACTGTCAGCTTCGCTGAGGATGAAGGCTTAAATACGCTCCATTTCGCAGAGCTGATCCAGTTTTCTTTACGTGGTTGGGATTGCAGCGTCTTCACCAAAGGCGCGTTCACCGAATTATGGAAGTGCGGCCCCCCGATGGAGGAGCACCTCGGCTCCATGGCGAACTACATTCGCTTTCTAGATCAGGCTGTGGACGCAGCGCGGCGCCAACCGCTTCCGAAATTGCAATAGGGTGTTTGCATTCCGATCCACTGGATGGGATCGTTGAATAACCCTAAACTGTGTAACCTCCAAGAGCGGTCGTTCATCTCCTTCGGGCGAACGGCAGCAAAGTCTGCAATACCGACATTGCAGGCCTCAGCTTGAGTATTCCAATAGAAAGCAAAGGGTTCAGATGGCGACAGTCGCAGCGGCGATTTAGCTACTGCTGCTCCTTGCCCTCCTTCTTCACCAGCTGCGCCGCAAAGGCCACGCCAGTGCCTGGCCCGGCATAGGTGATCATCAGGACGTCATCCAAATACACGCCGTTGAAGATGCCCGAGGATACGTCATCGCCGGAAATGCCGGCCTCGGCCAGAACAAAGCGGGTGGGGTCGTCGAGTGCGAAGGTGCCCATAGCCTCTTCTACGATCCAGTCGGTGTCGCCGATCCGCCGCCAGCGGTTCGTGGCGGTGATCAGGTTGCCGTCGAGCTTGGTGATCTCAAGCTCCATCTCGGTTTTCAGCAGGCCCTTTTCGTGGTTGGGGTTAGATTTGGCGAAGGCCACCAGATAGGTGCCGTGCCAGGTGCCGACAATCTGCGGGAAACCGCCACCGTCATCGGCATAGGCGGCGGGGGCGACGGTCAGGGCCAGAGCAAGGGTTAGGGCACGGGCGAGGTGGCGGAACATGGCGCGGGTCTCCTTTGACGCGAAGGGGGTGGTCTCAGGCTAACGGCCCGTTCAGATTAGGCAAGCGTGTGGTTTCCCCTGCCCTTCAGGCTTCGGGTGCCTCTTCCAGCACCTTGCGCGCCACGCGAAAACATTCCAGCGCCTGCGGGACGCCGCAATAGATGCCGATCACGTGGACGATGGCGCGGATTTCCGGCGCGGTGACGCCGTTGTTGATCGCGCCGCGGCAATGGATTTCCCATTCGTGCATCTTGCCCAGCGCGCCGATCATCGACAGGTTCATCATGGACCGCGTCTTGGCGTCGATCACGTCGTCTCCCCAACCGAAGCCCCAGCACCAGGCGGTCATCGCCTCTTGAAAGGGCCGAGTGAAATCATCGGCGGCGGCCAGGTTCTTTTCGACGTATTCTGCGCCCAGCGTCGCCTTGCGCTGCTCAAGACCTTTCAGGAACAGGTCTTCATCAAATGTGCTCATGATCCGGTCCTTTGCAGTTGTCCATCGACGGCTTCGCGCATCCATTTCTGCAGATGCATGACGGGGTGTTCCGAATTCACCCCGCCCTTCGGGTCAATCACCAGCGGGCCGGGGCGATAGCCGCGCGAATGCAGGCCACGCTGTACGGATTCGACCAGCCGGATATCCTCTTCCACCGTGGTCGCGCGATCCTGCGCCGCGAGTTGCCGTATCTTTTGATCATCCACGCCGCCCACCGAATACCAGCCTCGCCAGACCACCACGTGATCGGCATCCACGGCGCGCCAGTGATAAGTATTCAGAACATTCCCCGGATAGACCTGAAACGAGAACATCGGCCACAGGAACCAGCTGGAATATTCATCGAAATGCTTGAACCCCGACTGAATGTCGTAGGTCATATTTTCAAGGCTCTGGCATTCCGTCGTATGACGAAGGCACATGCCCTGAGGTTGGATGTCATAGGTTTCGGGCCGGACCACTCCGTTCGCAAAGGTCGGGTGGTTGAGCGAGCAGTGGTAGCATTCCGAATAATTCTCGACCGAGACCTTCCAGTTGCAAAGCTCCGGTATCTCGACCCATTCCAGCGGTTTCAGATCGGCCCAGTTGGGCACCCATTCCTCAAGCTCGGCACGGGCGTTTGGAAACCACGCGTCCATCGGCGCGGCGTCAGGGTCGAGGTTGACGAAGACAAATCCCAGAAACTCTTCGGCGCGGACTTCGTTCAGGCACACGCTTGATTTCTCGAACCCTTCAACCGCCTTGAGATTTGGACCGGCGCGCAGCTCTCCGGTCAGCTCATAGGTCCAGGCGTGGTAAGGGCAAACCACGACCCGCGTCGTTCCGGTTCCTTCGACCAACTGGTGCGCGCGGTGTTGGCAGACATTGTAGAACACGCGGATTTTGTCATCGCGGCCCCTGATAGCGAACAGGTCCTGTCCGGCGACTTCAAACGCGACGTAAGCGCCCGGTTCGGTCAGTTCCGAGGCGTGGCAGCCGAACTGCCATGTGCGCGCCAGCAGGCCATCTGTTTCCAGGCGAAAGATGGCTGGGTCAGTATAGTACCGGGCTGCAAGGGATTGGATGGGTGCTGTCACGAGTCCTCCGCGTGGTAAAGGCCAAGCTGATGGCGGCGTTTGTGAAAGGTTTCGACCCGTTCAACGATCTCATCGCTGGCAACGGCGATCACGAATGACAGCAGCGTTTCCAGCAAGGCAACCGTGCTGACCGAGGACGGGAAGAATTGCGGCGTGTCTGCCGAGATGACAAAGCCATGGTCAGCCGCGCGCAGGATCGGGCTGGCCGGGCTGTCGGACAGACCCACGACCTTCAACCCCTGCTCGCGCGCGACTTGCACCGCCTCGACCACTTCGTTGCGATAAGGTTTACAGGTCATGGCAATCAGAACGTCGCGCTTGTCCGCCCAGGCCAGATCGTCGATCGGGTTTGAGCCGGGGCGCGGGATGGCGTGAAACTGCACCATCCCCGTCGAGGCCAGATAAACAAAGTTTCGCGCGTTCGAATTGTTCACACCCACGCCCAGCACAAACACATTGCGCGAATCCCAGATGTCTTCGGCCGCTGCTTTCAACTGCTCGGACGAGATATTGGCAAAGGTCTCCTCGACATTGCGCAGGGCGTCCTGAACCATATCGGCATACAGCCCGCCCATGTTGCCAGACTTGCGAATGTCCTGCAGCCAGCGGGCGCGGTCTGGAAAATCGGCCTGCCCGCGCCGGATCGCCTCGCGGAAGGGCACGCGGAAATCCTCGTAGCCTTCGAACCCCACCTGCCGCGCCATGCGGACGATGGTGTTGGGCTTCACATTTGCCGCCTCGGCGATCTCACGCACGGTCGAAACCCCCACGTCGCGCGGGTTTTCCAGCACATAAGTCGCGGCTTTGCGCGCCTCGGGCGTCAGCTCGGACAGTTCGTCCGCCAACCGTTCAAGAATCGCATTTGATACATTTGTCCCATTCATGATTGACGATGGTACTTTTGTTTGCTTACGCTGTCGAGACAAAATCGACTCAGAGGAGTGATCCGATGGCATCTGATTTCCCGACCCACGCGCGCGTGGTTATTGTGGGTGGCGGAGTGATGGGTGTAGGCCTTGCCTACCACCTTGGGCACGAAGGCTGGGGTGCAGAGACCGTGCTGCTGGAAAAGGCCGAACTGACCAGCGGCAGCACTTGGCATGCGGCGGGGCAGATCACGCATTCGACCTCTAGCTTTGGTCTGGGAAAATGCGTCGATTACAATATCGGGCTCTATTCCGGCGCGTTAGAGGCCGAGACCGGGCAGGCCGTGACATGGCATGGCTGCGGCTCGTTCCGGCTGGCCTATACCGAGGATGAGATGGACTGGTTGCGCCATACGCTGTCGGTTGGCCGTTCGCTGGGCTTCAACATAGACCTTGTCGGCCCGGATCGGGTGGCCGAGTTGCATCCGTTCTACAATCTGGATGGCGTGTTGGGCGCGCTGCACACGCCCGACGACGGCCACGTAGACCCGACCAATGTGACCATGGCGATGGCCGCGGGTGCGCGTCAGAAAGGCGTTCGGATCATCCGTCAGTGTCAGGCGACCAACATCACGCAGGCCGAGACTGGCGAATGGGTTGTTGAGACGCCCAAGGGCACGATCACCTGCGAGCATGTGGTCAACGCGGGTGGCACCTATGCGCGGCAGATGGGCGAATGGTCGGGCCTGCAATTGCCGATGACGTCGATGACGCACCACTACTTCGTGACCGAACCCGTGCCCGAGTTCGAAGCGCTGCAACAGGAACTGCCGGTGATCCGCGATGACAAGAAGGTCTCGGGCTATATCCGTATGGAACAAAAGCGTGGCTTGATCGGGATTTACGAGAAAGAAAACCCGAACTCGGTCTGGCACGATCATTGCCCGTGGGACTACGAGAACTGGCTGTTCGATGCGGATTATGATCGGGTGATGCCGTGGCTTGAGGAAAGCCTGAACCGGATGCCGATCTTTGCGGAACTGGGCATTCAGCGCGAAGTGCACGGTGCAATCAGCCATCCGCCGGACGGCAACCCGCTGATCGGACCGGCTCCGGGCGTGCGGAATTACTGGTGCTGCTGCGGCACACAGATCGGGATCGGTTGGGGGCCGGGTCTGACCCGCGAACTGGCGCGCTGGATGGTGCATGGGGCCGCCGATATCTCGATGCGCGAATATGATCCGCGCCGCTTCGGCAGCTACGCCACCAAGGACTGGCAGGTCATCAAGGCAGAGGAAGACTATTGCCTGCGCCATGAAATCCCCTTCCCACATTTCAACCGTTTGGCGGGTCGCCCGATCAAGCCATCGCCGCTGCATGAGGCACTGAAATCGAAAGGCGCTGTGCATGAAGAGGTCTATGGCTATGAACGCCCCCGCTGGTTCGCCCGAGATGGCGTGGCGCAACAAGACCATTATTCCTTCCGACGAACGCCAGCCGACGACATGGTCGCGCAAGAGGTCAAAGCTGTACGCGAACGGGTCGGCATCATGGACGTCACAGCCTTCACCAAGGTCGAAGTTTCAGGCCCTGACGCCTATGCCTTGCTGGACCGCCTGACGGCGAACCGGATGCCGCAAAAGGAGGGCTCGATTACCCTGACCCATATGCTGAACCGCCGGGGACGGATCGAGCTGGAGACCACGATCGTTCGCATGGCGCAGGACCGCTATTACCTCGTCTGTGCAGCATTCTTCGAACAGCGCTTGCTGGATCATCTGCGCGAGGCAAGAATTTTCGACGAAAATTCTGTCGATATCGTCACCCGATCCGCGGAATGGTCAGCTCTTTCGCTGAACGGGCCCCGTGCGCGTGACGTTTTGGGCGCTTGCACCGACGCTGACCTCAGCAATGACGGATTCCGCTGGCTGTCGGCGCAGCAGATCAAGATTGCAGGCCACGATGTCTGGGCCTTCCGCATGTCCTATGCTGGCGAGCTTGGCTGGGAACTGCACATGCCCAACGAAGCCTGTCTGGACGTCTATAACGCGCTCTGGACCTCAGGTGAGGCACATGGGATCGCTGACTATGGCAGCTTCGCGATGAATGTCATGCGGATGGAGAAGGGCTTCAAAGGCGCAGGCGAACTGACCAACGAAGTGACACTGGCGGAAGCGGACGTGCTACGCTTTGCCAGAACCGACAAAGACTATATGGGCAAGGACAAAACCCTGAACACCGACTTGCCCTGGATGTGCGCTTATCTCGAAATCGAACCGGACGGAGAGATCGACGGACATGGCGGCGAAGCCGTGCTCTTGGACGGGCGCGTCGTTGGCTCGACTGCATCCGTGGCCTATGGGCATACGGTCGGTAAAATCCTCGCGTTCGCTTACATCAAACCCGAAGCCGCCGCAGCAGGCACTGAACTTCAGGTCGTCATCCACGGCACCCCTCGCGCCGCGCGAGTCTTATCCGAACCTGCATATGACCCGCAAAGCCTGCTGCCGCGTGCTGACGCTGCGCTGGAAGCCGCGCAATGACACAGCCAGCCACAATGCAAGCCATGGTCACGATGGGTCACGGCGATCTGGATCAGATGGTCTGGCACGAGGACTGGCCCTGCCCCACGCCCGCCTCGGGCGAAGCGCTGATCCAGGTTGGGGCCTGCGGACTGAACAATACCGACGTGAACACGCGATCCGGTTGGTATTCGAAAACCGTCAGCGATGCCACATCTGGCGGCGCGTTTGAGGAGGTCGGCGAGGACGACCCAACATGGGGCGGCGCGCCTCTGGTCTTTCCACGTATTCAGGGCGCGGATGTCTGCGGCCAGATCGTCGCCGTTGGCGAGGGCGTCGATCCCCACCGCGTCGGCGAGCGTGTGATCACCGATTGCTGGCTGCGCGATCCGGCGGAACCAGCAAACAAGGACAAGACCGGGTATTTCGGATCAGAACGGGATGGCGGGTTTGCACAATACACGACCATCCCCGCGCGGAACGCCATTGCGATCCAATCCCCTCTGTCAGATGCGGAACTGGCAACATTTTCCTGCTCATATTCGACAGCCGAGGGCATGCTGACCCGCGCAAATGTTACGGAAACCGACACGGTTCTGGTGCCCGGCGCATCCGGCGGCGTAGGCGGCGCATTGGTGCAACTGGCCAAACGCCGCGGCGCACGGGTGATCGCCATGGCGTCCGAGGCCAAACACGCCGACGTTGCCAAGCTCGGCCCCGACCGCATCCTGCCCCGCGCACCGGATGACCTGCGCGCCGCGTTGGGCGACGAAAAGATCACGGTCCTCACGGATGTGGTGGGCGGGCCATACTGGCCGAGGCTCATAGACATCCTCGAACGCGGCGGGCGCTATGCCTGCTCGGGCGCAATCGCCGGGCCGATGGTCGAATTTGACCTGCGCACCTTCTACCTGCGCGACCTGACCTTCACCGGCTCGACGGTGATAGACCCAGAGGTCATGCAGAACCTCGTGCAATACATCGAGGCGGGCGAGATCAAACCCGCCCTCGCCGCAACCTATTCGCTGCGCGATCTGCATCAGGCGCAATCTGCGTTCATCGCCAAGAGACACACCGGCAATATCGTGGTCATCCCATGAAAATCACCCGCATCCGCATATACCAGACCGCGTTGCCCTATGTGGGCGGCGCATATGTCTGGGGCGCGGGGAATACGATCGAAACGGCGACGGCCTCGGTCGTGGTCATCGACACCGATGCAGGGCTGCAGGGCTGTGGTGAGTTCACGCCCTGCGGTGAAAACTACATGATTGCCCACTCTCAGGGCGTTCCAGCGCTGGCAAAACTGATCGCCCCCGACCTGCTGGGCGAAGACCCGCGACAGGTCGGACGGATCGAGCAGCTGATGGATCATCTGGTGCAAGGCCACGGCTACGCCAAGGCTCCGTTTGATGCGGCCTGCTGGGACATCCTCGGGCAGGCCTGCACTCAGCCTGTTTGGATGCTGCTGGGGGGCAAGCTGACTGACGGCGCGCCGATGTACCGCGTCGCTCCGCAGAAGACCACGGATGAAACCATCGCCGAGATGAATGCCTATCGCGATCAGGGCTATCGCCAGTTCCAGATCAAGGTCGGCGGCGATTGGGCCACCGATATCGACCGGATACGCGCAACCGTACCCCTGCTGAAGGCCAGGGAAACGGCGATGGCGGATGCCAATCAAGGCTGGCGCGTCGACAATGCAATCCGAGTGGCGCGGGCGACAAACGATCTGGACTTCATCCTCGAACAGCCCTGCCGAACCTACGAGGAATGCCAACAGATCCGCCGCGTCGCGGATCAGCCCATGAAGCTGGACGAATGCCTGACCGGAATGCACATGGCCCAGCGCATCGTAGCGGATCGCGGGGCCGAGATCTGCTGCCTGAAAATCTCGAACCTCGGAGGGCTCAGCAAAGCACGGCGGGTACGCGATTACCTGATCGAAAACCGCATCCCCGTGGTCGCCGAGGACACTTGGGGCGGTGAAATCGCCACCGCCACCGTCGCCCATTTCGCCGCTTCAACCCCGTCCGAATACCTGCAGAACACCACAGACCTAATGAATTATAACACCCGCTCAACCGGGATCGGCGGCGCGATGGCGCGGGGCGGCAAACTACATGCGCCCGACACCCCCGGCATGGGCGTCACCCCCGACCTAGCAAGCCTCGGCCCACCTACCGCAACCTACGAGGCCCGGCCATGATCCACCCCTTCATCTGGCCAAAAATATCCCGGGGAGTGAATTGGCCAAAGGCCAAGAGAGGGGCTGGCCCCTCTGACCCCGCAGCAGCCAAACCCCACGGGTGGTTAATATGAAGATCACAAAACTCTCTCTCTGGTCCATCGACCTGTCCAGCCACGAAACTTACTACATGGCCGATGGCAAGACCTGCGCCACGGTTGAAACTCATGTGCTGTGTCTGGAGACCGATACTGGCCTGAAAGGCTGGGGCGAGGTCTGTCCGATCCCGCACTACCTGCCCGCCTTCGCAAAGGGTGTGCCCAGCGCAATTGCCGAGATGGCCCCTGAAATCCTCGGCATGTCTCCATTTGGCGTCGATGCGCCGATGCGCAAACTGGATGGCTTCCTGCAAGGTCATGCCCACGCCAAGTCGATCGTCGATATCGCTTTGTGGGACCTGTTCGGGAAAGCCACGGGGCAGCCGGTTTACGCCCTTTTGGGAGGGCGGACGCGCAAGGACATGCCGCTTTACCATTCCATCACCTGCGTCGCACCAGATGAGATGGTGCGGATTGCGCAGGCCGCCCATCAAACCGGTATCCGACAATTTCAGGTCAAGCTGGGCGTTGAAGGCGACTGGCAGGCCGATGCCGAACGACTGATCAAGGTCCGAGAAGCCGTGGGCCCCGGCCCTCTGGTCTATGGCGACTGGAACTGCGGGGCCTCACGCTTGCAGGCCACCCGCACCGGGCGCGCGGTGGCACATCTGGACGTCATGCTGGAACAACCCTGCAAAACGCTGGAAGACTGCGCCGCCGTGCGTCAAGCCACTGGCCTGCCAATGAAAATCGACGAGAACGCGCATGATCTGGCCTCGCTGCTGCGCGCCTCGGAGCTGGGCTGCATGGACGCGGTTGCGTTGAAGCTGTCGAAATTCAGTGGCCTGTCGGCGATGCGACGCGCACGCGACCTAACCATTCATCTGGGGGCCGAGATTTGTGCCGAATGCACTTGGGGTTCCGATATCGTGACCGCCGCCGCATTGCATTTTGCCGCCTCAACGCCGCATGGTTCACTGATGAACACCTGTGATCTGTCCTCTTACGTCTCACCGCGCCTCTGCCCGGATGCTCCGGTGCGCGCGGATGGTCGGATCGCGCCGCCCGATGGCCCGGGGCTGGGCGTGACGCCCGACCCGGACCTTCTTGGAACACCGATTTTGGAAATGGCTTAACAAATGCTCAAAACTCACACTCAATCCGAATGGATCGCCCGCGCGCAAGCGGTTCTGCCCGCCGGAGGCTTCGGCAATTTCGACCCCGGTATCCTGATCGCGCGCGGTGAAGGCAGCCGCGTCTGGGACGAGGATGGCAACGAGTATGTTGACTATCTGATCGGCTCTGGCCCGATGCTACTGGGCCATGGTCACCCCGAGGTGATGGAGGCAGTACTGGAACAGCTGCCCCTCGGCATGACCTTCTTTGCCAATAACTCCAAAGGTGTCGAACTGGCCGAGGCCATCGTCAACGCCGTGCCGTGCTGTGAACAGGTGCGCTTTGTCGCCTCGGGCGGTGAGGCGGATATGTACGCGATACGACTGGCGCGCGCCTATACGGGCAAGGACAAGATCCTGAAATTTGAAGGCGGCTATCACGGCATGAGCGCCGAGGCACAGATGAGCCTTGCCCCCGCGAAACGGGTGAACTTCCCGCAAGCCGTGCCCGACAGTGCCGGTATCCCGCAGGGCGTGGCTGATCAGATGCTGATCGCGCCGTTCAATGACCTTGAAGCGGTGGCGGCGCTGCTGGCGGAACATGACGACGTGGCCGCGATCATCGTCGAGCCCCTGCAACGGATCGTTCCGCCCGAGCCCGGCTATCTACAGGGGCTGCGCGATCTGTGCGACAAACACAGCGTTTTGCTGATCTTTGACGAGATTGTCACCGGGTTCCGCCTCGCCTATGGCGGCGCGCAAGAGAGATACGGCGTGACGCCTGATATCTGCACCTTGGGCAAGATCATCGGCGGAGGGTTTCCGCTGGCCGCCCTAGGGGCGAGTGCCGAGATCATGCAGCATTTCGACAAGGACAAGGTCGGCGCGGATGGCTGGCTGATGCAGCTCGGCACCCTGTCGGGCAACCCGGTTGCCGCCGCAGCGGGCTTGAAAACGATGGAGGTTCTGGCCCGTGACGGGGCCTATGATCACCTGCGTGATATCGGGCGCAAGCTGCAGGCGATGCAGTCCGATGCCTTGACCGAAGCCGGAATCGCGCACCGGATTTGCGGCGATGAAACCCTGTTCGACATCTATTTCACCGGCCAGCCCTGCCGCGACTATCGCAGCGCCGCCCATGACGATCCCAGCCGGAATGCCCGCTATAACGCAGCGCTGCGCGAGAGGGGCGTGTTCAAGGCCCCCGGCAAGCTCTACCCGTCGATGGCGGTGACGCAGGCCGATCTGGAGCTGACGCACGCGGCAGTGCATGCGGCGGTTGCGGCGATCCAGTCGGGCTAGGGCGCGGTTGACCTTGTCCGCGCGTCATGGGAACCATGCGCGGTGGCTTGGTCAGACAGGATAGCGCAATGAAGATCGAACCCTTTGGCGTCGAAATCTGGATGGACGAGTGGGAAACCCGCTGCGCCTATAACCTGGCCGAAACTTGCGTCGAGAGCCTGAGCATTGCCGAGTTGCTGCAACTGGCGGGTCGGAACTCGGATGATCTGTCCGAGTTGCTGGGGATGAAGATGACCTATGGCGCGATCCGGGGGTCGGACCGGCTGCGCGATGCGATCTGTGGGCTGTATGACCAGCAAAAGCGCGAGAATATCATCGTCACCCATGGCACGATCGGGGCCAATATGCTGGTCCACAAGACGCTGGTTGAACGCGGCGACAAGGTGGTGGCGGTGGTGCCGACCTATCAACAGCATTACTCGATCCCGGCCAGCATCGGGGCCGAGGTGTCGCAGGTCCATCTGCGCGCTGAAAACGGCTATCTGCCCGATCTGGACGAGCTGCGCGCTGCCGCGACGCCCGAAACCCGGCTGATTGCCATCAACAACCCCAACAACCCGACGGGCGCGGTGATGGACCGGGCCTTCCTGCTTGAGATCGCCGAGATCGCCCGCGCCGCCGGGGCCTGGCTGCTGTGCGACGAGGTGTATCGCGGCACCGGGCAGGACGGTTCGGGGATGACCGAGGCGGTGGCGGATCTTTATGAGAAAGGGATTTCGACGGCGGGCATGTCCAAGGCGTTCTCGTTGGCGGGGCTGCGGCTGGGCTGGATCGCCGGGCCACCTGATCTGATCGAGGCGGTGTCGGTTCACCGCGACTATGACACGATCTCGGTCGGCATGATCAACGACCATTTTGCCGCCCTTGCACTGGAAAACCGCGACAAGGTACTGGCCCGCAGTCAGGCGATCACACGCGGCAACCTTGCGATACTGGAAGACTGGGTCAACGGCGAACCGCGCATCAGCTGGATCAGACCCAGCGCGGGCACAACGGCGCTGTTGCACTATGATTTCGACATGCCGTCGCGCGAATTCTGCGTGAAACTGCTGCAAGAGACCGGGGTGATGTTCACACCGGGCTCGGCGCTTGGCCTCGAAGGATACGTGCGGATCGGCTATGCCAACACACCGTCGATCATCCGCGAGGGCCTTGGGAAGGTCTCGGGCTTTCTGGCAAAACTGGGCTAGCGCCGCATCGACTGACCGTTGTGGAACAGATGCACCTTGTCGGGTGCGGCCGTGACCGAGACGCTTTGTCCCCGCAGATTGCGCTGAATGCCCGGCAGCTTGGCGATCACCGCCTCTCGGCCTTCGGGCGCTGCGAAATACAGCAGTGTGACCTCGCCCAGTGCTTCGGTGAAATCCACCACGCCGGCATAGATCGGGGCATCGTCGGTCAGCACCAGATCCTCGGGCCGGACACCGATATTGACGGTCTTGCCTTCATCCGCGGCCTCGGTGGGGATTGACGAGACCGCTACGCCTCCGCCCTCGAGCGTGACGGTGGTGGTGTCTCCGGTCGCGGTGATGGTGCCCGGCAGCAGGTTCATGGCAGGCGAGCCGATGAACTGGGCCACGAATTCATTGTCGGGGGTTTCATACAGTTCCAGTGGCGTGCCGACCTGCGCGATGCCCTTGTTGGCCAGAACGACGATGCGGCTGGCCAGTGTCATCGCCTCGACCTGATCATGGGTGACATAGATCATCGTGCTGTCGGGCATTGCCTCTTTCAGGCGCGCGATTTCGATCCGGGTGGCCACGCGCAGGGCGGCATCAAGGTTCGAGAGCGGCTCGTCGAACAGATAGACCTTGGGGTCGCGCACGATGGCGCGGCCAATGGCGACCCGCTGACGCTGTCCGCCCGACAGCGCCTTGGGCAGGCGATCCAGCAGCGGTTCAAGCTGCAGGATCTGGGCGGCACGTTCCACGGCCGCGTCAACCTCGGCGCTTGGCATCTTGGCGATCTTGAGCGCGAAGGCCATGTTTTCGCGCACCGTCATATGCGGATAAAGCGCGTAAGACTGGAACACCATCGCGATGCCCCGCTGCGCGGGCGGCACATCGTTGACCACCAGCCCCTCGATCTCGAGCGTGCCGCCGGTGATCTTTTCAAGGCCCGCGATCATCCGCAGCAAGGTGGATTTGCCGCAGCCCGAGGGACCGACGAACACGATCAGTTCGCCCTGCTCGATCTCGAGGTCGATATGTTTCAGGACATCGACCGGGCCATAAGATTTGGCCACATCCGTGAGCTTGAGTTCCGACATGGTTTACCTCTTTTCCCGGGCCAGCAGACAGAATTGAGCGGCGTCCAGCGTTACCGTATCTGCGCCCTGAACGCCGCCCAACTCCTCCCCGATCACGTGCCAGTCACCGCCGGGCAGGGTCACCTCGGCGGGGTCTGATCCCAGATTGAAGGCGCAGAACACCTGTTGCGCTGCATCCTCGCGGGTGAAAGTCAGCACCGATCCGGACTGCGCCATCCCCGACTGCGCCCCGGACATCAGCGCCGAATGCGCATGACGCAGCGCGATGGCGCGACGGTAGTGGTGCAGCATCGACGCCGGGTCCTGTTCCAGCCGATCCACCGCCCGCTCGGCCTGAGGCGAGCTGACCGGCAACCACGGGCGGCCTGTGCTGAACCCGGATTGTTCGTCCTGCGCGGCCCAGACCATCGGCGTGCGGCATCCGTCGCGGCCCTTGAACTCGGGCCAGAATTCAATGCCATAAGGGTCCTGCAGATCCTCGAACGCCACGTCGGCCTCGGGCAGGCCCAGTTCTTCACCCTGATAGAGGCAAGCGGACCCGCGCAGGCACATCATCAGAACCGCGTGCTGCCGGATCGACGCATCGTCCAGACCCCAGCGCGAGGCATGGCGCTGCACGTCATGGTTCGAGAACGCCCAGCAGGGCCATGCGTCGCCCGCCTTATCCTCAAGCTGATCAAAGACCTGCTTGGCGTAGGCCGCAGTCAGGGCGCGCTTTTCGAGGAATTCGAACGCGTAACACATATGCATCCGCTTATCGCCGGTGGTGTATTCGCCCATGATCTCAAGCCCGCGCTGCGCATCGCCGACCTCACCCAGACAGGCGCGGCCCTCGTATTCGTCGGTCAGGGCGCGAAGGCGTTCGAGGAAGGCAATATTCTCGGGCTGGCTTTTGGAATAGAGGTGATCCTGATGGTTATAGGGGTTCACCATTGGCGCGATCGAGGCATTGCGCTGATCCATCGGCAGGCCGGGATTGTCGCGCAGCTGCGCGTCGTGGAAATAGAAGTTGATCGTGTCCAGACGGAACCCGTCGACCCCCAGATCCAGCCAGAACCGGGCCACATCCAGCAGCGCATCCTGCACCTCGGGACAATGGAAGTTCAGGTCCGGCTGCGAGGTCAGGAAGTTGTGCAGGTAATACTGCAGCCGCCGCGCATCCCACTGCCAGGCCGAGCCGCCAAAGATCGACAGCCAGTTGTTCGGCGGCGTCCCGTCGGGTTTGGGATCAGCCCAGACATACCAATCGGATTTCGCATTCTCGCGGTCGGCGCGGCTTTCGCTGAACCACGGGTGCTGGTCCGAGGTGTGCGACAGCACGAGGTCGATCATCACCTTCAGCCCATGCGCATGGGCCTGATCCAGCAATTCCTTGAAATCCGCCATGGTGCCGAACATCGGATCGACATCGCGGTAATCGCTGACATCGTATCCGAAATCCTTCATCGGAGACTTGAAGAATGGCGAAATCCAGATCGCATCGACGCCCAGCGAGGCGATGTAGCCCAGCCGCTGGGTGATGCCCCTGAGGTCTCCGATCCCGTCGCCATTGCTGTCCTGAAAGCTGCGCGGATAGATCTGATAGATCACGCCGCCGCGCCACCAGTCGGACTTTGTTTCGGTTGTTTTGAATGCTGTGGTTTGCACGTTCATAACACGCCCTTATTTTACGGACCCGGCCAGCAGGCCACGGACCAGATATTTTTGCATTGCAAAGAAGACCACCAGCGGCACCGCGATCGAGACAAACGCCGCCGTGGCAAGGATTTCCCAGTTGCCGCCACGGGTGCCCAACAGCTCGACAATACGGTTGGTCATCACCGTGGTCTGGCCGGTGGCATCGATCAGGAACACCTTGGCAACCAGCAGATCGTTCCACGTCCACAGGAACTGGAAGATTGCGAACGAGGCGAGCGCCGGGAAGCTGAGCGGCAGGATCAGCTTGGTGAAAATCTGGAACTCGGTCGCGCCATCGACCCGGGCATTTTCGATCAGATCGCGGGGCAGCCCGGCCATGTAGTTGCGCAAAAGGTAGATCGCCAGCGGCATCCCGAACCCGGTATGCGCCAGCCAGACGCCCAGATAACCTTTAGGAATACCGATATTCAGGTGAAGTTTCAGCAGCGGGATCAGCGCCAGTTGCAAGGGAACAACCAGCAAACCGACCACCGCTGCAATCAGCAGGGCGCGGCCCGGGAAATCCATCCATGCCAGCGCATAGGCCGCAAAGGCGGCGACAAGGATCGGGATGATCGTTGCCGGGATCGTCACAGTGAGCGTGTTGAAAAAGGCCTTGCCCATGCTGTCGGTGCTGTCTTCGGCCAAGAGCACCTTATGATAGTTGTCGAGCGTGAATTCGGGCGGCAACTCGGCCGTCACAAAGACACGCGCGCCCCGGCTGCCCGAGAATTCCTCGGGGTTTTCCATCCGGTAATTGCCATCGGCATCGACGGTGATCGTGCCACCCCGGCGCAGCTCGGCGGTTTCGCCCGGTGTGAACGCATCGACCGCGCGGGAACTGACGCCCCATTTCGAAATCTTCGCCGTGACACCTGCATCAAACAGATTGCCCTCGATCACATAAAGCCCGTTCTGCAGCACCTGCGTCTCGGGCGCGGCGCTGCGCAGGGTCAGGTTCTGCTCGGACGGGAACAGCGAGCGCCACCAGCCGCTGGTCGCGATCTGATCCGCCGTCCGGAAGGACGAGATCAGCAGACCCAGCGTCGGAAACACCCACAGAACCACCAGAAACAGGACCGAGGCATGGACCACCCATCTGAGGGCCGGTTTGGTTCCTGCAATATCGTTCATGCCGACCCCCTATTCCATTTCCTTGCGCGCATTGCGCACGTTCCAGACAAGGATCGGCGTCACCAGCAGCATGATCACCATGGCCGAGGCCGACCCCACGCCCCAGTCATTGGCGCGGAACAGCTTGTCGAACATATAATTGGCCAGAACCTGCGTTTCCCATTGCCCGTTGGTCATGGCGAAGACTATGTCGAAGACCTTGAGCACGGTGATGGTGATCGTCGTCCACACCACCAGAATCGTGGTCTTGATCTGCGGCACCTTGATCTTGAAGAAAATCTGGAACGGGTTGGCACCGTCCAGAATGGCGGCCTCGATGGTTTCCTCGGGGATGCCGCGCAGCGCGGCGGACAGGATGACCATGGCAAAGCCGGTCTGAATCCAGACCAGAACGATCATCAGGAAAAAGCTGTTCCAGAACGGGATCGTCAGCCATGTCTGCGGCTCGGTTCCGCCAAAGAAGATATAAAGCGCGTTCAGGATGCCGATCTGATCCTGTTCCGCGGGCCGTGTGTCATAGACCAGCTTCCAGATCACCGAGGCCCCTACGAACGAGATCGCCATCGGCATGAAGATCAGCGCCTTGGCCACGTTGCCCCAGCGGATACGGTCGGTCAGCTGCGCCACCAGCAGCCCGAACGCGGTCGACATCGCCGGAACCACGATCAGCCACAGCATGTTGTTGCGCATGGCCTCCCAGAATTTCGGCTCGGCGGCCATCTGGCGATAATTGTCCAGCCCGACCCATTCGTAACCGCCGCCGGGGATGCGATCTGTCAGCGACAGGCGCAGCGTCTCGACCACCGGATAGGCAAGATAGAGACCCAGCGCCAGCAGCGCGGGAAACAGAAACAGCCAGGGCCGGATCATGTTGGCACGGTTGATATTGCGACCTGCATTCGGCCCGCGCGCCGGGAATAGAATCTTGTCCAGAAACTGGTTCGACAGGTAGAAATAGCCCACACAGCCCGACACGCCGATGGCGATGGTCAGCAGGCCCTGAAGTGCCGGATGCATGACGCTCTCCGTTGCCAAAGGGGGATTGGGCGGCCCGTCGCGCGGACCGCCCGCTGTCAGACGCGCTTAGTCCAGCGCATCCCAGGAGGATTGGATTTCGTCGGCCACCTCTTGCGCGGGCTTGCCGCCGGCGTAATCGACCATGCCGGTCCAGAAGGTGCCCGCACCCACACCGCCCGGCATCAGGTCGGACCCGTCAAACCGGAATGTGGTCGCGCCCAGCAGGATGTCGTTCATCTTCGCCAGCGTCGGGTCCGAGAACAGCGACGTGTCGACGCCTTTATGCGGGGTCAGGAAGCCGGTCAGCTGCATCCAGATCTCATGCGCTTCGGGCGTTTGCAGATAGGCAATCAGATCATGCGCCGCGGGGCTGTCATTGGTGATCGCCCAGAGTGTCCCGGCACCCAGAACCGGGCTGCCCAGATCCTTGCTTTCATAGGCTGGGAAGTAGAAGAAGTCGGCATCCTCACCCACAATGGTGCCTTCGGGGAAGAAGGCCGGAATGAACGAGGCCTGACGATGCAGATAGCATTGCGGAGGTGAGCTGAACATGCCCTTGGGGCTGTCGCGGAAATCAGTGGTCGCCACCGCGCCCGCGCCGCCAGCAACATAGTCGTCATTGCGGGCGAAAGCTCCGAATTCTTCGATGGCTTCGATCACTTTGGGGTCGTTGAACTTCATTTCGTTGGCGACCCAGGCGTCGTAATCCTCGGGCGATTGGGTGCGTAGCATCATGTCCTCGACCCAGTCGGTCGCGGGCCAGCCGGTCGCGCCGCCGGACCCCAGACCGATGCACCACGGCGTCTCTCCGTCGGCGACGATCTGGTCGGTCAGCGCCTTGAGCTCCTCCATCGTGGTCGGCACATCATAGCCCGCATCCTCGAAATTCTCGGGCACGTACCAGACCAGCGATTTCACATCGACCTTGTAGAAGAAGCCGTACAGATGATCCTGCCCATCCGATCCGGCGTAAGTTCCAAGATCGACCCAGGACTGGCCGGCAGCATAGTTGTCCCGAATCCAATCGGCGGTGCCGTCACCCAGCGGGGTCAGAAAGCCCGACTTGGCCATATCCGCCGCCAGACCGGGCTGCGGGAAGACGGCCACGTTCGGGGCCGATCCGGCCTCGGCATCGATTCTGATCTGCTGTTCAAAACTGTCCGAGCCGACATAGGCATATTCATGACCCGTCGCGGCGGCAAATCCATCCAGAACCTTTTCGACATTCTCCTGATCCGGCCCCAGCCAGGGCCCGAACACGGTCACTTTGTCGGCCTGGGCCGCGCCCGCCATCAGGGCGAACGTGGCCGCGCCTGCGTAAAGCGAGTGTTTCATGAATACTTCCTCCCAACTGTGTTCAGCGCATTCGAGATTCGATTTTCAAAGCGCTTTGAATGCCCGAGTTTATCCGCTAACATTTGCTCTCTGTCAATATTTCGTTATCCAAGACCCATATATCCGGCCATTCCAGCTTCAAACGCAAAACAGGTTGACGCAGAGGGAAATTCACAACACAACAATGCAGGGCCAGATTTGAAGGCGCTTTGAATGCCATGAACCTTAAGAAACTCTCGGAAATTCTCGGTCTTTCGCAGACAACCGTCAGCCGCGCGTTGAACGGTTACCCCGAGGTGAACGAGGATACCCGCATCCGGGTGCGGGCGGCGGCGGACAAGCATGGATACCGCCCCAACAGCCGCGCCAAGGGGCTGGCGACGGGGCGGTCGATGGTAATCGGGCACGTGATTCCAACCTCATCGCAGCATGAAATGGTGAACCCGATCTTCGGCGATTTCGTCGCCGGCGCCGCGCGGACCTATGCGGCGAACAACTATGACATGATGTTCACCCACGCGCCGGACACCTCGGTCGAAGCGTCGTATCGCAGCCTGTTCAACCGGGGCGTCGTGGACGGCGTTGTGCTGCAGGGCCCCAAGGTGCATGAACCGCGGATTGCTGTGCTGTCACGCATGGGGGTGCCGTTCATCGTGCATGGCCGGTCGACCGGGGCCGAAGAACCCTATGACTGGATCGACGTGAACAATCAGCGCTCGTTTGAGCGGGCAACGCGGTTCCTGCTTGATCTGGGGCATCGCCGGATCGCGCTGATCAACGGGCTGGAGGACATGGATTTCGCCCAGCGCCGCCGGAACGGCTATGTGGCCGCCCTTGCCGAGGCCGGGATCACGCCCGACCCGGACTTGCTGCGCAGCGCCGAGATGACCGAGATCTACGGCCATCAGACCGCCTGCGACATGCTGAAACTGGCCGATCCGCCGACGGCCATTCTGGCCTCGTCGATCATCTCGGCGGTTGGCGTCCGGCGTGCGCTTGAAGAGAACGGGCTGAGGATGGGCCGCGATATCTCGGTCATCGCCCATGATGATGAGCTGTCCTATATGCGTAACGGGCAGGATGTGCCGATCTTCACCGCAACACGCTCATCCGTTCGACATGCCGGAGAGCTGGCGGCGGAAATGCTGATCGCACGGATCAACGCGCCAGATGACCCCCCGAAAACATGCCTGCTGGAGGCTGAGCTGGTTGTTGGCAGCTCGACCGGGCCGGCGCCGCAAAGGGCTTGATATGAAACATAAACGCGCAGATTTTCCGCAAGATTTCCAGTTTGGTGTCGCAACTTCGGCCTATCAGATCGAAGGCCACGCGCAGGGTGGTGCGGGGACAACCCATTGGGATAATTTCGCCGCCACGCCGGGCAATGTGGTCAGGGCCGAGAACGGCGATGTGGCTTGCGATCACTACACCCGGTTTCCCGGCGATTTCGACCTGATCCGCGATGCCGGTTTCGACTGTTACCGATTCTCCACCAGCTGGGCCCGCGTGCTGCCCGAAGGGCGCGGGGCGGTGAACCAAGCGGGGTTGGATTATTATGACCGCCTTGCAGATGCGCTGCTGGAACGTGGCATCAAACCTTGTGCCACGCTCTATCACTGGGAATTACCCTCGCCGCTGGCCGATCTGGGCGGCTGGCGTAATCGCGATATCGCCGGGTGGTTTGCGGATTTCACACAGGTCATCATGGGGCGGATCGGCGACCGGATGCACAGCGTCGCGCCGATCAATGAACCGTGGTGCGTCAGCTGGCTGAGCCATTTCGACGGCCACCACGCCCCCGGTCTGCGCGACATCCGCGCCACCGCCCGCGCGATGCATCACGTGCTGCTGGCCCACGGCCGCGCCATCGAAACCATGCGCGGGCTGGGCATGTCCAATCTGGGTGCGGTGTTCAATCTGGAATGGGCCGAACCGGCGGATGACAGTGCCGGGGCGCAGGCTGCGGCGGCGCTTTATGACGGGATCTACAACCGCTTCTTTCTGGGCGGGGTCTTCAACAAGGCCTATCCGGAGAACGTTCTGGAAGGACTCGCGCCGCATCTCCCCAAGGGCTGGCAGGACGATTTCGACACGATCGGTGCCCCGGTCGACTGGTGCGGCCTGAACTACTATACCCGCAAGCTGATCGCCCCCGCCGACACGCCCTGGCCATCGCTGCAAGAGATGCCCGGCCCGCTGCCCAAGACCCAGATGGGCTGGGAGATCGATCCCGCCGCCCTGTCCCGCTTTCTGATCCGCACCGCGCGCGATCACACCGGCGATCTGCCGATCTATGTCACCGAGAACGGGATGGCGAGCCCCGAGCGTCAGCAGGACTCTGACCGGATCGACTATTTGGATCAGCATCTGGCCGAGGTACGGGTGGCGCTGGATCATGACGTGCCGGTCAAGGGGTATTTCGTCTGGTCCCTGCTGGACAATTACGAATGGGCGCTGGGGTATGAAAAGCGGTTCGGACTGGTCGATGTGGATTTCGAAACGCTGGAGCGGCGGCCCAAGGCCTCGTATTACGCGATGCAAAAGGCGTTGACGTAAGATCAGGCCGCGCGCCTTACGGCAAGGTCAGCAGGGGCGTTTCACGCTGGACCACCACGTCCTGCGTACCGGTGGGTGAGGTCAGCTGAACGCTCAGCCTCCGCGCTTTCGTGAAGCGGTCGAAATAAGTGAACCGGATCATATTCATCGCCGCGATATCCTCGCACTGAAGCAGGTAATCGGCGTGAAATTCATTATGCGCGGTACCGCCGCTCTCTGCCGCCTCATCCTGACCGAAGGCGTCGCCGACCAGCGCCACATTGGCCGATGCGGTGATGCAGCCCGCCTCGGGCGGCAGTTCGAACAGGGTCAGCGGCTCGGACAGGTCCGAGATCGCATCCGCAACACGGGCACGATCCTGTTCGTTCTCGGCCGGATGTTCAAAGCCCACGATATCGTGGCCGGGTACCTCAAGCACCAGCGCAACCGCGCCGTCGGACAGCGTAACACCCAAATGCCCGACCCCATGCGCATGGGCACCAGATGAATGTGCACCCTGAGCCATCAACGCGACCGGCAGAAGAAACAGTGGAATTGCCGCGTATTTCATTACAATCACCATCTAAAATACATTGATCATTTTAGTTAATTTACAACCCCCTGCAACCACCAGAACGCCCTTCGATCCCCCCCATTTATAGCGGGTCAGTGGTGAGGCAAATTGTCTGATAAAAAAACTCAGGTTGACTTTGTTGACTAATTCTCTCAGAAAACGCCCTGTCCGTCATCGCGCTGCAGCGGTGACCAAATACTCCGTTACAGCAGGAAAGAGTAACTGAAATGACCAGATTGTTCGCCGCAACCAGCGCGCTGGCCCTGTGCATCGCCAGCGCCGCCGTCGCCGATGCCCCGTCCAAATCGGACGTTCTGAGCACCTATGCCAACATCGCCGAGGCCAAATATGACGACAGCCTGATCGCCGCCAAAGCGCTGCAGACCGCCGTGAACGCGCTGATCGCCGATCCGTCGGACGCCACGCTGAACGCCGCCCGCGCCGCGTGGATCGCCGCCCGCGTGCCCTATCAGCAGACCGAGGTCTATCGCTTTGGCAACGCCATCGTCGATGATTGGGAAGGCAAGGTGAACGCATGGCCTCTGGATGAAGGCCTGATCGACTATGTCGACGCCGCCTATGGCGGCCCCAGCGATGAGAACGAGTTCGCGGTGCTGAACGTCATCGCCAACCCCAGCTTTGATCTGTCGGGTGAAACCATCGACGCCAGCCAGATCACGCCCGAACTGCTATCGGACACCCTGCATGAGGCGGACGGGATCGAGGCGAACGTCGCCACCGGCTATCACGCCATCGAATTCCTGCTGTGGGGCCAGGACCTGAACGGTCATGGCGCAGGTGCGGGCAACCGCCCCTACACTGACTACGTTCAGGGTGACGGCTGCACCGGTGGCAATTGCGACCGCCGCGCGCAATATCTGAGCGCCGCGACCGACCTGCTGATCAGCGATCTGGAATGGATGACCGCCCAATGGGCCGAAGGGGGCGACGCCCGCGCCGCTCTGGCAGCGGACGAAGCCGCTGGCGTCAGCGCCATCCTGACCGGCATGGGCTCGCTGTCTTATGGCGAACAGGCCGGTGAACGCATGCGTCTTGGCCTGATGCTGAACGACCCCGAGGAAGAGCATGATTGCTTTGCCGACAACACCCATAACAGCCATTACTATGATGGGCTGGGCATCCAGAACGTCTATCTGGGCAGCTACACTCGCATCGACGGCACTCCGGTCTCGGGCGCGTCGCTGTCCGATCTGGTCACCGCCACCGATCCGGCGCTGGACACCGAGATGAAAGCCAAGCTGGCCAATACCATGCTGGCGCTGGGTCGCATCAAGTCCACCGCCGAGGCCGGGTTTGCCTATGACCAGATGCTGGAAGCGGGCAATGCAGGCGGCGAGGCGCTGATCATGGGCGGCGTGAACGGTCTGGTCGATCAGACCAAGACCATCGAGCGTATCGTGACCACGCTGGAGCTGGACCAAATCGACTTTGAAGGGTCCGACAGCCTGGATAACCCCAACGCGGTCTTCCAGTAACACAATCAGGGGGCCGGGCATCCAATGTCCGGTCCTTTGCTGTCTGCGACAATACGGTCAGCCTGTATTGATGCACATCAGAGACTTGTGACTGGACCCGGAAATAATAACCCACTAATTAACTAGGAAATAGCCAAACGGACTCGAGCCGCCATGATTGTCTGCCACTGTACCAACATCTCGGACCACGACATTCGCGCCGCGATCGACTGGATGCGCGCGTCGGATTCGCAGGCCATTATCACGCCCGGCAAGATCTACCATGCCCTTGGGAAATCGGCCGATTGCGGTGGCTGTATGCCGCTTTTCCTAGACACGATGCGCGCGAGCGATAATCTGGAAGTCCCATTGCAGCTCCGCGCACTTCGCGCCGGGGCCAGACAGGAGAGTGTACATGAAGGGCGATCCCAAGGTCATAGAATACCTCAACAAATCCCTGCGGCATGAGCTGACGGCGGTCAGCCAGTATTGGCTGCATTACCGCCTGCAGGACGATTGGGGCCTGAGCGGTATGGCCAAGAAAAGCCGCGAGGAAAGCATCGAAGAGATGCAGCACGCGGACAAGCTGATCGAACGGATTCTGTTCCTGGAAGGCCATCCCAATCTGCAAAAGCTGGACCCGCTGCGGATCGGGCAGACGCCCAAGGAAACGCTGGAATGCGACCTTGCCGCCGAGATCGATGCACGGGCACTTTACAAGGAAGCCCGCGAACATTGTCAGAGCGTCGGCGACTATGTCTCGATGGCGCTGTTCGAAGAATTGATGGCCGATGAAGAGGGCCATATCGACTTCTTGGAAACGCAGCTCGACCTGCACGAAAGGATTGGCGAAGCCAACTATGCGCAACTCAACGCGTCAACAATGGATGAGGGCGAGTAGCCTTCTTTTGCCGGTGGCCGTGCTTGCGGCCACCCCCGCCCTGCCCGCTGACCTGCGGGACAGCCATCTGAACTTCCTGCCCAGAACCGCCGACGAACAGGCTCGCATTCAGGCCGTGACCGCTGCGCCTGACGATTTCAGCGCGCCGCAGCGGTTCGAGGACCTGTCCGCCGGGGCTGCCACCGTGCGGGTGCGCACCGACGCGGATGCGTTCTCGCAGCCCTCGGGCAATCTGAGCTTTGAACAAGAACTGGATTTCCGGGTCGGCAACGGGCTGTTCAAGAAAATCTGGGTGTCATCGCCATCGTCGACGCTGGCCTCGGACGGGCTGGGGCCGCTTTACAATGCGCGCTCGTGTCAGCGCTGCCACATCAAGGACGGGCGCGGCCATACGCCGAACGGGGCCGATGACAACGCGGTGTCGATGTTCCTGCGCATCTCGATCCCCGGAACGCCCGAGGATGCGCCCGCGGGGATCGAGGACTATCTCGCCACCTTGCCCGAGCCGAATTATGGCGGCCAGATGCAGGACTTCGCGCTGGCGGGCCATCCGGCGGAATACCGGCTGGACATCACCTATGAAGAGATCCCGGTGGAGTTGTCCGAGGGCGAGACCGCATCATTGCGCCACCCCACCTATGAGGCCGCCGATCTGGGTTACGGCCCGCTGCACCCCGATGCGATGCTCAGCCCGCGCGTTGCGCCGCAGATGATCGGCCTGGGCTTGCTTGAGTCGATTCCCGTCGAGGATCTTCTGGCCAAGGCCGATCCCGATGACGCAGACGGCGATGGCATCTCGGGCCGGCCCAATATCGTCTGGTCGACCGAGTTCGATCAGCCCATGATGGGCCGCTTCGGTCACAAAGCCGGAATGCCCACTGTGATGGAGCAATCCGCCGGGGCTTTTGCCGGGGATATCGGCATCTCAAGCCCACTGTTCCCCGCCCCCCATGGTGATTGCACGGCGGCGCAGGTCAATTGCACCGATGCCCCGCATGGCGACGGGGATGTGCGCGAGTTCGAGATCGACCAGACCGGCATGGACCTTGTGGCTTTCTACAGCCGCAATCTGGGAGTGCCTGCGCGACGCAATACCGATGACCCGCAGGTGCTGCGCGGCAAAGAGGTGTTTCACACCACCGGTTGCGTCTCGTGCCATACACCCGCCTATGTCACTCACCGGATGCCCGACCGGCCCGAACAGAGTTTTCAGCTGATTTGGCCCTATACTGACCTGCTGCTGCACGATATGGGCGAAGGCTTGGCCGACAACCGCCCCGAGGCGCGCGCGACGGGCCGCGAATGGCGCACGCCGCCACTGTGGGGCGTGGGTCTGACCGAACGCGTGTCGGGCCACACCCAGTTCCTGCATGACGGGCGCGCACGGTCGCTGCTGGAGGCGATCCTGTGGCACGGTGGCGAGGCAGAGGCGGCCCGTGATACGGTAGTCTCGATGCCCAAAGCCGACCGCAACGCCCTGATCCGCTTTCTGGAGAGCCTGTGATGCGCACCCTTGCTTTTGTGACCGCCCTGATGCTGCCTTTGTCAGCGGCCGCGCAGGACCGCGCGCCGATCCTGATGGATGTGACCGAAAACCACGTCCTGCCGCGCTTTGCCGATCTGGCCGGGGCGACCGGGGTCCTGTCAGCCACGGCGCAGGCCGATTGCACGGCAGATTCTGCTGATCTGCGCGCTGCCTATAACGCCGCTTTCGACGACTGGATCTCCGCCAGCCACCTGCGCTTTGGCCCGACCGAGGTCGGGGACCGCGCCTTTGCACTGGCCTTCTGGCCCGACACCAAGGGGTTCACGCCCAAGGCGCTGTCGGGTCTGATCACCGCCGAGGATGCGGCAGTCGAAAACCCCGACGCCTTTGCCGAAACCTCGATCGCGGGGCGCGGGTTCTTTGCGCTGGAACGGATGCTCTATGATCCTGCGATGGCCGAACAGGGCAGCGACGCCTATCGCTGTGCGCTGACCCGCGCCATCACAACCGATATCAACCGCAACGCCGCCGCGATCCGCACCGACTGGCAGAGCTATGCCCCCGCCCTGACACAGCCGGGCGGCAACAGCCCCTATCGGTCGGGGGCTGAGGCGATGCAAGAGCTGTTCAAGGCGCTGACCACCGGCCTGCAATTCACCAGCGACACGCGGCTTGGCCGTCCGCTGGGCAGCTACGACCGCCCCCGCCCGACCCGGGCCGAGGCGCGCCGATCCGACCGATCCCTGCGCCATGTAGAACTGTCGCTGATTGCCCTGCGCGATCTCGCGGCGCGGCTGGCCATTGATCACCCCGAGATTGCCGCCGATCTGGACGCGTCATTTGCCCGGGCCATCGACCGGGCGCAGGCGCTGGAGGATCCGGCCTTTGCCGGGGTCGCCGATCCGCAGGGTCGTTTCCGGGTCGAGGCCCTGCAGCAGTCCATCGACGACATCCGCGCGATCACAGCGACCCAGCTTGGCCCGACGCTGGGCATCAGCGCCGGTTTCAACTCGCTGGACGGGGATTAGACCATGACCTCGCGCCGCCGCTTTTTGGCCGGTCTGGCCGCCACCAGTCTTGCGCCGGTCCGCGGCTGGGCCTCAGTCGGTACGCCCGACTTTCTGGCGGCGGGGCTGTTTCCCGATGGATCGTATCGGCTGGCCGGCCTGGATGGGCAGGGGGCGATCCTGTTCTCTCTGCCCCTGCCCGCGCGGGGCCACGCCGCCGCCGCCCACCCGCACCGGGCGCAGGCCGTCGCCTTCGCCCGCCGCCCGGGCCGGTTTGCCCTTGTGATCGACTGTAGCTCGGGCGCTGTGATCAAGCGGCTCGACGCCCCGGCAGGCCGCCATTTCTATGGCCACGGCACCTATACGCGCGACGGCCGCAGGTTCCTGACCACCGAGAATAACTATGACGCCGCCCAGGGCGTGATCGGCGTCTGGGATGCCGACAGCTTTGCCCGGCTGGACGAGTTCCCTTCGGGCGGGGTCGGCCCTCATGACATGCGGCTGATGCCGGATGGCCAAACGCTGGTCATCGCCAATGGCGGCATCGAAACCCACCCGGACACGGGCCGCACCAAGCTGAACCTGCCGGTGATGCAGCCGAACCTGACCTATGCCGATCTGTCGGGCGTGGTGCAGGAACAGGTGGAACTGCCGCGCGCACTGCATAAGAATTCGATCCGCCATTTGGCGGTCCGCAGCGATGGGCTGGTGGGCTTTGCGATGCAATGGCAGGGCGGTCTGACGCAACACCCCCCGCTGCTGGGCCTGCATCGGCAGGGCACTGCCCCGCGCCTGCTGTCCGCGCCAGAGACCGAACAGAGCACCCTACAGGGTTATGCCGGTAGTATCGCCTTTTCCGCCGACGGCCAGACGGTCGCCATCACCTGCCCGCGCGGCAACGCCCTGCATCGGTTCGATGTGGCCAGCGGCGCACTGACCGGAGCTTATGCGCTGCAGGATGTGTGCGGTCTGGGAACCGGACCCGAAGGTCTGGTGTTTTCAACCGGCACCGGCGCGTTTGGAACCCTGCGCGATGCGCCGTCGATCACGGCACGCCCCGATTGCCAGTGGGACAACCACCTGATCCCTATCCGTTCTTTCGGGTGAACCTCGGAAATCGCCGTCACATAGTTTACACTTGGACGAATCGAACTGCTGCCGTATTGGCGGGCGCGAAACCGGCACCCCTTGAGTTAAGGACTGACTTGATTGAAACAGACGCCCGACGCACCGCATTCCATCTACGGGGTTGAGAAATGGGGCAAAGGCCTCATCGAGGTGACTGAGCAGGGTGAGATCGGCCTGTGCAACCCGATGGCCCCCGATACCGCCGCGATCAGCCTGCCGGGCATCCTCAGCGATCTGGACGAACGCGGCATCAAGGCGCCGATGCTGCTGCGCATCAGCTCTTATCTTGAAAGCGAGATTGCCAAGCTGAACGAATGCTTTGCCGAAGCGATTGCGCGCACCGGTTATCAGGGCAGCTATCGCGGCGTGTTCCCGATCAAGGTGAACCAGCAGGCGCAGGTGATCGAACGCATTGTCCAGTGCGGCAAGAAATACAACTATGGGCTCGAGGCCGGATCGAAACCGGAACTGGTCATCGCGTTGGCCCATCGTCTGGCCCGCGAGGCGCTGATCGTCTGCAACGGCGTCAAGGATACCGAGTTCATCCAGCTGGCCACGCTCAGCCGCAAAATCGGGTTCAACACCGTGATCGTGCTGGAAAGCCCGAAAGAGGCCGACACGGTGATCCGGGTCTATGAGGAACTGGGCATCGAACCGCTGCTGGGTGTGCGAGTCAAACTGACCAATCAGATCAGCGGCAAGTGGGAGGAAAGCTCGGGCGACCGGTCGGCCTTTGGCATGAACACCGATCAACTGGTCGCCGCCGTGGACAAGCTGCGCGATGCGGGCCTGCTGCATTGCCTCAAGCTGCAGCATTCGCATCTGGGGTCTCAGGTGCAGGACGTCAACGATGTGCGCCGCGCCGTGGGCGAGGCCTGCCGGTATTACACCGAACTCACGCGCGAAGGTGTCCCGCTGACCCATCTGGACCTCGGGGGCGGCATGGGCGTCGACTATACCGGCGAAAAGAGGGCCGCCGAGAACTCGATCAACTACACGGTCGACGAGTATTGCGCCAACGTGGTGGAAACCGTGGCCTATGCGATGGACGAGGCCGAAATTACGCATCCGACGCTGGTCACCGAAAGCGGGCGCGCGGTGGTGGCGACGTCCTCGATGCTGGTGTTCAATGTGCTGGAAAGCACGCTCTATGACGCGCCCAGCGGCCCCGAGGTCGAACCCGACGATCACCACATGATCGCGGACCTTGCGGCGGTCCATGGTTACCTGTCCAGCGACCGGCTGCAGGAATGCTGGAACGACGCCACCTTCTATCGCAACGAACTGCGCGCCCTGTTCCGCCGCGGCTATGTCGACCTGCGCCAGATGGCTCGCGGCGAGCGCATCTACCTGTCGCTGGTGGCCCGCCTCAAGGCGCTGGCGGCGCGCGATGATCTGGGCACCGATCTGGACGAACAGCTTGAGAAGGTGGCCGACATCTACCACTGCAATTTCTCGCTGTTCCAGTCGCTGCCCGATGTCTGGGCTATCGACCAGCTACACCCGATCGTGCCCCTGCAGGGCCTGAACGACCTGCCCGACCGCCGCGCGGTCCTGTCCGACATCACCTGCGACAGCGACGGCAAGATCGACCGGTTCATCCTGACCGATGGTGTCTCGCCCAGCCTGCCGGTGCATTCCCTTCCCGATGAGGGCGAGTATTTCATGGGCGTCTTCTTCGTCGGTGCCTATCAGGAAACGCTGGGCGATCTGCACAACCTCTTTGGCGACACCAACGTCGTCACCATCGACCTGCGCGCCGATGGCGGCTTTGACCTGCTGGATGAACAAGAGGGCGACACGATCAGTCAGGTCCTGTCTTACGTCGAGTTCGACCCCGCCGACTGCGTCGCCGCGTTCCGCAAGATGGTGGACGAGGCGATTTCGACCGGTACTCTGCAAGCCAAGGACCGCAAAACCCTGATGAGCGCTTATCGCGACTCGATCAACGGCTACACCTATTACGAATAAGAAGGAGACAGACCATGGGCAAAACACTGGTTGTCGGCGCGGGCGGCGTATCCCACGCAGCCGTGCACAAGATGGCGATGAACTCGGATATTTTTACCGAGATCACTCTGGCCAGCCGCACGAAATCGAAATGTGATGCCATCGCGGCAGCCGTCAAGGATCGCGTCGGGGTCGAGATCAAAACCGCTGAACTGGACGCCTACAAGGTCGAAGACACGGTCAAGCTGATCCGCGAAACCGGTGCCGAAATCCTCGTAAACCTCGCCCTGCCCTATCAGGATCTGGTGTTGATGGACGCTTGCCTTGAGGCAGGTATCCACTACCTCGACACCGCGAACTATGAACCCGAGGATGAGGCCAAGTTCGAATACCACTGGCAATGGGCCTATCAGGAACGGTTCAAAGAAGCGGGTCTGACCGCCATCCTCGGCTCGGGTTTTGATCCGGGTGTTACCTCAGTCTTCGCCACATGGCTTAAGAAACACAAACTGGACACGATCCGCCAGATCGATGTGCTGGACGCCAATGGCGGCAGCAACGATCAAGAATTCGCAACCAACTTCAATCCCGAGATCAACCTGCGCGAAGTGCTGGCTGAAGTGCGCCACTGGGAAAACGGCGCATGGCAGCATAGCCCGGCCATGACCCACAAGGTCGAGTTCGACTTCCCCGCCATCGGGCCAAAGAATATGTACTTGATGTATCACGAGGAACTGGAGTCGCTTAGCACCCACTTCCCCGAGATCGAGCGCGCCCGCTTCTGGATGACCTTCGGCGACGCCTACATCACTCACGCCAAGGTGCTGGAAAACGTCGGCATGACCCGCATCGACCCGGTGATGCATGACGGCAAGGAAATCATCCCGATCCAGTTCCTGAAAACCCTGCTGCCCGATCCCGGTGATCTGGGCGCGGAAACCAAGGGCAAAGCCTGCATCGGCGACATCGCCACGGGTCAGGCCAAAGACGGCTCGGGCGAGAAAACCTACTACATCTACAACATCTGCGACCACGAGGAATGCTACGCCGAGGTCGGCAGCCAGGCCGTCAGCTACACGACGGGTGTACCCGCAATGATCGGTGCGGCGCAGGTTCTGAAAGGCAACTGGACCCAGCCCGGCGTGTGGAACATGGAACAGCTCGACCCGGATGATTTCATGGACATGCTGAACAATCACGGCCTGCCATGGCAGGTCCACGAACTCGACGGCCCCGTAGAATTCTAGATCCAGAACTTCATCTGGCCAAAAATATCCCGGGGGGTCCGGGGGGCTGGCCCCCCGGCCTCTCCACAATCGGAGACGCCGGTTATGTCCGACATGATGACCACCCAAGCGGGCGACGCCGGAGCTTTCCGCAAGTTCGACCTTGCCCGCGTTCCCACCCCCTGCTTCGTGATCGACAAAAAAGCGATCGAACGAAACCTGACAATCCTCTCCGATATCGGCACGCGGTCCGGCGCCCACGTCCTCAGCGCACTCAAGGCGTTTTCAATGTTCTCGCTGGCCCCGCTGGTGCGTCAGCATCTCGGCGGCACCTGCGCCAGCGGCATCTACGAGGCCCGTCTGGGCCGCGAGGAATACGGCGGCGAGGTCGCGACCTTCTGCGCGGGTTACAAGAACGCCGATATCGACGAAATCCTGTCACTGTCCGACCACATCATTTTCAACTCCCCGGCGCAAAAGAACCGGTTTCTTGCCAAGGCAAAGGCTGCAAATGTTCAGGTCGGCCTGCGCATCAACCCCGAACATTCCGAAGGGGAGATACCAAAATACGATCCCTGCGCCCCCTGCTCGCGCCTTGGGACACCGGTTAGTCAACTGACCGCCGAAACCCTGACCGGCGTAGACGGCCTGCATATGCACACGCTCTGCGAACAGGGGTTCGAACCGCTGCAACGCACATGGGTTGCAGTCGAACCAAAGCTCAAACCCTACCTCCGCCAACTCAGATGGCTGAACTTCGGCGGCGGCCATCACATCACCCGAGACGACTATGACCGCGACGGGCTGGTGGGTTTCATCAAAGCCATCCGCGCCGCACATGACATCGATATCTACCTCGAACCCGGCGAGGCCGTCGCCCTGGATGCGGGCATTCTGGTCGGAGAAATCCTCGACCTGCCGACCAATGGCATGGATCTGGCGATCACCGATATCTCGGCCACATGCCACATGCCCGACGTGATCGAAGCCCCCTATCGCCCCGCCCTGATGGACGAGGCAGAGGCGGGCCATACCTACCGTCTGGGTGGCCCCTCATGCCTCGCGGGCGACGTGATCGGCGACTACACGTGGGACAACCCGCTGGAAATCGGCCAGCGCTTTGCCTTCCTCGACCAAGCGCATTATTCGATGGTCAAAACCAACACATTCAACGGCGTGCCCCTACCCACCATCGCCCTTTGGAACAGCGAAACGGACGACCTGAAAATCATCCGGCAATTCGGCTACGACGACTTCAAAGAAAGACTCTCATGAGCATCTTCCTCGACAGCGAACTCAGCGCCGCGGAACGCAGCGAATCCGCCCGCTTCCGCGTTATCCCGGTGCCGCTGGAACGCACCGTTTCTTATGGTTCGGGCACGGCCAAAGGTCCCGGTGCCATCATCGAAGCCAGTAACGAGTTGGAACGTATCACCGGCCATGCAGAACCCTGCGCCGAGGGGATATTCACCGAAGCCCCGCTGGCGTGCGACGGCCCACTGCCCGAGATGATGGAACGGCTGGCCCAACGCACCGAGGACGCAATCCGCGCAGGCAAGGTGCCGGTAACGCTGGGCGGTGAACACTCGCTGAGCTACGGCGCCGTGACGGGCGTGGCCCGCGCGCTGAACCAGCCGCTGGGCATTGTTCAGATCGATGCCCATGCCGATCTGCGCAACGCCTATCAGGGCGAGAAACACTCTCACGCCTCGGTCATGCATCTGCTGGCCGAGGAAGGCATCCGTCTGGCCCAGTTCGGGGTCCGCGCCTTTTCCACCGAAGAGGCCCAAAGCCGCCTGAAAAACCATGTCTTCCACGTGGATGCCGAGGAACTGGTCACCGGTGGCCTTCATGCAATCGACCTGCCCGAGGACTTCCCCGAACTGGTTTATGTCAGCTTTGACGTCGACGGCCTTGACCCCTCGCAGATGCCCGCCACGGGCACCCCGGTGCCGGGGGGGCTGGGCTATTATCAGGCGCTGCATCTGGTCGAGCACGCGCTCAGGGGCCGCCGCTGCGTGGGCTTTGACGTGGTGGAGCTGGCCCCCAACGGCAACGCTGCGTGGGACTTTACCGCAGCCCAGATCGTCTATCGCCTGATGGCGGCCTGCTAGGCGCCAGAGGTCTCGTTCAGTTCCATATGACCGTCGCCTGTGCCAAGGACGCGGCGCAGCATGGGCTCGAAGAATTCCAGCGGTCTGGTCGGGTAATCCGGGTCGAACGCCTTCTGATCGTATTCATGGCAGAAATAGCGGCAGTCCTCCCAATAGGGGCTGTCGCGGTACTTGTCGCGGGCGTGACGGTCGCCGCCAAGATGGTGGTTGTAGTAGTATCCCTGAAACACACAATGATGCTTGAGAATCCAGTGGGTTTTCTCGCTGACATAGGGCTTCATCATCGCCGCCGACAGCTCTCCGTGGTTGTAGGGTGACAGGATATCTCCGGTGTCATGGATCAGGGCGGCAACCACCAGCTCTTCATCCGCGCCGTCCTCGTAGGCGCGGGTCGCGGCCTGCAGAGAGTGCTGATAGCGGTTCACCGGATAGGGTGTCCAGTCCTCGTCCAGAGACCGGATCGCATCGAGAATCCGGTCGGGCAGCGCGGCGTTATACGCCTCTTCATATTCCATGACGGCGTCCCAGTCGGCCTTGGTGGCCTGTTCGAAACTGGTCCAGGTCGGTTTGTGGCTTTTGTCCAACATGGCGGGCCCTCCGGGTCTGTACGCCCTGATCAGCCTAACCGCTCACGCACCCCGCGCTAGCAGATTTGCGACATGCGATCGTCGCTGCACATCAGGCAGGGGCTGGCACCCCGGTCCGGCGGCTGCCCGGTTTGCGGAACAGGGGGCGCCCGGCGATGGCCAGAAACAGGATCGACAATGCAACCCCGATCAGCGCGGGCAGATACAGCAGCCCCCACAAGCGCGGATCCTCGATCACCACCGGCGAGACGAACCCGCGGACGCCTTCCAGCAAGACCAGAATCGTGAAGGCCACAAAGATCTGCGGCCACAGGCCAAAGCGCGAAAAGCTACCCAGCATCAGTGTCGAGTACCCCACCAGCGCCACCGCTACGCAGATAGCCACCCACGAGAACCGCTGATGCAGCTCCTCTATCAGTTGCCCGACCGAATGCTCGTCGGCCACCGCCACGCCTTCGATGTCCTGTATCAGTTCAATGGTGGGAATGGCCTCGCGGCTGCGTTTGCCGATATCGGTGTCGCGGGCCAGTTCTGAGATATCGTATGCGGCGTCCTCGAACAGGGTCGAGGACAGGGTGTTCCCCGCCTGATTGAACCGCAGCGCCACGCCATCCAGCATCACCAGATGAATGCCCGCGCTTTGGTTGACCAGATAGGCCGTAGTGCTGGAATAGCTGACCGGATTGTCCACATCGCGCCGGTCCGAGACAAAAACCTCGTGCAGGGTTCCGTCCAGATCGATCCGCCCGATATAGACCGTGACGCCGGTCGCGGGGTGCAGGAACTCTCCTTCATTCAGCAGTTGCGCAGTGACATCACCGGCCACCTCGGCCTGCCGCTGTTCCAATTGCTCAACCGAGGCCGGCCGCAGGAAAACGCTGATCACCGCCATCATCAGCCCCGCACACAGCCCAAACATCAGCACCGCCCGCGCCAGCCGCCGCGGGCTTGAGCCGGTCGCCAGCATCACCGTCATCTCGCTTTCGCGGCTCAGCCGGTTGGTGGCGTAGACAGCTGCGGCAAAAACGGCCATGGGCATGACCGTCCGGATCAGCGTCGGAAGCGTCAGGGCGGTGAATTCGAGAAACACCATCGCCGACTGACCGCCGCTGATGACGCGGTCGAACAGGCTGACCGAACGGGTGATCCAGAAAACCCCCACCAGTACCAGCGTGAAAAACCCGAACAGCACCAGCAGCTGCCGCAGGAAGTACCCGTCGAAACGCGACATGAGACCTCATCGTCTTAACCTGCGCGGACAGTATTTCATTCAGGCGGCCGATGAAACCGCGATTACGCGTCCGGCGGTGCCATTGCCTCGACGCATAAGCCTTTCAGTCCGGGCGTGCAGGACCTTGTGCGAAATCGCCATGGATGCGGGTGAATGGCAGGGGCAGCAGGGTTCGAACCCGCGACCTACGGTTTTGGAGACCGTCGCTCTACCAACTGAGCTATACCCCTAGGCTGGGCCATCAGATATGTCAGTGGCGCAAAGGACTCAAGAGGCTTTTTGCGTTTTGCGGTCACTTTGACAGGCGGACAAAAACATTGCGCCCCGCGCGCAGTTCTTTAAGACATGGCCCGGTCAGCAGGAGGACCACCGCCTTGAGCATCCGCAAGAAAATCGCCGACAGCGAAGCCGTGCTGAACTGGTTTGCGCGACGGATTGCGACCTATATCCGGCTGGTGCATCGCAACACGCGGTGGCAGCGTATCGGGTACGAAGAACTTGACCAGCTGGCACAGCAGGGTGAGCCGGTCATTGTGGTGCTGTGGCATCAGCGTCTGGCGCAGTCGCCATATTTCTTTCCACTCGATAAAGGGCGCATCTGCTCGATCACCTCGGCCGCGCGCGCGGGCAGTATGGTGGGGCGAGTGCAGAAACTGTTCGGGATGGACACGATCGCGATGTCCAGCCGCAAACGCCATGTTGCCCTGTCGCGCGAGGTGCTGGGCAAGATGAAACAGGGCATCTCGATCGGCATCGCCGCCGACGGTCCGCGCGGGCCTGAACGGGTTTCATCCACCGTGCCGCTGATCTGGGCGCGCACATCGGGCAAGCGGGTCTTCGGCATCACCTATTCCGCCCGCCATGGGCGCGAAGCGGGAACCTGGGACCGTCTGCTGATGCCGCGCCCGTGGCGCAACGAAGGTGTATTCCTGTGCCGCGAATGGACCGATCCGGTGCCACGAAAGGCGACGCCTGAACAGATTGAAACGCTACGCTTGAGCCTTGAACAGCATATGAACGACATCACCGCCGAGGCTGACCGGATGGTCGGCCGCGAGCCCTGGGGTACGAAGCACTGACCCCCCTGCCTTGGATCAGTCCACGACACGATAGGCTGACTCGGTCCGCCCTGGTCCAAAACGCCGCCGCTCGCGGCAAAAGTCGCTGACCTTGCAATTCACTTCTTGTTCGTCATCGCCCAGAACGGCCGCGCGCATGTCGTCCAGATCCTTGCTGTGAAGAATCTGCGACCCGTAGTTCAGGAACTCGAAACCAAACATAACTCTCTCCCCGTGACATAAGCGGACGCTTGACGCACACCCCGCATTCTCTGGCTCGGATCACAGGTGGGTGTTCAGATTTCGGATGAGGTGGAGGCCGGATTAAGAAAAATCCATCAGCGGTCGGAAGAGGGGTGGCCATCGAAACCCTGCCTCGAAAGGATCTTCGCTTATGGGACTACCTTCCCTGGTTCACCGGTTAGGTCCGAGATTATTCGACGAATAATCTCAACACCGGCAATGCAGACGCCTTTGCCGGCATCCTCTGTCAGATCCAGAAGGTCAGCGCCAGCGGCAGCACAAGCAGCGTTGCCAGCGTCGAAAGCAGGATGAACCCCGCCACATCCGGCGCCTTGTCGGGCTGGTACTGATCTGCAAGCAGGTAGTTGGCGACCGATGACGGCATCAGGCAGCACAGGATGACCACACCGCGTTCCGGGCCGGTAAAGCCGAACAGCTTCACCACGATCAGCGCGACAAGCACGGCAAAAACCAGATGCAGTATTGTCAGCAACCCCGCCTGCCGCGCATCACGGACCTGAAACGACGCCAGCGTGTGCCCCATCGTCAGCAACAGAAGCGGTATCGTCAGCCCGCCAAGGATGCTGAGACTGGCCTCAACCGGCTTGGGCATCGGAAGGCCGGTGAACACCAACACCAAGGCCACCAGCGTTGCGTGGATGACCGGAGACCGAAGCAGCGACCGCATCGAAACCGTCCCCGATGGTAGCCATATGCCGATGGAGAACATGCAGAGCAGAATGATCACGACGAAGCCCATCGTGTAAGCCATCCCGGTTCCGCCATAGGTCAGCAACGTCACCGGCAGGCCGATTCCTCCGATATTTCCATACATCAACGGCCCGAGAAATGCGGGAACCGAATACCCAAGCAGCTTGAGGGCGATGTATCCAAGCAGAGCAAAGCCCGCGACCGCCAGCGCAGCGGCGGCCATCACCGCCAGAAAGGTGTCCGCTTCGATTTTCGCGGTGGATAAGTGCGAAATGACTAAGGCCGGAAAACCGACCCACGAGATCAGGCCATTCACCACTTTGTTGTCGAACGGCGCCCTGAACCGGGCGAGGCCATAGCCGACGGCCACGCATATGAGCACCGGCAGGATGATGTTGAGAACATTCAGAAAGATGTGCTCAAGATGTGATGCCATCGCTGCCGCTGGTCTCGCCCACAGGAAATTCAGAATAAAGCTTTGATTATCCTGTGTGAATGAATCCTTTGTGGCAAGAAAAAAGGCCGCTGCAAAGCCGCACACCCGTACGGAGTACTGCACGTCGCGCATTTGAACAGAAAAGGCCGCCCCATTTGGAGCGGCCTTCCTTATTTCGAGGGTGTGGGCTCTCATTGCTCTTTCAGAGCAACTGCCGCCCACCAGTCGGCAGAGCCGACTTACTCGATGATCTTCGACACAACGCCGGCGCCGACGGTGCGGCCGCCTTCGCGGATGGCAAAGCGCAGGCCGTCTTCCATCGCGATCGGTGCGATCAGCTCGACGGTGAAGCCAACGTTGTCGCCGGGCATGACCATCTCGGTGCCAGCCGCCAGAGTCACGGTGCCGGTCACGTCAGTGG
>NZ_JBQFQE010000013.1:0-104100 GCF_056536725.1 Ruegeria sp. CJ3
CTGAAGGTCGTAGGTTCAAATCCTACTCCCGCAACCAGCGTCAGAAAACCCCAATACAGCCCGTTCGATCTACAAACAGTCCACTGGACTGGGTGATCAAAGATCTCAACTCGGCAGCCTCATAACCTGGTGAACATTCCGAACGTTCACCGCGACGAGGATCGTGTGTTCACAAATGCCAAGACAAGATGGGCAGTCGATTTAAACTGGCGTGTGCTGTCGTACCTTGCAGAGCACTATTCTCGCCCAAAGCATATTCAAGGGTTTGTTCAGCCACTCCGGTTGCCCAAGTTTGCTTGATCTTGGCGTATGGCAAAAGGCAAGAGATCTAAGTAGATTGAGCCCCAAGCCGCCATCGCTCCGTAACTTGGCTACTGCGGGTGCATTAGGCCGCTTACAACACATTGCGGTCCTTGGACCCCAAGTGCCCGTCAATTGTCTGAGTGAAATGATCGGTTGTCTGCAGTGAGCCCATCCTGTGAATTTGGCTGTCTCGCTGCCGCTCTAGTAGGAGCAGTTATTCTGTACCGGCCTGAAATCCTCTGCTGCAGCGAAGTGATCCTAGACAGCGTTTCCTTGATAGGCCAAACCTTGAGCAATCATAGTTAGGGCACATTGACCGTCTGTGCTGATGTCTGGCTTGCAGACGACGTGCGCCATAGTCCCAGACTTTATTCAAAACTCTCATGCCTCAGGGCAAAAGGTCCTATCAGCAATAGGGCCAACATAAGAGATCCTGTATGAAATTATCATCTATCACCATGACCAAATTGCTCAGCTCGGAAAAATCGGATCCCTCTAGAATGGTAAGTTCATAGCTGACCCAGTCACCATCCGCTTTGGGCTCTTTGATTTCGGCGATTAGGACAACCTGCTTTCCGTCAATACTACCTGTAATCGCTGCATTAGGTGGATCCGACGCAAAGCTGTCCTGCCCCTTGCCCCACGCGTCCAACAAGTCAGCGCGGCTGACCTGCCCCGCACTACGGTAAGGCCGATCCGCGAAAACGGGAACCTCGGAACTTACTCCGTGCAAAGTCATAGTGCCGTCCGTCAGCGTGGCGCGATCAGCGGTTTCAATGAACAGATAACTCACGGCTTCTGATGCATTGTTGGTCGCTTGTGCGGTTGCAGTGACTGCGAGAGCACTCAACATAGTTGCTGCTCCGAAAAGCTTGGCCGAAACACTCATAGTTACCTCCAGTGTTGGAACCGTTGTTATGTATGAAGTATCAATCTAGATACCTGTCCGCGCTGTTGCTGCCAGACAATTTCTTGTTCCACTCACAAAAACCTGCAGTTGGATTCGCATCCGTTGGGTCAAACAGTGGTTTTGACCGGCGTTGACCAGATTGACTGACTTTTTCAATCTGATTGTGTCCCCAACACCCCGGAATCTGCATCCAGCTTAATCGTATTGCCGCCCCCTGTGAGAGCATCTGCCGCAAGATCCCACCCGCCTTCGATATCTGCCCACGGGCTCTCATCAATCACGAGATAGCTTTGCTCAAGGACAGGTACCGCGGAACCTTGCAGGATTGTATAAGAAAAAGTCAGTGTATCACTGGATTGCCTAGGATCCGATAGTTCGACGACCAGCGCAACAGGTTTGCCATCCGCCTGGCCCATGAGTGCCGCGTTTGGTGGATCATCGGCAAAATTATCCTGCCCTTCACTCCAGACTTTAAGCAGTTCTGCACTTGGTATGACTCCTGCAGCGCGATGCGGGCGATCTGCAAAAATGATCATATTCGCGTCCGGGCTTTCAAGTGTCAGTATTCCGTTGTCCAGCGTCGCCACGCTGGCGTGCTGAACAAACAGAAAGCTGGCTTGGTCTTTCGTTTGTTCAGCAGATGCAGAAGCCGCAATGACCCCCGCTGCCAGAGTGGTGGCAATGCCTGCGCTCAAGATGCCTGCCTTCGTCATTCCTATACCCTTGTAGATGCGCAAAGCGTTTCAAACGCTATATGAGTTGACTGCTGCACCCCCCGCGAAAGGCTCCGCGACAGGGAAGCGCACTTAAGCATCTCAGTTCGACGAAACGCCCTGCGACAGAATACCCATACCCACATCGCCGTTCAGCTGTGTAGATTGTCCTGCGTCCCCGGTGGAAACAGCCGCCAGGTCGGTCATTGTCTTGTAAAACTCTGCGAACGGGTTGTCGTCGATGACCAAATAGCTCTGTTCTATGGATTGGACCTCGGCACCTTCCAAGACTGTGTAACCGAAGACCAAGTTTCCGTCTTCCCGCTTTGGGTTGGTCAGTTCAACGATTATCGAAACAGGTTGGCCTGCGGATTGTCCGACTAGCGCTGCATTTGGCGGGTCCTCGGCAAAGCTGTTTTGCCCTTTGCCCCAGATCTTGATCAATTCCGAGCTTGGTACCGCAACTGCAAGACGGTGCGGACGATCCGCAAAAACGATCATGCTTGCGTCTGCGTCATGAAGCGTCAACGTGCCATCACCCAGAGTTGCAGAGGGCGCATGTTGAACGAAAAAGAAAGTTTCCTGAGCAGGTTTTTCTTCTGCAGCTGCAATCGCAGGTGCCAGTCCGATGACAAACGCAACAAGCGGGTTCCAAAGTGCTTTCAGTGCCTGATCCATAGGGTTTCTATCCAATTCATGTTTCGTTTTGGCTCAATTGCAAGAACCGCCCTACCGGACTTGTTTGCAGCCTGCTCGATCTTCGCCACGGGTTTCCTAGCCGAGCACAAATCCATACGTTGTACCAAGCGTTGCATTTCTTGAATAAGTGCAACCATTTCCCTTTGGCGGTCCTTCGAGCCAGCAAACAACACAACGCCGATTGACTATGCATTATCAGCTTGAGCTCTTTGACTCACGTGCATGACGTCTCAAGTTCGCTGTCAGAGAGTGCCACTGACCGAACCCAGGATCGTCGCCTCTGCGACACTGAACCGAGCCGACCATGCTACCTTGGCCGCGAAGCTCTGAGATGTGGGCGCAATCACCACAACGCATATCGTGGATCTTGAGAACCGAGAGAAAGTCACCGGGTGGGAACTGTAGCAAGACTTAGCGCAAATGACGCTCGCTGAACTTTTGCTTCGGAAGGCACTAGCGCACTAAGTCGCATGTTGGTTGGGTGTGTGTGCTATGTCGAAGGTCCCACTCGATCTTGCCAGCGCGCCAAGGTTCTCAAAGAAGCCTTTGTTTGGTTTGATTGAGTTTTCTCTGGTCAGTGTTGGATGCAGGTGGGCCGAGTTTTGATGAGCATCCAATTCGCCTGGTTTGTTGTATTCGGAGCCCAAGATATCGCCCGGTTTACAGTTGTACCGGCGCCGGAAACTTCGAACAAAGCTTGACGTGTCGAGAAAGCCCAAACGAGTTGCGACAGATGTAACCGCCCCTCGTGTAGGCTGACTGCTGGCAAGCGTGTCACGTGCGTATTCCAGGCGGAGGTTGGCCAAATAGGCCTGCAATCCGCCATCTGCGCGAAACAGGCGATATAGCGTCGATCGCGACATACCGACGGCGACGCACATCTCATCAACGTTCAAAGGCAGCGAGAGTGGCCGCGAGAAGATGTATTGTTCTGCGCGAATACGCTTGGCTCTTTCGGTATGCAGGTCTTCCGAATTGAGTTCCTCGCGATCTGTTATCGCGGCGACGAGCAGAGACGCGAACAGGTTAATCGCGGACGCATCGCCCGTTTCCAGTTTGTGCGATACTTCGTTCGCCAGATGCAGGAAATTGGCGATCATCAACCGTCCGACTGATGTAGTATTGTCAAAATGTGTCATTGGCCGCAGAGGGTAACGAGTGACTTCAAGAGCCGATTTCCTGAGCGCAAGATAAGTGACTTTGGAGCGGTCGCAGTAGCAGTATCGGGTCGCGGACAAGTCCATTACCGTGAGAGAGCCAGGTGCCACCCGGGTGGTTTCTCCATTCACTCTCGCGACTGTGTGTCCCTCATTCTGGTAACGGACTACAATACAATCGAATTCGTGATTGTTGCCTACGAGTTCCGCCGGAGACATGGCCAATTGGCAGAACACGGCATCGTCCAACTGACGAGACGACACGCTGAGTTCCAGATTCCGACGGGAAACCAAGGGCCTGCCCATACGCCAAAAGTCCGCCATGAAATCGTCCCACGCATCGCGCCGCGCTTTTTCTGGGAGCATAGAGATATTAAGATCTGGTTCGAGGCCATTCATCTTCGATCTCGTTTCGGGATATTTTCAGCTAAAAATCTTGTTCACATCATAGCTCATAGAGGTTGAGTCGATCAAAGTTTACTCACTCCATGACCTACTACTGTATCTACGCCGAAACTTCTATCTTACAAGCTGTGTGGCGAGTAAGTGCCAAAAGCTCGCGGCGTCCGTCCGGCTCCTATGCTTCCACGCTGCCTTTTGCACTGACGGAAAACCATATTTTATGTTTCTTACCAAACCAAGCAAGTTCATTGCTGCGGCGAATTTCCGGTTTCGCAGGCCGCGCGGCGGCAATTCAAAGCTTTGTCGCGCAGCTCGAGATTTGAAATAGCTGGCGGTGAAAGGCTGGTTTGGGATCTACTCAGGTTCGTCCTGATGAATGACCGCAATCGGGGAAGCCGCCGCAGCGCGGAAACTCACTCGCTGCGGGCGCGAGGGATTTCTGCGTCCTCATTCGCTGTGCTGGCAAAGGGCGGCTTTGTCCGCACAACCGCCGTTGGTCATGTCAGGACAAGTCGCAAGCCCGACAGAAAGCGTCGGATGACCGGTGTGAGCCCAGACCTGCAGGAGGAAACAGCTTTCGCAATCGCAGAAAGGGTGTCATCTAACAGCATGGTTCTTCGCGCAGCAACTTACTCGGATGCATCAAGTATCGCAGCTATCTCTATCGAGGTATGGATCGGCACCTACCTGAAGAAAGGCGTGAGTGCGTTCTTTGCGGATTATGCGCTAGGAGAGTTCACGGTTGAAAAGACCAAGAAGCTGATTGGCGACCCCGAACAATTCATGTTGGTTTCTGAGAACGCCGAAGGAATCGACGGCTTTATAAGGGTTTCTTCGAACAGCCCTGCGCCAGTAAATGGGTGTTCTGACGTAGAGATTTCCACTTTATACGTCCAGCCAAGACATCATGGAAAGGGTATTGGGAAACGTCTACTGTCTGCGGCGCTCGACCATTGTCGCGATGCTTCTGTCGGCTCTGTGTGGTTAACGACCAATGCGGAAAATGATCCTGCGATAGCATTCTATCTTGCGAAGGGTTTTGAACACGTTGGTGAGACACACTTTCGCATTGATGATCAGGGCTACCTGAACAACGTCTATCGGTTTTCCTTGCTCTGAATAGACGCTGCGGTAATAACGGCAACTAGTCCGCATAGCAGCTGTCCACGGCTCCAAATCACTGCATCTTTGATTTAAAGTCCGCTTCCTGTGCATTGTCGCCGTCGCTGAGGCCCGGTCCTGCACCAGCAGCGAAGGCCTGCTTGGTGGCCTTTGTGTCGAGGAACCCTTCCTCGAGCGCTTGAAGCGCCGCTGGTTAACTTTTCATTTGCCCATTAGATGGCTGTCTTTTGGGGCCGGGACAAAACCGAAATCGGCCTAAGTGCACGCAGTGGCAGCCTGGGAAATGACGCGTGTAATGTACCCGTGCAACGTCAGTTGTCAGCGTTTTCTGAAGTCCCGGTCAAACGTTCGAATTCGGAAAATGATATCCGAGCAAATCGTCTTCCCAACTCATCAACAATGAAGATCGGTTGAGACTCGGCGATCCTAAGAAAAGCACTCAGGTTGTCTTGAAGCTGTGCCGCCGAGGTATCGTGGCTCTTCGCCAGGATAGCACGCGCGGCGGCATCACAGACAAGCTGTCTGGCGTAATCTTCGACTGACAGATTGCTCTCCGCAGCATCAGATAAAAGCGTCCCCCAGACGGATTCAGGAATGCCGGTGATGACCAAATCTGACAAGACAGATCCCTTCCGTTGATATCAAGCGTCAGACAGCGACCGGGTGCCGTGTACCGCGCGCGACCACACGTTTCCAGTCAAGCCCTTCGAAAAGGGCCTCAAACTGTGCTTTGGTCATGGTCATCACTCCGTTAGCGACGCGAGGCCATTCGAAACCGTTACCCTCGATCCGCTTGTAGACCAGCACCAGACCCGTCCCATCCCAGACTATGAGCTTCAATCGATCTGCGCGTTTTGACCGGAAAATAAATATGGCGCCGCTAAATGGGTCGAGATCGAATTCATTCAGAACGATCGCTGCCAAACCGTCCATGCCTTTACGAAAATCGACCGGCTTGGTTGCGACGTAAAATTTGAAGTTACCGGCTGGGGAAATCATGATTGGCTATCCATCGCGAGTGCGATTGTGACCAGATCGTTCACCGGGTAATCGGCTGGAAAAGACAAAGTGCTTTCCCGGCGCGTCAGTAGAATGCGATTGTCAGTTTCCGGATCGCGGTTTGGCTGTGTCGCTTCGTTAACGAGAACTTCCGAAAAGATCCGTTCTTCGCTCCGTGCGATGCTTCTGACCCGTGACGATTTCACGTCTGACCTCCATTTATAGACGAGAGACTGCGAAACGTTGCAGTCCTCCATGATGTCTCCGACGGTCAGTTCACCAAGATCAAGTTTGGTTTTGACAAACCGCTTGAAGCTTGGCGGCCAGACACGGCGTCCGCCCGCATGCACTTCGATGGTGAAGCCATAGACTTCGAATGATTGTGGGAATTGCCCCATGGCTGCAGCCTCTCGTTTTTGGCAATATGCCATGGAAGCAAATAGGGGCTATTTAAGGGGTCAGATGCAACGCTTACGATCGATCACCCGACGAACGCGCAACGCACCGGGCCGCAGGTTCAAATCCTACTCCCGAAACCAAACTTCCCAAAACCTGTTCAAGCCCTAATCAACCAGAGAAAACTCTGGATGCCCGGGCAGAGCATGATTACTCATTGTCTGCCGGGGCCATTCTTATCGATCAAGCCTTTCAGCCCAGATGTACACCGATCGGAAAACCGACCGTCACCATTTGATCGCCTCAAAGTCGGAGTTGATGCCACCAAACCCGGTAACTGTCGCGAGGGTGCTGCCCAGATTAACAGTGCTTTCCGCCAAGTCCGTTTCCGGGACCGACGGGTTTACTGAATCGTCGATCACAAAATAGGGGTTTGTGATCGACTCCGGCACCTCACCTTTGAGGACCGTGTATCCATAGCTGATTGTGCCATCGCCCAAATCCGGGTTGGTGATTTCAACAATCAGCGAAACAGGGTCGCCGTTTTGCGTTTCCCCCACCAAGGCGGCGTTTGGCGGATCGTCGGCAAAACTGTCTTGCCCTTCGCTCCAGGACTTTACGAACTTATCCAAGGCGATGGTGGCCGCAGCGCGATGGGGTCGTTCGGTGAAGGCGATGACGTTCTGGTCGGGCCCTTCTAGGGTCAGCCTATCCCCATCAAAAGTTACCTTGTTTGCATGCTGAACGAACAAAACGCTCGCAGGTGCATCCGAAGATGCAGAGCTGTCTGCAAGCGCAGCAGTTCCACACAGGCTGATCATCGCTGCAGCGGCAATCACATTGGTTGTTGTCTTCATATCGTACTCCATAACGCCTGTTGCCAAGCTCAAAACAGCGGCTGACGAGGCAGCCGGAAAGGGCGGATATTCGCGTCTATCTATTTGGGATCGTTTGGATTTATCATGTACCCGATGGGGTCTCCAACGGCATAGTTGAAGACATCGCCCAAGCAGGCAAAACAATCATCGATGACAAGGTAAGCTCGATCAATTTCGGTGATCTCTTCCCCTTCGATCAGCTTGTAGCCATAGACGAAGTTCTCGCCTGAAATCTGAGGGTCCGACAGTTCGACAACCAAAGAGACGGGTTTGCCTTCATGCTGCCCGACCAACGCGGCGTTTGGCGGGTCGGATGCAAAACTATCTTCTCCTGCGCTCCAAAAATCAGTCAGATGCTTGCTTGCAATCGTAGCGGTGACCCGATGCGGTCGATCAGCAAATATGATGAGATTTTTGTCGGCCTGTTCCAGCGTAAGCACGCCGTCCGATAAAACCGCGCTATCGGCGTGCTGCACAAGCAGAGCGCTTTCCGACGCTTTCTGTTCCTCTGCCGTGGCCGAGACTGCCACAGCCCCGAGCGCAAGCGCGGCGAGCGACGTTGAGATTTGGAATGTCATAGACTTCTCACTTCAGTTGTTGTTGAAATTTACCTCGGCCGCTCAGCGCTTCATGACCCTCCGTTTATTCACCAAGCATCAGCTTTCGTTGACTTCACAGAACTTTCGATCTGATTACACGGTGCCGATAACCTCACCTTTCCCCCCAATCTCGTGTGCCAAGCTTACATTTCAAGAAAGAGTTAACCACTCTTAATTTAACGCACAGGTTGAGGTCACATGATTTCTGGCCAACGTAAAATTGCGTTGCACCAACGTATAGAGCCGTGGATAGTATCGAAGCGGCAATGTGTTGGCGGATGGATAAGCACCGATGAAAATGGCAAGTCTAATTCTTGGTGGTCTGTTCGTGATGGTCCTGGGCGGGGCTGCAAATGCGCAATCAGACCCGGCGCCGCCAAGTGTGGTCGTCGCCCCGGCCACTATGCAGGTGTTGCAAAAACAGGATGAATTCGTCGGTCGGGTCATCGCGGATCAGAGCGTCGACCTGCAGGCCCGCGTCGAAGGGGTATTGGAGGGCGTCGACTTTACCGAAGGGGGCACGGTCAAAAAGGGTGACGTGCTGTTTCGCATCGAAAAGAGAAAATACGCAGCAAGCGTGGAAAGCGCTCAGGCAGCCTTGAAAAGCGCTCAGGCCTCGGCGCAGAGCGCCAAGACGGACCTTGATCGACAGCAGACACTTTTTGACAAGGGCGATATCCCGCAGGCGATCCTCGATACAGCCAAGGCGACGTACCAAGAGGAAAACGCCGCTGTGGATGAGGCGCAGGCCAATCTGAAGATTGCACAGATTGATCTGGACTATACGGAAATCGTCAGCCCTCTGGACGGGCGGATCGGGTTGTCGGCAGTCGATGCAGGAAACATCGTTGATGCCGATAGTGGCGTTCTGGCGACGGTGACAAGCATCGATCCCATTCTGGTCAGCTTTTTCATAAGTGAACCCGTGTTGCTGAAAGAACGTCGGAACGGATCGATTTCTGCTGATGGTATCAAGCTGGCGACGCGGATCACGCTAGCCGATGGTGAGGCTTACGGGTCAGAGGGCAAGGTGACCTATGTGGGTGACAGCGTCAATCAGGACACCGACACAATTGAGCTGAGGGCCACCTTCGCCAATCCCAATGGCCTTCTTATTCCCGGCCAGTTTGCGATCGTTTCACTCAGCGGCTCGGAAGACGCCAAGGTTCTGGCCGTTCCGCGCAATGCGGTGCAGTTCGACAAGAAGGGTTATTTTGTGTTCTCGGTGGATGACAAGGACACGGTTCATCGCGTCGACATTGAAATCGGCACACAGACGGCGACTAGAACACAGGTGAATTCAGGTCTGAAAGATGGCGACCGGGTCGTCGTGCAGGGGCTGCAGAAAATTCACGATGGCCTTGTCGTGAAACCGGTCGATAGTCAGAGTTAGGGCTTGGCTTGATCTCTCACTATTTCATCAACCGTCCGCATTTCGCTGCTGTTGTCGCGATCCTGATGGTGCTGTTCGGTGCGGTCTGCGTCCGGCTGATACCGATCTCGGAATATCCAAACATCACGCCGCCGCAGATCTATGTATCGGCGTCATATCCCGGGGCCGATGCGCAGGTCATTCAGGAATCCGTGGCCACGCCGATCGAAGAACGGGTGAATGGCATCGACGGCATGTTGTACATGCAATCCACAAGCTCGAATGACGGCAATTACGTGCTGAGCGTGTCTTTCGAGTTGGGAACAGACCCCAATGTCGCGGCGGTCGAAGTGCAAAACCGCATCGCGCTGGCAAGCGCCGAACTGCCGTCTGTTGTGCAACAGCAGGGGATCGAAGTTACCAAACAATCCGGCAATATGATCCTGGTGCTCAACCTGACCTCGCCAGACGGGTCACGGGACGAACTGTTTCTAAGCAACTATGCAGCCGATTTCCTACATGATCCGCTGCAGCGCCTGAAAGGGGTCGGCGGCGTCTCGCAGTTCGGTCAGTTGGAATACAGCATGCGGGTCTGGATCAATCCGGTCCGCATGGCTGCGCTGAACATCACCGCGGCAGAGATCGCCAAAGCAATCGAAAGCCAGAACGTCGTCGCCGCTGCCGGGCAGGTCGGAGCGCCGCCCTTCGGCGACGCCCGGACCGATTTTCAGTTCAAACTGCGGGCCGAGGGGCTGTTGCGTGACGCTGAAGAATTTGGCCGGATCATCATTTCAACCGGCGATGACGGTTCAGTCACACGACTGGAAGACATCGCCCGGATCGAGCTTGGCTCGGCCACCTATGCCGGCTCTTCGCAGCTGAACGGCAAAGACACGGCGGCTATCGCTGTGCATCAGGAAAGCACCGCCAACGCGCTCGAGATTTCGGACAGCGTCCGCGATCTGATGGACGAGCTTTCGAAGAAATTCCCGCAGGGTGTCTCGTACGAGATTTCCTACGATGTCACAGACGCCGTTCGCGTTTCGATTGAAGACATCCTGAAGACTTTGGCCCTGACCGCAGGATTGGTGATTGCGGTGACGTTCTTCTTCCTCGCCAGTTTCCGGGCCACCATCGTTCCTGCAATTGCGATCCCCGTTTCGCTGTTGGGGGCCATCGCGCTGATCTACGCGATCGGATTCAGCGCAAATATGATTACGCTGTTCGCTTTGGTGCTGGCCATCACACTTGTAGTTGATGACGCCATTATCATCATCGAAAACGCCGAACGTATTCTGAACGAAGAAGGCCTTGATCCGCGCGAGGCCACGCTCACGGCAATGTCGCAGGTCAACCGACCGATCATCGCAACCACTTTTGTGCTTGCGGCGGTGTTTGTGCCGGTGTGTTTCTTCCCCGGCGTGACCGGTACGATCTATTATCAATTTGCGGCGACAATCATCTTTGCGTTCGTGCTTTCCGCCGTAAATGCGCTGACCCTTGCCCCGGTGCTGTGTGCCATGGTCCTGAAGTCGGGCATTCGGCCAATCGGCCCCTTGCGCTTTGTTCCCGCTGCGGTGTCGTGGATCAGGCGGCAATATGTGCGGCTGGTGTCGCTGATGTTGCGGTACATCGTGGTCTCGCTGCTTTTGTTCGCGGCCTGCGTCGGCGCGACGGTTTACCTTTTCAGAACTGTCCCGACCGGGCTGATCCCGCAAGAAGATAACGGGGTCTTGCTGGCGGCCATGGCTCTGCCGGATGGAGCCTCTCTGCAGCGGACACAGGCCTTCATGTCAAAGGCCGGTGAGATGATCGAAAAAACCCCGGGGGTTGCTACGGTCACCACGGTCTCGGGCGCGAGCATGCTGGGGGGCAGCGGGCCAAATGTCGGAATGGCGATTGTCACGCTCAAACCATGGGATGAACGCACCAGCCCGGATCTGCATTGGGATGCGATCATGGGGCATCTTGATCAGCAACTGGCCACCTTGCCAGAGGCCGAAAGCTATGTGTTTCCCTTCCCGACCATTCACGGGCTTGGATCGACCGGGGGCATCTCGGTTGAACTGCTGGATCTGGAAAAGGGTGACGGGGCGCAGTTGGATTCTGTGATGCACGCCTTCGTCACCGCGCTGAACGCAGCGCCCGAATTCGTCCGCGCCAATGGCAACTTTTCGGGTCAGACGCCGCAGTACCGATTGTCCGTCGACCGGGATCGCGCCGAAGCGCTGGGGGTCAGTGTCTCGGATATCTTCACCGCATTGCAGGCCAATCTCAGCACACTCTTCGTCGATAACTTCATCCTGTCCGAGCGGGTCTATTGGGTTGTCATCTCGGCTGACGCGCAGTTCCGGCAAACACTGGAGGACGTTGATAATATCTATGTCAAAAACAGCGCCGGAGAGTCCCTGCCGCTGCGAAACTTCGTGAGCAGCGAACCGGTTCTGGCCCCGGATGCGATCCCCCGGTACAACCTGTTCACCGCAGCCTCGGTCAGCGCACAGCTGGCAGACGGTGTCAGCTCGGGGGTGGGCATCACGGCGATGCAGGCGATTGCTGACCAAACGCTGCCGGACGGCTTTCGCATCGAATGGTCCGGTGTGACCCAGCAAGAGGTCAAGTCTCAGGACATGGTTCCATACATCATGTTATCCGCGCTGGTGCTGGCCTACCTGTTTTTGGCGGTGCAGTATGAAAGCTGGATATTGCCGCTGTCGATCATAACCTCGGCTGTGTTTGCACTGTTGGGTGCGCTCATTCCCATCGCCTATTTCCCATTCCTCACTAGTAATATCTTTGCGCAGATCGGCATGGTGTTGTTGATCGGGTTGGCCGCCAAGAAAGCCATCATGGTTGTCGAATTCGCCAATCAAGAGAGGTTGTCCGGCGCAAGCATCCACGACGCCGCCCTGAAAGCGGCAGAAATCCGGTTCCGACCTGTCACCATGACCGGCTTATGCTTCATTGTCGGCGTGTTGCCATTGGTCTTGTCCAGCGGGGCGGGTGCCGCTGCCCGCGTATCCATCGGCTATCCGGTGCTCTTTGGCATGGTGGTGGACAGCACTCTGGGCCTTCTGATGATCCCTGTGCTTTATGCTGCTTTTCAATCGCTCAAAGAGGTACTGGTTCAGTCGGCGAAATTGCGGTAGCGATTTGCCTTTCCCGCGAAATTTTCCTCCGCATAGGCGATCAAACCTGACATCTCACTTGCGTCCGGCAATGGCGGTTGTGCCCTCCCGCAGCCGGGGTCGGAGAATCTCGACGCAGCCCGTTCAGACCTACTTCAACGCTCGAGCCAAAAAAGCGCGGGTAATGGGGTTTGTCGGGGCGTTGAACAGGTGTTCCGGGACACCTTCCTCGAGGATGCGACCGCTGTCCAGAAAGCATACCTTGTCTGCGGCCTCGCGGGCGAATCCCATCTCGTGCGTTGCCATCACCATTGTCATGCCCTGCTGTTTCAGCAGCAGCAGAACGTCCAGCACCTCGCCCACCAGTTGCGGGTCCAGCGCCGAGGTGATCTCGTCGAACAACATGACCTCGGGCTGCATCGCAAGTGCGCGGACGATGGCCACCCGTTGCTGCTGGCCGCCTGACAACTGGTCGGGATAGTTCTGCATCCGGTCGGCTAGACCGAACCGGGCGAACAGGGCCTCGACCTCGGGCAGTAGGGTGTTGCGGGACAGGCCGCGGACCCGGCGGGGGGCCAGTAGGACATTGTCCAACGCGGTCATGTGGGGGAACAGGTTGAAGCTTTGGAACACGATGCCGATGCGGGCGCGGACCGATTGCGGGTTGAGGCCGGGGACCGAGATATCCTCGCCATCCAGAAAGATCGCGCCGTCCTCGATCGGTTCCAGCAGGTTGATGCAGCGCAGCAGGGTGGACTTGCCCGACCCGGACGCGCCGATCAGGCAGACCATCTGGCCCTCGTCCACGGTCAGGTTGATCCCGTCACAGACCGTGCGGTCGCCAAAGCGTTTGACCACGCCCTGCAGTTCCAGCTTGGGCATCAGCGTCTCTCTCGCATCTGGCGGGCCATCAGGTGATCGGCATAGCGGGTGGCCGGGACGGTGACGATCAGAAAGATGATTGCCGCGCCCACATAAGGGGTGAAGTTGGCGAGCAGCGATTTGAAAACCCCCGCTTGGCGGAAGATTTCAACCGGGCCGATGAAGCTGAGCAGAGAGACATCCTTTTGCAGCGCGATCAGCATGTTCATCTGCGAGGGCACCACGTTGCGGATGGCCTGCGGCAGCACCACGTCGCGCATCACCTGCCGTTCGGACAGGCCCAGCGACAGGGCTGCGGCGCGCTGACTATGGTGCACGCTGTCGATGCCCGAGCGGAAGATTTCGGCGACATAGGCGGAATAAGTCAGCACCAGCGCCAGCGTGCCCCAGATATAGGGCGAATTCCATGGGCGCGGCAGGCCCAGCCCCGGGATGCCGAACCCGATGAGATAGACGGTCAGGATCACCGGCACGCCGCGGAAGATATCGGTGAAGGCGGCACCGAAGATGCGCAGCGGAAACAGCGCAGGCGACTTGGCGTCCCGCGCCAGCGCGATCAGCAGGCCAAGCACGGCGATGGCCGGGGCCGACCAGGCGAAGATCATCACGTTGATCCGGAATGCGTCCAGCAGTTTCGGGAAGGTTTCCACCAGAACCGCGCCATTGAAAAAGCTCTGCTGGACCTTGGCCCAGCCTGGTGCCAGCGGCACCAGAAGCCAAAGCGCAGCAACGACCGTGATCGTGCTGGTCGCCGCGATCAGCAGCGACCGGCGGCGCTGCTGCGCTTCAAAGCGTTCGCGGCGGGTCATGCCATCCGCCTTGCGACTGTTCATGTTACCGGATCAGGGGGACGCCGGTGGAATCCTGCAACCACCGGGCTTCGATTTCGGCCAGTTGGCCGCTTTCGGTCAGTGCCGCCAGTGCCGCGTCGACGCAGGCCTTCAGCGGGTTGCCTTCTTCCATCAGCATTCCGAACTGGTCGGGATTGTCGCTTTCATCGGCGGGGAACTGGCCGATGACCTTTGACCCTTCGATCATCACCGCGCTCAGGAACAGGGCCGTGGGCAGGTCGAACAGTGCAGCGTCGATCTGGTTGGCGGTCATCGCGGCGTTGACATCCGCGTTGTCACCATAAAGCAGCGGGTCGTTGTCGGGCTGGATGATGCGGGCCAGTTGCGGCACGGCGGTGGTGGTGCCCACCGCACCCCATTGCAGCCCCTTCAACGCCTCGAGCGTCGGGGCAGTTTCGGCGGCGTTGGCGCTGACCAGAACCGCCATCGGGGCGGTGTAATAGGGGGTCGAGAAATCAACGACCTGATCGCGCTCGGGCGTGATCGAGTATTGCTGCATGTTGACGTCGAATTCCTTGGCCCCGGGCTGGATCGCCTCGTCGAACGAGGATCTGACCCAGACCACATCTTCGGGGGCAAAGCCCATCTGCTGGGCCACGGCAAAGGCCACGGCGGCCTCGAACCCTTCGCCCTTTTCGGGCGCGTCGTCGACGACCCAGGGGTAATAGGCCGGATTACCGGTTGCGACGGTGAACTTGCCCTCGGTCAGCGTCTTGCCCGCGGCACAGTGGTGATCGGCATAAGCGGTTGTTGACACAACCAAAAACGAAGTTGTCGCAAGCGAAAGCGCCCTGAACATCAGCTGAAACCTCCTGCTGGATTCTTTGCAGCTACGGTAGTTCTGCTGGTCGAGCCTGTCCAGCCACGCCGGTCAAGCGCGGGAATCGCGTCTGGCGGCGGGTATGATTAACCGCGCTGGTGATAGTGCGGATTCCGGAAACAAAAGGGCTGTGGTGTGGTGAATGTGCAATAGAGGGCCGCCGAAAGGTTTAGCAGCGGTTGCCTCATTTGCGCCAAACTTCGACTCTGGGTAGAAAATTTACAATCTGTTAACGAATGAAATATGTAGGGGTGTCGGAACATGAATGGATGCGCGGCAGAACGCGCACGCGTTGCGCGTGGCGGTCGTCTGATCAGGTGGAAAGGGCAGGTGGCAAGCCTTGCGCCGTCCCTGTTTCTGGCATCGGCGTCGATCGCTGCACTGATCGCGGGCGGTGCGACGGCACAGGTGATCTCGGATCAGCAGACCACTCCGCTCGATTTTAGCAATGACGAGGATATTACGATCACCTCGACGGGCTCGGTCGAGTTGACCAGCGGTGCCGCACCGGCGGTGACGATCAGCCCGGACTATTCAAGCACCTTCACCAACAATGGCACGATCGTCGCGCCCATTCCGGCCATTTCGCAGGGTACCGGCGTGTTCGTTGCCAGCCAACTCCTGCCAGGGGGGCGAATTATCAATAATGGGTCCATCGAGGTCATCTCGGAGTCGGTGAACCTTGTGGTGTCCCGCGGGATCGACTTTGACGATGTGGTGGGAGGCGCGGTGATCAATACGGGCGACATCACCACCGGGGCGATACGGCAGGGCGGTCTGGCCGTGGCCACGGGCCTGAACTTTGCCGACTTTGTCGTGGCCGGTGCGTCGGTGGAGAATTCGGGCAACATTACCTCCTTCGCTGAGGGAAGCGAAACGAACAATCTGTTTGCCCTTGGGCTGGCGTTCAACGAGGACGTCACCGCCAACATCACCAACAGCGGCTCGCTTGTTGCGACAGGGCGGGATGGGGCGTCGGTCGAGGCGATCGGTACGCAAATTCTGATCGGGCGTACGCTGACGGGTAACTTCGAAAACTCGGGCGAAATCCAGGCAAGTGTCGAGAATGCAGACTCGGCCTTTGCGGTCGGAACGTTCATCCAGGGGCTGATGACTGGCGACCTGAATAACAGCGGTTCGGCGATGGCCGAAGCCGAGGCGGCGACCTCGGCGATCGCAACGGCCTATTCGCTGACTGCGGACGTCGACGGCAACATTCATAACTCCGGCATGATCAGCGCCCGGGCGGAAAGCCCGACCCTTGCAACAGCCGCAGGTGTCGACATCGGCGGACAGCTGCGCGGGGATATTCGGAATACCAGTTCGATCTCGGCCGAGGCTGTGGTCAGCGCCGGATCGGGCAGCGGGACCGCAACGGCGGTCGGGGTCAACGACATGCAGGGCGCGTTCTCGAACGAAGGGGCCATCATGGCGGCAGCTTCGGGGCCGGGGCAGGGGGATGCGTTTGGCCTGCGGTTTGAAAACTTCGACGGCGTCATTACCGATGTGGGTCGTGTTGCGGCCACCGCGACGAATGGCAACGCATATGCGATCTATCTGGGCACTGGCTCGGGCACGCTGAACATCGACAGCCGGGATGATGTGACCGGGCTGATCCGCGTTCAGGACCACACGGTCAATCTGGACGCTCAGGGCGGTAGCGCGGTCTTTTTCTTCGAAGCTGCAGCCCCGGGCTCGGGCGCTTTTGTGACGACGGTTTCCGATGGTCGCTCGGCGTGGTTCGTCGATGACGAGGGTGGGTCTGACCCGATCTACGCTGTCATAGACGGGGCAGATATTGCCGCGTCCGGCGATATAGCGGCCTATTACGGATCGGTCGTGGGCCGCACGGTCGAAGCCCTGCGCTATGATCCACCCGAACAGGTCACGCAGGGTCAGGCCTTTGCCGGCAATTTCGGCGGGTTCCGTCCCTTCGCGATGATCGATGCCGAGTTCCGCCGGTTCGAGAACACCCCCGGCATCAATACGGATCTGACGGTGTTCAACGGCGTGGCCGGTTATTCCGGTCAGGCCGAGAACGGCCTGACGATGGCCTTCGGGCTGGGCGTGTTCCGGTCTGACGGGGACACCGACACAACCGATTTTGACACCACGGGCGTCTATCTGGATGCCGCTTTTGGCCGCCAGTTCGGGGCCTTTACGGTCGAAGGCGGGTTGGGCTTTGGCTGGCTCGACACCGATCGCTCGCGACAGGTTGCCGGCAACCCGGACGCCGAGGCCGATTTCGACAGCACCCTGTTCACCGCCCATATCGGTGTGGAACGCCGCTTCGAGCTCAAAGATACTCTTGATTTGCTGGGCTTTGGCGATGTCCGCTATACCCGTCAAGAAGATGACAGCTACACCGAAACCGGCTCGGTCGCGAATGCAAGCGTCGGCGATACCACCACCGAGGTCATTGAGGCGCGCGTGGGGGTCGAGGCCAGAAAATCGCTGGCCGATGGCGGCATTCTGATCGGTCGGCTGAGCGGAGTCGTACGGCGGGATCTTGGCGATACCGATGCCGAGGTGACGGTCTTCTCGGATACGCAGACCCTGTCTTTCGCATCGACCGATTTCACCGGAGCCAGCCTGCTGGTCGGATATGAGCATGACCTGCCCAACAACATGCGGTTCGAGGTCACCGCCGAGCATGAGATCGGCGATGCCGCTCAGGGTCCGAATTTCCTGGCCGGTCTAAGCTGGAATTTCTGATAGGCGAACAAAAAAAACCCGCCGTTGATCGGCGGGTTTTCTGAAACCGGCAACGGCTGTTCGCCTCAGCCGAACACCCGACCCAACGCGCCATCCACGGCGTCGGTGATCTGGTCGATGTCGTCCGGCGTCGCGATCAGCGCGGGCGAGAAGCAAAGCGTGTTGTTCTTGCCGGGCACCGAACGGTTGGTGACGCCGATGATCACACCTTGCGCCATGCAGTCGGCCACAACCGCCTGCGCCAGCTTCTCGTCGACGGCTTCGCGCGTCGAGCGATCCGCGACCAGTTCGGCCCCCAGAAACAGGCCCTTGCCGCGCACATCGCCGACGACCTTGTGCTTTTCCATCAGCGCCTGAAGATTGCCCCTCATGCGCTCGCCCATCGCCGTGCAATTGCCCAGCAGGTTCTCATCCTCAATGATACGCATGTTCTCGACCGCCGCGGCAGGCCCTGCGGTGCAGCCACCAAAGGTCGAGATATCGCGGAAGTAGTTCAGCGGGTCCGAGGCATCGTCCTTGAACATCTCGAACACCTCTTCGGTGGTAACCAGACAGGCAATCGCCGCATAGCCCGAGGCGACGCCCTTGGCCATCGTCACGAAATCGGGCTTCACATCGTAATGCTGATAGCCGAACCATGTGCCGGTCCGGCCCACGCCGCAGACGACCTCATCAATATGCAGCAGGATGTCGTATTTCTTGCAAATCTCCTGAACCCGCTGCCAATAGCCTTCGGGCGCTTCGATGACGCCGCCCCCTGCGGTCACCGGCTCAAGGCACAGCGCACCCACGGTGTCGGGGCCTTCGCGCAGGATGACCTCTTCGATCTGATCGGCGGCCCATTCGCCGAAATTCTCCTCGGGCGCGCCGTCCAATTCGTGCTTGCGGTATTCCATGCAATGCGGCACGCGCACGAAATCGGGGGCGAAGGGTCCGTATTGCGCATTACGCTCGTCCTGGCCACCTGCGGACATCGCCGCCAGGGTGCCGCCATGATAATCGCGGTCGCGGTACAAGATCTTGGTCTTCTTGCCGCCATACCGCTTATGGGCGATCTGACGGACCATCTTGAACGCCTTCTCGTTCGCCTCCGAGCCCGAGTTGGTATAGTAGACCCGGCTCATGCCCGGCATCTTGCCAATCAGCTTTTCGGCAAAGATCGATCCCGGGATCGAACCCGCGGACTGCGCAAAATAACACAGCTTCATCAACTGGTCATAAACGGCCTTGCAAATGGTTTCGCGGCCATAGCCCACATTCACGGTCCAGACCCCACCGGAAACCGCATCCAGATGCTCTTTGCCGTTCTGGTCCCAGACGCGCATCCCCTTGCCCTCGACAATGATGCGCGGATCATTGGTCTCGAAGGGCTTATGCTGGATCAGATGATGCCAGATATGGGCGCGATCGGCTTCGACAATGCGCGAGAGGTCATTTTCGTTGAACGTGCCGTCCATGACAGGTCCTTTCAGGGTGGGCGCGCCGGGATCAGACGCCCAGAGGGGCGCGCGGGAACGTGATGTCGTAGATCAGCGCGAATGAGACCCGCGCAGTAGGGCCAGATTAGCCCATAGAATAGCGCCAGTGTATCAAAATCGCCCCGGCCTGCAGGTTTGTTTCGCGAGACCCGACCCCACCAAGCCCCCCAAAGGCGCGGCCTTCGCCCCACCGCTCCCCTGCTTCTTCTGTTCAAAAATACTTCGGGGGAGTCGCAGCCTGCTGCGACGGGGGCAGAGCCCCCAACCGTCGGCAAAGCGCAGACACTCAGTCAAAGATTGACAGATCCAGCTCCAACATCTCACCCATCCAGACGGCGCGATCGCGATGATCAGTCAGATGATCGCCAGTCTCGGGATGGGTAAAGACGGTCAATCCCTGCCGGTTCAGGATCAGCCAAGGAAAAACCTGATCGAACACCCCTGCGGGAAAGCCCAACTGGCAGCTCCAGCGCGGGTGCGGGCCGACATTTCGGGCGTGCATCCGGCCCATCTGCAAGTCTGGGAACAGGTGCGCGGCTTCTTCGCAAAGCTGCCGCGCAGTTTCCTGCGTATCGGCGTCGAAATAGACATGGGCGTGATAGCCGGTGATCTCGGGCATTTGGGCCTCCCGTGTGTCGGATGCGCCCAACCTATGCCCGCGGGCGGGATTTGCCCACGCGCGCCGACACACAGACCTTGTGCGCAGGCTCAGGCGGGGGCGTGCAGATCCGGGTGTGCCGCCGCAAAGGCGGGATGGTCCGTACAGACGGCCTCGACCGCCAGCAGGCGCGGCATTTCGGACAGATCGACCTCCCAGCGCCGCGCGTTGTAGAGCTGCGGGATCAGGCAGATATCGGCCAGGCCGGGCGTATCGCCGGTGCAGAATGGCGTCTGATCGAACCCGACCAGTAGCGCCTCGAAGGCGAGCAGGCCGGGGCGGATGAAGTGACGCATCCAGTCGCCGGGCATGTCGCCAGCCCCACCGCTCAGCGCAGTTGCGTGGCGCGCCACTGAAAGGTTGCAGACCGGGTGAATATCCACCGCAATGCTATGGGCCAGCGCCCGCGCTGCGGCCCGGCGGGCCGGATCCTGCGGGAGCAGGCCCATCTTCCGGGTCTCGTCCAGATAATCGAGGATCGCCAGCGACTGCGTCAGGCGCAGCCCGTCAATCTCAAGCACCGGCACCAGCCCTTGCGGATTGCGCTCCAGATGCTCTGGCGCGCGATGGGCCCCGCCGACCAGATCGACCACCACCGGGCGGTAAGCGATGCCCGCCAGGTTCAGCGCGATCCGCAACCGGTAGCTGGCCGAGGACCGCCAGTAATCGTACAGAACAACTTCGGTCATTCAGCGTTCAACCCTTGCTCAGTTCCTTGGCGTGCAGCCAGTCGGCGTGCTGAGGCGCCTTCTTGGTGCGCGACCATTCCTCAAGCATATCCCATTTGACCGAATCCAGCCGGGCCAGCATCGCCTCTTCTTCCGGGTCCGGGCAAGCCAGTTCGACACGGTGCCCGTTTGGATCGAAGAAATAGATAGAGTGAAAGATCGAATGGTCGGTCACGCCCAGAACCTCGACCCCGTTGGCCTCGAGGTGGTCCTTGAAGGCGATCAACTCGTCGCGGTCCTTTACCTTAAAGGCAATGTGCTGCACCCATTTCGGGGTGTTCGGATCGCGGCCCATTTCGGGCTTGGTGGGCAGTTCAAAGAAGGCCAGCACGTTGCCGTTCCCGGCATCCAGAAACAGGTGCATGTAGGGATCGGGTTCATGGGTCGAGGGCACATGGTCTTCGGCAATCGCCAGAATGAAATCCATGTTCAGCATCTTGCCATACCATTCGACGGTCTCTTTCGCGTCCTTGCAGCGATAGGCGACGTGGTGAATCTGTTCGATTTTCATAACGCTTATCCTTGTTTCAGCGCGGCGGCGTCCAGCGCCTGTTTCAGCACGGCGTTGTCGCCGATGTGGTTGGCCAGCACCAACACCAGCCGCGCGTTCAGCGCGTCGCTGTCGGCTTTATCAAGACCCTCATGCGCGGCCAGCAGGTCGGCATAGAAATCATCCGCATGGGTCAGGTTGGGAGACAGGATCAGATCGGTCATATCGCTTACTCCTTGCCGGTGGCGCGGCGGACCGCGTGCCGGAATGCGTTTTCTTCATAGCTGTCGCGGCGCGCTGCCACATGCTGATCGGGACGGATCAGGTAGACCGCGCTGGTCGCATCGCCCAGATAGCGGCGCTTCAGCGTCAGCGTGGGGTCGTCCTTGACCGAGAGAGCAAGGCGCTTGACCACGACCCCGTCGACCTCAATCTCATCCGGTGCATCGGTGTCGATGGTCAGCAGCGTGAACTGCCCGGCCAGCTTCGACAGCAGGAAACCGTCGCCCAAAGGCGCATCGGGGCAGGGCGCACCGGGGCGGGTCTGGGCCGGGCCATTCAACGCATCCGCCGAATTCAGCGGTGAGCCGTCGTAGACGCACGGCACGCTCAGCCGGCCCGAGTTCACCATGGGACGGGCGAAATCGTAATGCTCGCTCAGATCCAGCACCGCGTCGCGCATCAGGCGGGACATCTGCGATTTCGGCGTGATAAAATCGGTCGAGCGGGTCGAGTTCAGGATGTTCTCATCCGCACCGTGGATACGCTCGGTATCATAGCTGTCCAGCAACGACTCGGGCGCTTTGTCGTCGATCACCAGTTTCAGCTTCCAGCACAGGTTGTCGGTGTCCTGCAGGCCGGAATTGGCCCCACGCGCGCCAAACGGGCTGACTTGATGGGCGCTGTCGCCGGCAAAGATCACGCGGCCATGGCGGAATTGCTCCATCCGGCGGCACTGGAAGGTATAGATGCTGACCCATTCCAGTTCGAACTGAACATCTTCGCCCAGCATCGCCTTGAGGCGGGGGATGACGTTTTCGGGGCGCTTTTCACGTTCCTTGTCGATGTCCCAGCCCAGTTGCAGATCGATGCGCCAGACCCCGTCGGGTTGCTTGTGCAGCAGCGCCGACTGGCCCTTGTTGAAGGGCGGATCGAACCAGAACCAGCGCTCCGAGGGGAAATCCGCCTCCATGATCACATCGGCGATCAGGAAGTTGTCTTCGAACACGCGGCCCACGAAATCTTTGCCCAGCATGGTGCGCATGGGCGAGGCGGCACCGTCACATGCGATCACCCAGTCGGCCTCGACCGTATAGGACCCTTCGGGGGTTTCGACTTCAAGCTTGGTGTGGTCGTGATGGGTGCCGACCGCCTCGACCTTGTTGCGGCCGCGGATCTCGATCGGCGCGCCCTGGGCCTGCAATTCGCGGACCCGGTCGACCAGATATTCTTCGAAGTAATACTGCTGCAGGTTGATGAAGGCGGGGCGCTGATCGCCGCTGTCGGGCTGCAGGTCGAACTCATAGACCTGGCGTTCGTCGAAGAACACCTTGCCGGTGTTCCACAGAACGCCCTTGTCCACCATCGGCTGGCCACAGCCCAGACGATCCAGAATTTCCAGCGGGCGTTTGGCGAAACAGATGGCGCGGCTGCCGAAGCTGACCTTGTCATTGTCGTCCAGCACCAGAACCTCGACCCCCTGCTGGGCCAGATCGATGGCAGCGGCCAGACCCACGGGGCCTGCGCCGATGACGATGACCTGATGGCGAACCGGTGCCGAAGCCGACTGGTCCGGGCTGGCCTCGTAGGCATAAAGTGGAACTTCGAAGATCTTGTTCACGGTCTCTCTCCCCAGTGTTCTGCGCGCCGGGCGTACCTCATCCGGTCTCCGACGCGGTGTCGCGCGGAGGGCTCAGCTTAACGTTTCATCGTCAAATCCGGGCCGCCACGATCTGGATCAAAAACGGCCCGGAATTCTTAGCCTTGCAGGGCCTCCCACATCTCAAGATCGCGCTGGGCGGTCCAGATGCGGGGGGTGTCGATGCCGCGCGCCTCGTCATAGGCGCGGGCGACGTTGAAGGGCAGGCAATGTTCATAGATCGCGTAGTCGGCGAATTTCGGGTCGCATTCCGCGCGCACCGCGTCCCAGGCTTCTTTCAGACTGCCGCCGCGCGCCGCGACCTTGGCCGCGGGGCGATAGGTGCTGTCGACGAAATCGCGGGTGTTTTCGATGGCCGCGTTGACCATGTCCTTGCCGATCAGGGCGTCGCCCCGCCCCGGAGCAATCGCGTCCACGTCAAACCACTTGATCTCATCCAGCGTATCGCCCCAGTCGCTGAAATGCCCGTCGCCGCAGTAGCAGGCCGAGTGGTATTCGACGATGTCACCGGTGAACATGACGTTCTGGTCGGGCACATGAATGACGATATCGCCCGCCGTGTGGGCACGGCCCAGATGCATCAGATCGACCCGGCGGTTACCCAGATAGACCGTCATCGTATCGCTGAACGTGGTGGTCGGCCATGTGAGGCCGGGGATGCTTTCATGCCCTTCAAACAGGCGCGGGAAGCGTTGGAATTCACTGTCCCAATCCTCTTGCCCGCGTTCCACGACCATGGCGCGGGCCATGTCCGACATCAGGATCTGTTGCGCGCCGAACGCGCTGGCGCCCAGGACGCGGACCGCGTGGTAATGGGTCAGCGCCACATGGGTGATCGGCTTGTCCGTCACCGAGCGCACGCATTCGATCACCTTTTGGGCTAAGCGCGGGGTCGCCTGCGCCTCGACAATCATCACGCTGTCATCACCGATGATGACGCCCGAGTTCGGGTCGCCCTCGGCGGTAAAGGCGTAAAGGCCCTCGCCCACCTCGGTGAACGAGATCTTCTTTTCGGTCATATCCCCCTGGGATGCGAATGCCTTGGCCATGTTGGGTTCCTTATCGTGCGTATGGGTTTTCAAGCGCGGGCAGGACGGTGCCGGTGCAGTCGCCGAAGCCGATGGTATAGCCGTGGCCTTTGGCAGCGCCTGTCAGGGTCAGCGTGTCTCCGTCCTCGATAAAGCTGCGGGTCTCGCCGGTGTCCAGCGTCAGCGGTTCTTTCCCGCCCCAGCTGAGTTCCAGCAACGAGCCGCGCTCGGGCTTGGTCGGCCCCGAGATGGTGCCCGAGCCCAGCAGATCGCCTGCGTTCATCGGGCAGCCCGAGGTCGTGTGATGGGCCAGTTGCTGCGCGGCCGAATAATACATCTGGTTATAGTTCGTCGCGGCGATGGTCGTTGCCGGCTGGCCCTCGGGGGCCATCGTGATCGACAGGTCGATGTCATAGAGCATCGGTCCGCAATCCTTCAGGTGATCCAGCAGCTCGAATTCGCGCGCGGGCGTGTCGCAGCGGAACGGTTCCAGCGCGGCCTTGGTTACGATCCAGGGGCTGATCGAGGTGGCCGTGGCCTTCGCCTGAAACGGGCCCAGCGGCTGGTATTCCCAGGCCTGAATGTCGCGCGCCGACCAGTCGTTTAGCAGCACATAGCCAAAGATGGCGTCATCTGCCTCCTGCACCGAAATCGGGCCATCCGAGGGCGTGCCGACGATGGCGCCCATCTCAAGCTCGATGTCAAGGCGGCGGCAGGGCAGGAAGGCGGGCAGGTCCTGATCGGGGGATTTCAGCTGACCCCATGGGCGGCGGATATCGGTGCCCGAGACCACGACCGACGACGCGCGCCCGTTATAGCCGATGGGGATGTGCAGCCAGTTGGGCGGCAGCGCGTTTTCGGGGCCGCGGAACATGGTGCCGACGTTGAAGGCATGGTTCCGGCCTGCATAGAAATCGGTGTATTCGCTGACCGCGAAGGGCATGTGCATCTCGGCCTCGTCCTGCGGGATCAGCAAGCCTTCGACCTTGTGCTGTTCGTCCGAACCTTCGGCCAGCAGTGCGGTCAGGCGGTCGCGCAGGGCAGCCCAGACGGCGGGGCCTTCTTCCATCAGCGGGTTCCAGAAGGGCAGGTCGAACAGGGGTTCGTCAGCCAGCGCGATCAGCCCGTCAGCCTCGGCCGCAGTCACGTCGAGGATCATGTCACCGATGGCCACGCCGCAGCGGGGTTCGGTTTTTTCGGTCGAAAAAACCCCATAGGGCAGGTTGTTCAGCGGAAACGGGTGGTCGGCGGAATTGGCCGATGTGACCCAGGATTTCTTCAAGGACATAGTGTCTCCAGACCTTTGTCAGAGTCCGAGATTATTCGACGAATATTCTCGGATCGCAGACGGTGTTCATTTCTTGCCGGGGGTGCCGTCGAATTTCTTTTCGATGTCGCTCCAACAATCGATGTAGTCATCCTGCAACGGGGCTTCGGTGGCCGCAAATGCGGTCAGATGTTGCGGAAAGCGGGTTTCGAACATGAACGACATGGTGTTGTCCAGCTTGTCCGGGCCAAGATTGGAATTAGACGCCTTTTCAAAGGCTTCCTTGTCTGGCCCATGCGGGATCATCATGTTGTGCAGGCTCATGCCGCCGGGGACAAAGCCCTGCGGCTTGGCGTCATACTGACCGTAGATATTGCCCATCAGCTCGGACATGATGTTCTTGTGATACCAGGGTGGGCGGAACGTATCTTCCATCACCATCCAGCGTTCGCGGAACAGGACAAAGTCGATATTGGCCGTGCCCGGCTGCCCCGAGGGCGCGGTCAGCACCGTGAAAATCGACGGGTCGGGATGATCGAACAGGATCGCGCCGACCGGGCAATAGGTGCGCAGGTCGTATTTGTAGGGCGTATAGTTCCCATGCCATGCGACCACGTCCAACGGGCTGTGGCCGATCTTTGTCGTGTGGAATTGCCCGCACCATTTGATCGTCACGGTCGAAGGCACCTCGCGATCCTCAAATGCCGCCACCGGCGCCTTGAAATCACGCGGGTTGGCCATGCAGTTGGCCCCGATCGGGCCGCGGCCCGGCAGTTCGAATTTCTGGCCGTAGTTCTCGCAGACAAAGCCGCGCGCGGGGCCTTCCAGAACTTCGACGCGGTAGAGCAGGCCACGGGGTATGATGGCGATCTCTTTCGGTTCCAGATCGATGATGCCCATCTCGGTGGCAAAGCGCAGGCGGCCTTCCTGCGGCACCACCAGCAGCTCGGAATCGGCCGAGAAGAAATAGTCATCCACCATCGACTCGGTGACCAAATAGATGTGGCTGGCCATGCCGACCTGAGTGTTCACGTCACCTGCGGTGGTCATCGTGCGCATCCCGGTCAGCCATGTCAGGCCTTCATCCGAATGTGGCACCGGGTTCCAGCGGTACTGGCCCAGCGAGATCACGTCGGGATCGACGCACGGGGCCGATTTCCAGTAGGGCAGATCGATCTTCTCATACCGATGCGAATGCTTCACCGAGGGTCGGATGCGATAGCACCAAGTGCGCTCGGGCGGGTTGGCGGTGAAGGCTGTGCCGCTGAGTTGCTCGCCATATAGGCCATAGTTACATTTCTGCGGGCTGTTCATCCCCTGCGGCAGCGCACCGGGCAGGGCCTCGGTTTCAAAGTCGTTGCCAAAGCCGGGCATATAGCCGGGATGGGTGCCAACGGGTGTGCTGGCCTGGGTCATCTTGTGCGGATCGGTGGGGCGATTCATCGGACGCTCCTTCAAGTTACTGCTTGTCGAATAATAGTTGATTTTGTAACTAACAAGAATGGCGCAGAAGAATAATGAAGAAGATGAGTTTGATCTGCGAAATTTCCTGCCTTTCCTGTTGAATCAGGCGGCCGAGGAAAGCTCGTTGGAGTTTCAGCGCGTCTACAAGGACCGCTATGGGATGTTGCGCACCGAATGGCGGGTGCTGTTTCACCTTGGCAATTATGGCGAGATGAACGCCAAGGATATCGGGCTGCGGGCCAAGATCCACAAGACCAAGATCAGCCGCGCCGTGCGCAAGCTGGAACAGCGCCGATATCTGCAAAGGCTGCGGGATGAAAATGACCGGCGGGTTGAACAGCTATCGCTGACAAGCGCGGGTCAGGCGGTGTATCGGGAATTGCGCGACATTGCCCGGGATTATGATGCAAAGCTGGCGGCGCGCTTTACCACCGGCGAGGCCGCTTTGCTGCGCATGATGCTGCGGCGTCTGGCGGGGATGGACTGACGCACTGGTAATTCCAGGCAACCGTCCCCAGATTGTCAGCAGAACGGACACAGGAACGTGATATGACAGCCCCGGACCCCAACGCGGCGAAATCCCATGCTCTGATCGACTGGCTGGTGACGCGCGGCCTTGAGGGCGCGGATAAGGAAGATCTGCTGGACGGCTATTGCAACCGGCTGGTCGATCTGGGTGTGCCGCTGATGCGGTTCCACGCCGCCCAGCCCGCGCTGCACCCCGTCTATGGCGGCACCGGCTATAGCTGGTACCAGGGGCGTGGCGGCGATTTTCAGACCCACGAATATTCCGAGACACCCAGCGAGGAGTGGCAGAAAAGCCCGCTCTATACCATTCTGAACGAAGATGTCGACGTGATCCGCGAGCGGCTGGTGGACCAGAACGAGGCCAGCCGGTTCCCGCTGCTGAATGATCTGCGCGAACATGGGGCGACCGATTATTTTGCCACCGGCATCAGCTTTGACGTGCCCAGTCACAGCAACCGACGAGATGCGAAAAAGGCCATCGACGGGGTGCTGATGTCCTGGGCCAGCAACGCGCCCGAGGGGTTCTGCGACGCAGATCTGGACCTGATCAACGCCGCGCTGCCACATCTGGGGCTGGCGCTGAAATCGGCCTCGAACGCGCGGGTGTCACAGGATCTGATGCGGGTCTATCTGGGACGCGATGCGGGGCAGCGCGTGTTGTCGGGTGAAATCCGCCGGGGGTCGCTGCAGCAGATCGATGCCGTGATCTGGAATTTCGATCTGGAAGGCTTCACCAGCCTGTCCGAGGAATTGCCGGGGATCGAGATCATCGACATGCTGAATGACTACCTCGCCGTGGCGGTGGATGTGGTTCATGATTGCGGCGGCAGCATCCTGAAATTCATGGGCGACGGGGTGATGGCGATGTTTGATGTCGGCGAGATTGACGAAGACGCCCGCGCGGCGCTGGGCGCGGTCTCGGTGCTGCAGGAGCGTATGGTCGCGCTGAACACGCAACGCCAGTCTCAGGGGCAGCCGGTGGCGAACTATACGCTGGCGCTGCATTCGGGCGAGATTCTCTATGGCAATATCGGTGCCGACAGCCGTCTGGATTTCACCGTGATCGGCCCGGCGGTAAACCAGACCGCGCGGATCTCGGGGATGCACCGGTCTCTGGGGCAGCGTATCCTGCTGTCGGACGACGTTGCGCGCGCGGCGCAGCCTTGTCCGCAAGAGCTGATTTCGGTCGGGCGCTACATGCTGCGCGGCGTGGCCGAGCCGAAAGAGCTGTTCACAGTCTATGACGCCGCAGACGCTTAGCAGGCGATTTCATTCAATGAAATCGAACCGGAAACTATCAAAGTTTCCGGGGCCGGTCAGACCCAATAGGCCAGCGCCAGCGGCAGCACCAGAATCGTCGCCAGCGTCGAGACCAGGATGAACCCGGCGACATCCGGCCCGTATTCCGGCACATGCTGGTCGATGAACAGATAGGTCGCCACCGAAGACGGCATCAAGCAGCACAGGATCACTGCGGCGCGCTCGGCCCCGGTAAAGCCGAAGGCCCAGACCAGTGTCCCGGCGATGACCACCGCCATCAGCAGATGCAGCCCGGTCAGCAGGACGGCGCGGCCCAGGCTGTTGATCCGCAGCGTGGCCAGCGTATGCCCCAGCGTCAGCAGCATCAGCGGGATCGACAGCCCGCCCAGAATGTCGAAGGATTTGGCCACCGGCTGCGGCAGGCTGTAGCCGGTGCCCATCAACACCAGCGACAGAGCCACCGCATAGATGATCGGTGAGGTCATCAGTTTCCTGACCGAAAAGGTTCCGGCGGGGATCCACATGCCAAGGGTGAAGATGCTGATCAGTACCACCACCACAAAGCCCATCGTATAGGCCATCCCCGCATTCCCCAGCGCCAGCAGGGTGATCGGCAGACCGATATTGCCCACATTGCCATGCATCAGCGGCGTCAGGAACGCCCGCACCGGCAGCCGCAATAGCTTCAGGGCCGCGAACCCCAACACGCCGAAGCCCGCGATCGCCAGCGCCGCGGCGGTCATGACGTCCAGAAAGGTACCAATCGCGATCTTCGTGGTCGACAGATGCGACAGGATCAGCGTCGGATATCCCACGTTCGAGACGATCCCGCCGATGACTTTGTTTTCGAAGGGCGCCTTGATCACGGCCAGCCCATAGCCGATTCCGGCGCAGATCAGCACCGGCAGAACCACGTTCAGGACGTTCAGAAACAGATGGTCCAAAGCGTGCTCCTGTCCGTGAAACCCCGCCGGGGACATTGAAACAGAGGTATCAATTTGGCAAGGATTCATCCTAACCCCCGCCCAGCACATGGTTTTCCGATTCAGAGCCTGATATTGCGCATCATGAGGGCCTCAGGTTCTTCCCTTCCCCTGCTACACAACATATAGTGGGTGCCAACAACGTGTGGGTAAACACGGCGGGACTTGGGAATACAGGCATGGCACATATCATCGTGGTCGGGAACGAAAAGGGCGGCGCTGGCAAATCGACCGTGTCGATGCATGTGGCCACCGCTCTGGCGCGGCTGGGGCACAAGGTCAGCACCCTGGATCTGGACCTGCGGCAGCGCAGTCTGGGGCGGTATTTCGAGAACCGGCTGAATTTCCTGAACGGCGCGGACCTGTCCCTGCCCAGCCCGCGTCATCACGACTTACCCGAGATCGACGCCAGCACCCTGAAACCGGGCGAGAACATCTATGATCACCGCCTGTCGGCTGCGGTGGCCGAACTGGAAAGCGACAGCGACTTCATCCTGATCGACTGCCCCGGTTCGCACACCCGGCTCAGCCAGGTAGCGCATTCGCTGGCCGATACGCTGGTCACACCGCTGAACGACAGTTTCATCGATTTCGACCTGCTGGCGCGGATCGATTCCAAGGGCGAGAAAATCCTTGGGCCTTCCGTCTATTCCGAGATGGTCTGGAACGCCCGGCAACTGCGCGCGCAGGCCGGGCTGAAGCCCATCGACTGGGTAGTGGTGCGCAACCGGGTCGGCACCCAGCGCATGGTCAACAAGGAAAAGATGCAGCGCGCCATCGAGATGCTGTCGCAGCGCATCGGTTTCCGCGTCGCCTCGGGCTTTTCTGAACGGGTGATTTTCCGCGAACTGTTCCCGCGCGGGCTGACGCTGCTGGATCTCAAGGATATCGGGGTCAAGCAGCTCAATATCTCGAATATCGCCGCGCGGCAGGAACTGCGCGATATGATGAAAGAACTGAACCTGCCGGGGGTCGAGATCGACTTTTAGGCCGCGGCGCTGCCCGGGGTGCCCGGAAACTTTGAAAGTTTCCGGCCCGATTTCATTTAATGAAATCGTTCAGACGGCAGGGTGCGATGTCCAAACAAAAAAGGCCGTCCTGATGGACGGCCTTTCGCATTCGAATCGGGGGGTCGGGATTAAAAACCCAGACCTTCGTATTTCTTCTTGAACTTCGACACACGGCCACCAGCGTCCATCAGACGGGTGCCGCCACCGGTCCACGCAGGGTGCGAGGAGGGGTCGATTTCCAGGGCCAGCTGGTCGCCCTCGGCGCCCCAAGTGGATTTCATCTGAACCACGGTGCCATCGGTCATTTTGACGTTGATGACGTGATAATCGGGATGGATGTCTTTTTTCATCTTTCCGCTCCTTACGCCTCGGCGCCAGCCTTGGGCTTGTAGTTGGTGACCTCTGCGATACGTGCGGATTTACCGCGACGGGTGCGCAGATAGTACAGTTTGGCGCGACGAACGCGGCCACGGCGGACAACGGTGATGCTGTCGATATTGGTCGAATGCAGCGGGAACACACGCTCCACGCCTTCGCCAAACGAAATCTTACGGACGGTGAACGAGCCGGCGATGCCGTCGCCACCTTTGCGCGCGATGCAGACGCCTTCGTAGTTCTGCACGCGGGTACGCGACCCTTCGGTCACTTTAAAGCCGACGCGGATTGTGTCACCGGCTTTGAAATCGGGGATGTCTTTCCCCAGGGCGGCAATTTGTTCCGCCTCAAGCTGTGCGATCAGGTCCATCGCATTTACTCCTATATGCTCGTGGTTGGTCCACGAAGTTTGGGCACGGGCTGAGAGCTCTTGGTCTTCACCGGGTCCTGCGATGCAGCCCGCCAGAGGTCAGATCGAATGTTCCTTTGGTCTGGTCTGCGATGACACGCCAAAGCAGAAGAAAGCCAAGCGTTGCGCCATGATGCAAACCAAAACACCGGAGTCGCGTGATGCGGCACCGGATTGCGGTCGTTTAAGGAATTTGCGGACAGGGATCAAGCCCTAATTGCCCTGCTTCCGCGCCCGGGCGGTGCGTTTCCGCCGCCCGCAAACTGCACCATTGCGTTGTGCTGCCGATCAGGCATTCTGGAGAGAATTATAAGAGCAGATTTGAGACCTTACAGATGATGCGCAATGCCCTCTTGCTGGCCGCGATGGCCCTTGCAGTTCTGTCCTGCGGACGCAGCAGCCCGCCACCGCAACAGGTCGAGACGAGGGCCTTTGCGGACACCACCCCTCCGTCGGTGATCTACCCGGCCTTTGGCGACGCTGATCCGCATCCGTGGGACGGACGTCACCCCGGCCACTACCCCGTCCACGGATTGGATGTGTCGCGCTGGCAGCCGCCGATCGATTGGCACACCGCCCGCGCGTCGGGCGTCAGTTTTGCCTTTATCAAGGCGACCGAGGGGGGCGATTTCACCGACCCGATGTTCGATGAACACCGACGCGGCGCACAGGCGGCGGGGGTGCCATGGGGAGCTTATCACTACTACTATTTCTGCCGCCCTGCGCATGAGCAGGCCCGCTGGTTCATCCAAAACGTCCCCAAAGGGGCGGACCTGCCGCATGTTCTGGACATGGAATGGACGCCGCATTCCAAGACCTGCACCCTGCGTCCCGACGGCCGCACCGTCCGGGCCGAGGCGCAAAAGTTCCTCGATATCCTCGAACGTCACTATGGCCGCCGGCCCATCGTCTATACCACGGTGGATTTCTACCACGACACCGACATTGCCCGCCTGCCCAAGACCGAGTTCTGGCTGCGCTCGGTCGCGGGCCATCCCCGCAACGTCTATCCGCGCGCGATCTGGCGGTTCTGGCAATACACCGGCACCGGGCTGGTGCCGGGGGTGCAGGGCAAGGTGGATATCAACACGTTCAACGGCACGCCCGACATCTGGGCGCGGTGGAAGGCGGGCGGCTAGTCGTCGTCTTTCGACGCCTCATAGTGCGCCCACAGATCGGGCCGCCGGTCGCGGGTGATCTGTTCCGACATCTCGTGCCGCCATTCCGCGATGCGGCCATGGTGGCCCGACATCAGAACATCCGGGATCGCGCGGCCTTTCCAGTCGGCGGGGCGGGTGTATTGCGGATGCTCCAGCAGGCCAGAGGAAAAGCTCTCCTCCTCGGTCGAGGCCTGATTGCCCAGAACGCCGGGGATCAGCCGCACCGTGGCGTCGATCAGGGCCTGCGCCGCGATCTCGCCGCCGGTCATGACGAAATCGCCCAAGGACACTTCCTGTACGCCGTAATGGTCCAGCACCCGTTCATCGACACCCTCGAAACGGCCACACAGCAGGGTCATGCCATCACAGCGCGCAAGGTTTTGCATCATCTGCTGGTCCATCCGACGGCCCCGCGGGCTGAGGTAGATCAGCGGCCAGTTGCCCTGCACCCCGGCCATGGTGTGCTCGATCGCCTCGCCCAGCACATCGGCGCGCAGTACCATGCCCGCGCCGCCGCCTGCGGGCGTGTCATCGACATTGCGGTGCTTGCCAACACCGAACTGGCGCAGATCGACGGTTTCCAGCTGCCATAGACCTTCCTGCAGCGCCTTGCCGGTCAGGCTTTCGCCCAGCACGCCGGGGAAGGCCGATGGAAACAGGGTGATGATCTTGGCCTTCCACACCCCGTGCAGGTCGGGCGTGGGTGTCATCAGCTCGCGCGGTTTCAGCGTCGGGCGGATGGCTTTGCGGCCATGGGATTTTCCGGGCGTGTCCGTCATGTTGTGCCGATCAGTTCTGTCTGGGCGTGTTCCACCAAAGCCGCCTTCTGCTCGATCAGCGCCGCGTCGTCCAGAGCGGACCGGTTCATATCCAACATCTGCGCCAGCAGACCGTCGGGCAGGCCCGAGTTCCTGCGGGTCGGGCCGACCAGCTTTGCGGCCTCGGCTTCGGGCAGGTCGAGGAAATCGGCAAAAGGCGTGCCAGGGCCGAAGGGCCGCGTCTGCAGATCCTCCAGCCACTGGTTGCGCACCAGCACCGAGGGCAGGCGGCCCCGGATTTCTTCGGCGACAGATTGTGGTTCCGCCACCGGGGCCATCCGGTCGCGGAACGTGCCGAAATCCAGCACCAGTCGGGTGCGTTGCAGGTCATGCGCCCAGAGGCTGCGCAGCCAGCTTTCGCGCTGGCGGACCGACAGATACAGCGTGATCTGCACCTCTTCGCGTTTGAACCGTTCGCGGACCAGATCGACCAGACAGGTGGCCAGCGCGGGTGCCGTCTCATACCCCACCGCCGGGTTGCGGCTGGGGCGCAGGCCCGAGAAATTCTCTTCGCTCAGCACCAAGCCACGTTTGCGGCCAAAGGTCAGCGATTTCAGAAAGCGGCGCATCTGGTCGCGGAAATCCTCAAGCGCCCCGGGCGTGCCATAAAGCGAATAGCGCGTCGCGGCATCCGACAGCCCCGAATGGCGAGTCCGATAGGGCAGCACCAGCGCGTGGTGCGGCCAGATCAGGCTGCGGTTCTCGAACAGAAAAGACTGCGCAGCGGTGGTCCCGGTCTTATGGAACCCCAGATGCAGCAGAACCCGCCGCATTACAGCAGGCCCTCGGGCGGGTCGGCTACGATGCGGCCCTTATCCAGATCGACCGTCGGCACCGCCTCAAGCGTAAAGGGCAGCAATACGGTGGCCTTCAACCCCGGCCCGTGCAGCTCTAACAGGTCCGCCGCGCCGTGATTCTGCACCGATTTCACCCGGCCCAGCAACGTGCCGCCGGTGTCATAGACCTCAAGCCCGATCAGGTCGGTGTGGTAGAATTCGTCATCGGGCAGCGAGGGCAACTGATCGCGCCGCGCGTAAAGCCGCAGGCCGTTGATCGCATCGGCCTGTTCTTTGGTCTCAACCCCGCCAAGCCGCGCGGCAAAGCCGTTCTTGATCGACCGGGTCAGGACCAACGGATAGCGTTCTTTTCCGGCCTCGTCCGTCAGCGGAGAATAGGTCTCGATATCTTCCGGCACGGCGCAGAAGCTTTTCAAGCGCACCTCGCCGCGCACACCGTATGATCCGGCAATGCTGCCGACGCAGATCAGATCACTCATTTTGACCACCCGTCACACATAGCCCGTTCTGCCATCGCCCGATCCCCTCGCAGGCCTCGCGCTGGTTGCTGCGTTCAAAGAACACGCCGACAATAAAGGCGATCATCAGCAGGATGGGAAGCCGTAACAATCCGAACATATCTATCTTACCTCGATCGGCAGGGCAGAGGTCCGGTTTTCCCAACCGACCTGTTCCAGTTCCGGCGTATCCGATAAGGTTTCGGGCCAGCCCACGCAGAAATAGCCGATCAGCCGCCAGTCATCTGACACATCCAGATCGCGCGCCATCTGGTCTGGGTCCAGAATGGACACCCAGCCCAGCCCCAGCCCCTGCGCGCGCAAGGTCAGCCAGAACAGGGTGATGGCCGAGACCACCGAATAGCGCCGCATCTCGGGCATCGTGCCCGCACCCAGCCCTTGCCCCTTGTCGGTGGCATCGTCGCAGAACACTGCCAGTTGCACCGGGGCCTCTTGCATCCCCGACAGCTTCAAACGGCTGTAAAGCTGCGCCTTTTCGCCGGAATAGCCGGTCAACGCATCGGCATTGGCCGTCTGGAAATTCTTCAGCGCCGCGTCGCGCACGGCCTGACTTTCGACGCGAATGACGCGCCAGGGTTCGCTCAGCCCCACCGAAGGGGCCAGCCGAAATGCGTCGAGGCAGCGCGTCAGCACTGCCTCGTCCACAGGGTCGGTGCGGAACCGGCGCACATCACGCCGGAGCCGCAGCAACAGATCGAACTGCGTGCGAAAATCGTCTGAAAAAGCCTGATCCCGCACGTGCCCGCCTGCTTATTCTTCCGCAGCTGCTTCTTCAACCGGAGCCGCAGCTTCAGCAGCCTTGGCCGCCTTTTCCTCAGCGCGTTCCTGAGCTTTCTTGCCCGGGGTGCCCTTGTTGGGGTTGTTGCGCTCGGCCTTGTCGCGGGCGCCGGCTGCTTCCAGCATGCGTGCGATCCGGTCGGTGGGCTGTGCGCCCTGATCCAGCCAGTACTGGATGCGCTCCATGTTCATTTTCACGCGCTCTTCGCTGTCTTTCGGCAGCAGCGGGTTGTAGGTGCCCAGCTTCTCGATGAAACGGCCATCGCGCGGCATACGGCTGTCAGCCGCAACAATGCGATAGAAGGGACGTTTTTTCGAGCCGCCGCGGGCGAGACGAATTTTCATTGCCATGGTGGTATCTCCTTTGGATGGCGTTTACCGGCGATTACCCGGTTATTTCTGATGTTTCTTATGGTGTCGGATGACTTCCTGAATGATGAAATTCAGAACAGCCTTGGCGAAGTCGGGGTCCAGATCCGCCGTCTTTGCCAGGTCTTCTAACCGTGCGATCTGCGCTGCCTCGCGCGAAGGATCGGACGGGGGAAGGTTGTGTTCGGCCTTGAGCTTGCCCACGGCCTGTGTGTGTTTGAACCGCTCGCCCAGCGTATAGACCAGAATGGCATCCAGCCGGTCGATGCTTTCGCGATGCTCTTTCAGCAGGGTCGCGGCGCGCGTCACGGGGTTGTTCATTGGCCGGTCCTTTCGGTGGTCAGATCGATCTGCGGGTGTCGCCAGATCTGGGCGCGTTTGCCCAACAGCTCGGCATTCTCAAGCTCAAGCGTTGCGCCAAGCCGTTCGGCCAGTGCGCGCGAGCGGTCGTTGCTATGAGCGATATACGAGATCACACCGTTCAAGCCCTGATGCTGGGCGGCGTAGTCACGCGCGGCCTGCGCGGCTTCAAAAGCGAGCCCTTTGCCTTCGAATTCTTCGAGCACAGTCCAACCCAGCTCAGGCTCAGCCCAACCTGGTCCATTCATGATACCGACCCAGCCCGCAAATTTTCCGCTGGATTTTTCTTCGATGTGCCAGCTGCCATAGCCTTGAACTACCCAGTGGCCAAAGCGACCTGTATATGACCTCCAGCATTCAAACTCATCTCTCGGCCCGCCCACCATGTGGCTGCGCTCGGTCTTGAAGAACGCGATCATCGCGGGCAGGTCATCCAGATGCGGCGCGCGCAGGATCAGGCGGTCGGTTTCGACCGAGGGGATGGTGAACGAGGTCATGCGTAGGCCTCCATCCCGCCATTGACCAGATCGCCAGGGGCCGGGTGCCGCCAGATTTCGGATTTGCCGAATTTGGGGTGCTCGTAATGATATTCGAACTGCGCGCCCAGACGTTTGGCCACCGCCTTGCTGGCGTGATTGTCCAGATCGATCAGCGAAATCGCCGTTTCCCAGCCCAGCACATCATAGGCGTGCGCTCGTGCGGCCAGCGCCGCCTCGGTCGCATAGCCCTTGCCGGTGGCGTGGGTCAGCAGGGTCCAGCCGACCTCGGGCTCGGGCCAGCCTTCGGGGCACCACAGGCCGATGCGCCCGACATAAGCGCCGGTGTCTTTCTCATCGACGCTCCAATAGCCATAGCCGCGCATCGCCCAGTGCCCCAGCAGCGAGGCGACGACTCGCCAGGCCTCATCCCGGCGCAGCGGACCGCCGACGAATTTCGCCGCCTCGCTGGCAAAGAACGCGGTGTCCGCGTCCAGATCAGCCTCGGACGGGGCGCGCATGATCAGGCGCTCGGTCTCAAGCTGGGGGATATGATCGGCGATCAGGTTCACTTCTTCTTTCCAAACCCGCTCAGGCCCGGTGGCAGACCCATGCCGCCGCCCAGACCGGGCAAACCGCCTGGCATCTTGCCGCCCATCGCCTTGGCCGCCTGCTCTAGCGCCTTGGGGTCCATGCCTGCGGCCATCTCCTCGGGCGAGGGGCCGCCTTTGCCGAACATGCCCTTCATGGCCTGTTTCAGCATCTTGCCTTTGCCCATCTTGCCCATCTTCTTCATCATGTCCGACATCTGCCGGTGCATCTTGAGCAGCTTGTTGAGGTCGCTGACCTCCATACCCGAACCGGCGGCGATGCGTTTCTTTCGGCTCGCCTGCAGCAGTTGCGGGTTGGCGCGTTCGCGTTTGGTCATCGACTGGATCAGGGCGATCTGCTGGCGCAGGATCTTGTCGTCCAGACCGGCCTGATCCATCTGCTTGGCCATCTTGTTCATGCCCGGCATCATGCCCATCATGCCCTGCATGCCGCCCATCTGGATCATCTGTTCCAGCTGCATTTTCAGGTCGTTCATGTTGAACTGACCTTTGACCATGCGCTTCATCATGCGCTCGGTCTGTTCCATCTCCATCGTTTCCTGGGCCTTTTCGACCAGAGCAACGATGTCGCCCATGCCCAGAATACGACCGGCGATACGGTCCGGCTCGAAGGTCTCCAGCGCGTCCATCTTCTCGCCCAGACCGACAAAGCGGATGGGCTTGCCGGTAACCGCACGCATCGACAGCGCCGCCCCGCCGCGCCCGTCACCGTCCATCCGGGTCAGGACCACGCCCGAGATGCCGACCTTGGCGTCAAATTCCTCGGCCACTTCAACGGCGACCTGACCGGTCAGGCCGTCGACGACCAGCAGCGTCTCACGCGGGTCGACCACGTTACGGACCTGCTCAACCTCATCCATCAGGACTTCATCGATATGCAGTCGGCCCGCAGTGTCGAGCATATAGACATCATAGCCGCCCAGCGTTGCCTGCTGCTTGGCGCGCTTGGCGATATCGACCGGTTTCTGGCCGGGAACGATCGGCAGAGTATCCACGCCAACCTGCGTGCCCAGAACGGCCAGCTGATCCATCGCCGCCGGGCGATAGACGTCGAGCGAGGCCATCAGGACCTTCTTGCCCTCTTTCTCTTTCAGGCGCTTTGCCAGCTTCCCGGTCGTGGTCGTCTTACCCGAGCCCTGCAGACCGACCATCAGGATCGGGGCAGGCGGGTTGTCGATTTTCAAGGCGCCGGGGTCTTCCTCGCCGCGCAGGGTATCGACCAGCGCGTCATGTACGATCTTGACGACCTGCTGGCCCGGAGTGATCGACTTGGTGACAGCCTGACCGGTCGCCTGTTCCTGTACCTTCTTGACGAATTCGCGGGCCACGGGCAGCGAGACGTCAGCCTCAAGCAGGGCAACGCGAACTTCGCGCAGGGCGGTTTTGACGTCTTCTTCGGACAGGGCACCCTGTTTGGTCAGCCGGTCAAAGACGCCGGAAAGGCGTTCGGATAGATTTTCAAACATGCCTTCGGCCTCCTTAGCCGGTTATCTTGTGGCGTGCCCTAGATAGGACGCGCCGGTTAAATGCACAAACGCCCCCACGGGCGAAACTCGCTGGTGGGGGGCGATCCCTGAACGACTCAAGGGACCGGAAGATCAGACGCTTCCGGATGTTTGCGGCGATTTAGGCTGATTGGCTGGCAGAGTCAACCTTGCGTGCCGGAAGCCAGTCGTTGACCGCGTCAACCAGCCGGTGCGCGCCGCGCCCGTTCGAGAAGGCCTCGACGATGGGATGCCGCCCGGCGCTCATCCCCTGATGCAGGACAAGGACCGGACGATAGAGGGTCGAGCTTCCCTTGTTACTGCGCGAAGTGGTGCTTTCGATCTCGGCGTGGGACAGGTTTGCAAGCGCGTGCTCGACGGCTTGATAGCCAAAGACCGATTGCCTGCGGATGGTGATGCTGTTGTTACTGCGGTCCAGAATGACCTGAACGCGGCGCACAAAGGCGCAGAAGGCCCCGACCCCCATGCCGCCGCCAAAAAGCGCGAAGAAAACGCCAAAGAAGATACCCTCGCCGCTTTCGCTGGCCATGAACACGCCCGCGCCGACGAAGGCCAGAATAAAGAACACAAGTGTAATGCCGATGAACCATGGCGTATAGGACAGGATCAGTTGGTTCGGAGTATTGCGCGTCACTTTCATGGCGGCACGCTAGCATCGAATACCGCACCTGTCGTGGCTTGAATTTGCCCGCGGGTTAAGCGATGAGCGCGTCACACGAGGAGGTTCCCATGGACGCATCATCTGCCTTTCAGGATACATTGCCGCTCAGTTCCGACGCGCTGTTGGCGCAGTTGGATGATTGGGGGCTGGCCTATCGGTTGCACACGCATGTTCCATTGCGCACGGTCGAGGATGCCAAAGGCGTCGAGGGCCAGTTCATGGTGCCCGGCGAGAACGCGTTGCGGCTCAAGAACCTCTACCTGCGCGACAAGAAAAAGCGGAACTATCTGGTGACGCTGGAGCAGAGCCGTGAGATTGACCTCAAGGCGCTGGGGGCGGAGCTGGGGATAGGCACCCTGTCCTTTGGCTCGGCGGATCGGTTGTTTCAGAACCTTGGTATTCGGCCCGGGGCGGTCAGCCCTCTGGCGATGATCAACGGGGTGGGGAATGACGTGCGCTTCTTTATGGACGCCGCCGCGCAGCAGGCGGATGTTATTTATATGCACCCGTTGGTCAATGACCGGACCGTTGCGATGACGCGCGGGGATCTGATGGCGTTCTTTGATCGGATCGGGTGCGAGGTGGCTTGGTTGGCGTGACGGGACGCGCCTTGCGGCGCGTGCCTCCGGCGGAAGTATTTTTGAACAGAAGAAGGGCGGGCGCTCTTATGGTGTGTTCAGAGCTTCTTTGAGCGCTGCCGAGACATGGGCGGCTGAGGGGTTGATGAAGAGGTGGCCATCGGCCTCGAACACCGGATCGTCGAGATGGTCGGGGAAGGCCAGCGGCAGTTCGGTGCAGGCCAGCAGGATTGCCGTGCCGGGGGTCGCATGTTTGTTGCAGAAGGCCAGCAGGCGGGTATGGGCGGTCTCTGAGGCACCGCCGTAGAAGTCGCTGTCGATCATCGCCTGCATCTCGGCGATCTCTGGGTCGGGCAGGCGCGGGTTTGCGGTGATGCCCTCGGACGCGAGGCGTTCGGCATAGTTGATGGCCTGCATCGTGACCGTGGTGCCGAGGACCAGCGCGTTTGATGCGCCGGTCGGTGCAGTCGCTTCGGCTGTGGCGTCGAAGATGCTAAGGATCGGCATCGACACGCCTTGCCGGATGGCGTGCAACCGGGCGTGGGGGGTGTTTGAGGCGATGATGCCGAAATCGCAGCCTGCGCGTTCCAGCGTCAGCAGCGCCTCGCGGAATACGGCATCGAAACCGGCCCAACTGGCCTCGTCTCCGGCGGTGCCGCGCAGGGCGCGGGTTTTGGCCTGCGTCACGGACTCGATGGTCATGGGCGGGGTCGGCAGGGGGGAGCTGTGGCCACGTTCGGCGAAGTGGCGACCTGCGCCTTCGGCAATCGCCCGATAGTAGTCGACGGTCGAGGCCCAGCCCACGCCGCCCAGAATTCCGATCTTTTTCATGGTAAACGTCCAGCCTGCCAATTCCCGTTCGGGAGCAGACTGGACGGTTCAGGGGGTGCAGGTCAATCAGGCCGCCAGTTCGGTGACCGCTTTTTGTGCATTGGCCAAAGTGGCCTCGGGGTCCAGCGCCATGCGGTCGGCGGCGATGACCTCAACGTCCTGGATGCCGATGAAGCCCAGAACATGGCGAGCATAAGTGGTGGCAAAATCGATCTCGGAGCCTACCGCAGTGCCGCCCGAGGCGACCGCGAGGATGGCGCGTTTGCCCTCGAGCAGGCCCTTAGGGCCATCCTCGGAATAAGCGAAGGTCACGCCCGCGCGGGCGACGAGATCAATCCAGGCCTTGAACGCAGCGGGGACCGAGAAGTTGTAGATCGGCAGGCCAATCACGATTGTGTCGGCCTTTTGCAGCTCGGTCACCAGCTCATCGGACAGGGTCAGCAGGTCTTGCTGCGCTGCATCGCGCTGATCGGCGGGGGTGAAATTGGCGGCGATCCAGTCCTCAGTCAGCAGGGGCAGGGGCGTGGCCAGATCGCGACGGATGATGCGCCCGGCATTAAGGTGGCGGACAACGCGGTCCGACAGGTCGCGGGTGGTCGACCCGGTGCGGCGGGCCGAGGCGTCGATATGCAGGATGGTTTTGGTCATCTCAGAGTGTCCTGTGTAAGGGAATGATCGTCTGTCGTTCGAATATGTTTGTTGCGCTCACGAACAAAACCCGGATATACCAACATGCATTGTTGGAATTTGCACAATAGGTCGGATGCAATGGACAATTGGGACGAAGTGAGAACCGCCTATCAGGTGGCGCGAATGGGAACGGTCAGCGGGGCGGCGGATGTGCTGGGCGTGCATCATGCCACCGTGATCCGCCATATCGACGCGATCGAGGCGCGGCTGGGCGTCAAGCTGTTCCAGCGTCATGCGCGCGGCTACACGCCCACCGAAGCCGGAGAGGACCTGCTGCGCGTGGCGCAGGCGACCGAGGATCAGTTCAACCAGCTGGTGGGCCGAATGAAAGGGCGGGGGGATGATGTCTCGGGCGAGCTGGTGGTGACGTCGCTGGCTTCGCTTGCACCCCTGATCGTGCCGACGCTGACCGAGTTCCAGACGACCCACCCGGGCCTGATCGTGCGCTATCTGACCGGCGACCGCCTGTTTCGGCTGGAATATGGCGAGGCGCATGTGGCCATCCGTGCGGGTGCTGCACCGGATCAGCCGGACAACGTGGTGCAGCCCTTCATCCCGCAAGAGGTCGGGCTGTTTGCCGGCAAGTCCTACATCGCGCGTCACGGCAAACCGTCTGGCGTAGAGGATTTCGCCAATCACCACTTCGTTGGCAATGATGACGAAAACAGCCGCGCGCCGTTTTCCCGCTGGCTGCGCGCCAATGCGCCGGAACAGGCGATCACCTTCCGCTGCACCAACAACTTCTGCATGCGCGAGGCGGTTCTGGCCGGCGCGGGCATCGGTTTCATGGCCCGGTGGGAGGCCGCGCGCGATCCCGATCTGGTCGAGGTGATGGAGCCTCTGCCCGAATGGTCCGGCAAGCTGTGGCTGGTGACCCATGTGGACCTGCACCGGACCACCAAGGTGCAGGCTTTCTTGTCCTTCCTGAAAGACCAGTCCAAGGGCTGGCTGCCGTGACACCGCAGGCGCGCGGCCATCTGGCCATGCTGACATTTTCGGCACTGGTGGCGGGCAGTTTTTCGCTTGGCTCGATGGTGGCGAATGAAATCGCACCCGCGGCGATCACGGCGGCGCGGTTTGGAATTGCGGCGGTGGTCATCGGGATCGCGGCGCTAGCCACCACGGGGATCTCGCGTAGCGCAGGGCGCGCGCCTTGGCGCTATCTGGTGCTGGGCGGGTTGTTCGGCAGCTATTTTGTGCTGATGTTCTACGGGCTCAAAACCGCACCGCCGGTCAGCGCGGCGGCGGTCTTTACCCTGACGCCTGTCATGTCGGCGCTGGCCGGATGGGTGCTGCTGCGCCAGATCACCACGCCGCGCATGGCGCTGGCGCTGACTGTAGGCGCAATGGGCGCGCTTTGGGTCATCTTCCGGGCCGATTGGCAGGCCTTCCGGGCCTTCCAGATCGGGGGCGGAGAGATCATCTATTTCTGGGGCTGCGCCGCCCATGCGATCTATACGCCGATGGTGAGGAAACTGAACCGGGGTGAGCCTGCGGTGGTGTTCGCCTTCGGCACGCTGGTCGCAGGGTGCCTGATCCTGTCGCTCTGGGGCTGGTCCGATATCCGCGCGACCGATTGGGCAAACCTTCCGGGCATCGTCTGGCTGACTTTGCTCTATATTTCGTTGTTCGCCACCGCCGCCAGCTTTGTTCTGGTCCAGTTCGCGGCACTTTGCCTGCCTGCCGCCAAGGTGATGGCTTATACCTACCTAATCCCCAGCTGGGTGATCCTGTGGGAGATCGCGCTGGGACGCCCCGCCCCCACCGCGCTGGTGCTGGTCGGTGCGGTTCTGACCGCCGTGGCGCTGCTGCTGTTGCTCAAGACCGACGAGGCCCCGGCCAACAGACCCGCCAACCGGGATTGAGCCTTGCCTTCTGCGCCCGATATGGCAGCCTGCCCGCGCATTGCCCAAGGATACGAGCCATGAAAACACCCCTTATCATCCCGGCGCTGCTGGCGCTGGGCGCTTGCGCAACAAGCGGCCCGTCGCCCGAGGCCGATCTGCAAGCCAGCTGCGAGGCCCTTGTGGCTGCCGAGACCGGCACCCAGCCCGATGGGGTCCGCGCGACCTCGACCCAATCCGGGCCGACGGGCTCGGTCACCAGCGTTTTCGTGGCGGGTGCCGAGGCCCCGTGGCTCTGCCGAGCTGATGCAACCGGCGTTGTGACCGGAGTGGAATACAGCCGACAGGGATAGCCCCGGCACCCTTGAGGCAGATCAAGGCATAAATATGCAAATTTCCCTATGCTTTAACGCGAGGAGGAGTTTGCCATGTTCACCCACATCATGATCCCTGTCGACCTGCACCTGCCGCCCGAGGTGCGCAAGGCCGCTGATATCGCCGCCGATATTGCCAAATGGCAGGGCGCGAAGATCACGCTTGTCACCGTGGTCTGGACCCAGCCCGGCGACCCGGCGCTGACCGACAGCGCCGTCAGCACTGAATTGCAGGGCCTTGCCGACCAGATCGCCGCGCGCAGCGGCGGGGCGGTCGAAACGCGCACGCTCCGCTCGGTCGATGTCTCGGTCGAGGCCGATGGTGATCTGACCCGCACCGCAGAAGAGATCGGAGCCGATCTGATCGTCGTGGGCACCCATGCGCCACGGTTGACCGATTACATCTTCTCAAGCCATGCGGGCCATCTGGCCAAACACGCGACGATGTCGGTCTTTGTCGTCCGTTAAGCCTCGTCCGAGGGCAGTTCGATTTCCAGAAACCGTTCGAACGCATCCAGATTGACCGGTTCGAACTGCCCGAACCCCTGCATCCACACGGATGCGGCCCGCAACGCGTCGGGTTCCAGCTTGCACCATTTCACCCGGCCCCGCTTTTCCTGAGAGATCAGCCCGGCGCGGGTCAGAATGACCAGATGTTTCGAGATCGCGGCCAGCGACATCTCGAACGGCTCGGCCACATCCGTCACGGCCATGTCGTCCTCAAGCAGCATCGCAAGGATGGCGCGGCGGGTGGGGTCGGCAAGGGCCGCGAAAACGGTGTCGAGGTCGTTGGACATGGCCCTTTCCTAATGCGCAGGAAGCGGTTTGACAATTTCCAAGCCCACGCCATGCTGCGCCGGAACGTGTGCGGGGGCGACAATGGCGCTGAAATACTGGCTGGTGATCTGCATCCTCGGCATCGGCTGGGGCATGTCCTTCATGTTCAACGCCATTTTGCTGCGCGAACTTGGGCCGCTGTCGGTGTCGATGGGCCGGGTCGGGTTCGGAGCGCTGGGCTGCTGGGCCTATGTGCTGGGCCGGCGTCTGCCCGTCAGCCTGAGCGTTGGCCGGGCGGCGGGCCTGCTGGGCTTCGGCGCGCTCAGCTATGCCGCGCCGTTTGCCTTCTATGCGCTGGGCCAACAGTATATCGGCGCGGGCGTGGCCGGGATCGTGAATGCGACAACCCCCGCCTTTGCGGTCATCGTCTCGCATTTCTGGCCCGGAGGCGAACGGGCTACGCTGCTCAAATCGCTGGGCGTGGTCTGCGGCTTTGCCGGTATCGTCGTGCTGTCCCTGCCGCTTTTGCAATCGGGGGAAAAGTCCGAGTTCTGGGCTGTTTTGCTCATCCTTCTCGCCCCGGTCTGCTATGCCTTCTCGGTGAATTTCGCCCGCGCGTTCCGGGATATGCAGCCGGTGGTTCTGGTGGCGCTGGCCCTGACGGGTGCGACGCTGTCGATCGCTCCGCTGGCGCTCTGGCGGGAAGGGCTGCCGCACATCACCCGGGCCGAGACCTGGGCCTCGCTGATGATGATCGGGTTTGTGCTGACCTCGGTGGCGTTCATCGTGTTCTACTGGCTGCTGCCCAAGGTGGGGCCGACCAATATCTCGACCGTAACGCTTATCGCCCCGGTCTCAGCGCTGGTGTTGGGCACATGGGTTCTGGGCGAGACCTTGCGACCTGAACACCTGCTGGGCATGGCGGCGATTTTTGCTGGCCTGCTGCTGATCGACGGGCGGATCGTCCGGCGCCTGCGGCGGGACGTGACGGGGAAAGATCAACCAAAAGGTTGAATATGAGGATTCAGCGGATTTCGCCTGACCCACCGGTTTCGTGTCACCGGCAGATCACTGGTGCTCGAGATTTTTATTATAAAAATCTGAAGCTTAGCTTCATTCTCCGTGCGGCGTCAACGCCGTTGACTCTGCGCCCTCAGCCCCTTAGCACCCTACCCAAGACTGTACGAGGGACCCGCCCGTGACCGATGATGACCAAAAGCAGCGTATGGCGCAGCTTGAGGCCAAGATCGAAGCGGCGAAAAAGGCCAAAGCGCCCAAGCCCCGTGCAGATGCTGACGTGTCCGGGGGCGAGCTTGCCTGGAGGATGGTCATCGAAATGGTATCCGGTCTGGGGATCGGATTTGGCATCGGATACGGGCTGGACAGCCTGCTCGGGACGATCCCGATTTTTCTGGTGCTGTTCACATTGCTGGGCCTTGTCGCGGGCGTGAAGGTTATGCTCCGCAGCGCGAAAGAGGTTCAAGAGAAACAAGCGGCGGCAAGCGCGGCCGAGAAGGACGAGAGGGACTGAACGTGGCGACCGAGACCACCGCAGCAGAAGGCAGCAGCCTGGTATTCCACCCGATGGACCAGTTCATCGTCAAGCCGCTCTTTGGCGACGGTGCGATTGCCTGGTACACGCCCACCAACGTGACCCTGTGGATGTTCCTGGCGATTGCCGCGATTTTTGGCCTGCTGGTGCTCAGCACTTCGAAGCGCGCGATTGTTCCGACCCGGATGCAGTCGGTGGCCGAACTGGCCTATGGCTTCATCTACAAGATGCTGGAAGACATCTGCGGTAAGGAAGGCGTCAAGTACTTCCCCTATGTCATGACCCTGTTCATGTTCATCGTCTGCGCGAACTTCCTTGGGATGATCCCGACATCCTTTACAACCACATCGCATTTCGCCGTGACCATCCCGCTGGCGCTGGCCGTGTTCCTGACCGTGACCGTTCTGGGTTTCGTCAAGAACGGTGCCGCGTTCCTGGGCCTGTTCTGGGTCTCCAGCGCACCGCTGGCGCTGCGTCCGGTTCTGGCGATTATTGAGCTGATCTCGTACTTCGTGCGTCCCGTCAGCCACTCCATTCGTCTTGCTGGTAACGTCATGGCAGGTCACGCCGTGATCAAGGTGTTCGCAGGCTTTGCCGCGATTGCCGTGATCTCGCCCGTGTCGGTTCTGGCGATCACCGCAATGTACGGCCTTGAGGTCCTCGTGTCCTTCATTCAGGCCTACGTATTCACCATTCTGACCTGCGTATATCTGAAGGATGCGCTGCATCCGTCGCACTAAGGTCCGAACACCCAACATCGAAACTTCCAATTCGTAAGGAGACACATCATGGAAGGCGATCTCGCACACATCGGCGCAGGCCTGGCAGCAATCGGTTCCGGCGCAGCCGCAATCGGGGTGGGCAACGTTGCAGGCAACTTCCTGGCCGGCGCCCTGCGCAACCCTTCGGCGGCTGCTTCGCAGACCGCAACCCTGTTCATCGGTATCGCATTCGCAGAAGCGCTGGGCATCTTCGCATTCCTGGTCTCGCTGCTGCTGATGTTCGCCGTCTAATCTGCGGAACCTGATCCTTACGCGCAGGTGGGCCCAAGCCATAGCGGCCCACCTGTTGTAAAGACAACGTTCCGACGGAGGACATCATGGCGACTGAACCCCTTGCCAAAGAAGTGGCTGGCACCTGCGTTGACTCTCATGGGTCGGCGATTGGTATGCCGCAGCTCTGCTTCGATTGGTTCCCCAACCAGATTTTCTGGCTGGTCATTACGCTGGTCGTCATCTTTCTGGTCCTGTCCCGCGTGGCCCTGCCGCGCATCGCGGCAATCCTGGCTGAACGTCAGGGGACCATTACAAATGACCTGGCTGCGGCCGAAGATCTGAAGGCCAAGGCGGTCGAGGCCGAAGAGGCCTATAACAAGGCGCTGGCCGATGCCCGTGCCGAAGCGCAGCGTATCGCTGCCGAAGCACGCGCCGAAATCCAGTCTGGACTGGATGACGCAATTGCCAAGGCGGATGCGGAAATCGCTGCAAAGGCGGCTGAATCGGAGAAGGCTATTGCCGAAATCCGGGCCGGTGCGCTGGAAAGCATTCAAGTGGTTGCCAAGGATACGGCGGCTGAACTGGTCACCGCACTGGGCGGCGAGGCGGATGCCAAAGCCATCGACGGTGCCGTAGACGCGCAGACGAAAGGATAAGTGATATGCGGAACACTCTTGCCCTTATCCTGAGCGTCGGTGCCGCCAGCCCCGCGCTGGCCGCAAGCGGCCCGTTCTTCTCGCTTGGCAACACCGACTTTGTGGTCCTTCTGGGCTTCATCGTCTTCATCGCGGTTCTGTTCTACTTCAAGGTCCCCGGCATGATCGGTGGCGCGCTGGACAATCGCGCAGAAGGCATTCAGTCCGAACTGAATGAGGCCCGCGCTCTGCACGAAGAAGCGCGCAGCCTGTTGGCCTCGTACGAGCGCAAACAGCGCGAAGTTCAGGGTCAGGCCGATGCCATCGTCGAGGCGGCCCGCGAAGATGCCGTCCGCGCGGCCGAGCAGGCCAAGGTCGATCTGGAAAAATCCATCGCACGCCGTCTGGCCGCTGCACAGGATCAGATCGCGTCGGCTGAAGCTTCGGCTGTGAAAGAAGTCCGTGATCAGGCCATCACCGTTGCGGTCTCGGCGGCCAACGCCGTGCTGGCCAAGCAGATGACCGCCGCTCAGGCGAACAAGCTGATCGACGCATCCATCGCGGATGTTGGTGAAAAGCTGCACTGATCTGTATACAAATAATTTGAACGAACCCGAGGGCCTCAGGCGCTCGGGTTTTTTCGTGCACTCAGGCCCTGCGCCAACTAAGAAACCAGACAAGCAGCGCTATCACGGTAATCACGATCTCGACCTTGAATGTCCAATGGTTGAGAAAGGACAATATCCAATGAGAATGGGTGGCTTGTACCACGACCAGCGGGTGCGTTGCGTCCGAGAACGGCCAGAGCCACGCAACCTCGCCGGTGATCGAGTCCAGCACCATATGAACCAGCCCGCCCGCACCAAAGAAGGTCAGAAAGGTACCGGTTCTCAAGGCCCAGATACGTATCATCATCCCGGCAAGCAGAAACCCCGCCCAGATGATTGGGCGGTGGGTGAGGTAGGAATGGTGATGATGTCCCCGATCATCGACCAGATAGAACCAGAGTATATCGATATCAGGGGCAACGGCCCCCACCATCGCCGCGGCAAAGGCAAGCTTACCGAGGTTTGGTGCGGCAGTCCGAAAGACCAGATAAGCGCCCGGCAAATGCCCGATGAACATCAGGCCTCACCCGTTTCGTGCTTTAGCCGCAGCTGCGCGATCTCTTCATTGCGCAGGGCCTTCTGCTGATCGGCCATGCAGCTTTTGACAAAGTTCAGATGATCCTCGACCGCCCGCCGCGCGCCCTTGGGGTCGCGGTCCTGCAGGGCCGCGTTAATGGCGCGGTGCTGGTCCAGAATGGCGTCGCGGGTGGTGCGTTGCTGGAACATGATCTGCCGGTTGTAGAACACGCCCTGTCGCAGCAAATCGAACATCGACCGCATCATATGCAGCATTACCACGTTATGGCTGGCCTCGATGATCGCCATGTGGAACTCGGCATCCAGATGCGCCTCTTCCTCGGCGGCGTTTCGATCATGGGCGGCCTCCATCTTGTCCAGAATGGCCTGTACAACCTTCAGATCGCTGCCCGACCCCATCCGCGCTGCTCGCTCGGCCGCCAGTCCCTCCATATCGCGGCGGAACGAGAGATAGTCGAACACCGCTTCGTCATGATTGCCGAACAGCCGCGTCAGCGCGGGCGAAAAGGCCGAACCCAGCACTTCGGCCACATAGATCCCCGATCCGGCCTTGGCAGTCAGCAAACCCTGATCCTGCAGGTCCGAGATCGCCTCACGCAGCGACGGGCGCGACACACCCATGCGTTCGGCCAGTTCGCGTTCGGATGGCAGACGTTCGCCGGGGCGCAGGATGCCGCGGAGGATCAGCAACTCGATCTGGCGCACCACGGCGAGGGACAGTTTTTCGGTCTGAACTTTCTGGAAAGGCATCGCGCCATCGCTTTGAATTGGTCAAATCATATGACCACGTATCTGACCCGGGTTCAAGAATGGCCGCCGCCGGAAAGGTTTCGTTAACCAAGTGGCGGCTAGATAACGATCATGATCCGTCTGCTTGCCTTCCTGTTTCTCGCCGCCTGTGGGGGCGGTTCGCCTCATTTCCACGGCCTGCCCGCGACGCGGGTCGAGGTCAATGGCAGCGTCTTCGACGTCCGCGTCAAGGATGCGCTGGCCGAGGCGGTGCGCGTAAATCCCCAATACGCCCCGCGCCTTGGTCCAATCCGCGACCGCGCCGCGTTGGCCATGGCGCAGGTTTCGGGCTGTCCGCTGCTGGATGTTCTGGGGGATGCGGCGGTGACCGTGGGGGTGCTGGCCTGCGACCGCGAACTGGGTGAAAAGCTGATTTTTGGCGCGCTTTTGATGCGCTCCTATGAATGCGTCAACTATGGCTATTCCGGTGGATACGGCTATCAGGTCTTTGAATGCACACCATACTGAGATACGCGGGTCCGCGCGTAGTTTTGCCAAGATGTTGTGGATAACTCGGGCGAATGGCCCATATCCTGCGCAATCACGTTGACACCTCGCCCCTCGGTTGCGCACACTTAATAGTCAGAGGAATCATACCAAGAGCAGCCATTTGCGTTTCAGCAAACTCAAACTGACCGGCTTCAAAAGCTTTGTTGACCCGACCGATCTGATCATCGCGGACGGGTTGACCGGTGTGGTGGGTCCCAATGGCTGCGGCAAATCCAACCTGTTGGAAGCCCTGCGCTGGGTGATGGGCGAAAACCGCCCCAAATCCATGCGCGGCGGCGCGATGGAGGATGTGATCTTCGCCGGGGCCGCCACCCGCCCGGCCCGCAACTTTGCCGAGGTGGTCCTGACCATGGACAACTCGGAACGTCTGGCCCCTTCGGGTTTCAATGACAGTGACCAGCTTGAGATCGTGCGCCGCATCACCCGTGACGTGGGCAGCGCCTATAAGACCAACGGCAAAGACGTCCGCGCCCGCGATGTGCAGATGCTGTTCGCCGACGCCTCGACCGGCGCACATTCACCCGCGCTGGTGGGGCAGAACCGCATTGCCGAGCTGATCAACGCCAAACCCCGCGCCCGCCGCCGCATTCTGGAAGAGGCGGCCGGGATTTCCGGCCTCTATCAGCGCCGCCACGAGGCCGAGCTAAAGCTCAAAGGCACCGAGGCCAACCTGACCCGCGTTGATGACGTGCTGGAACAATTGGGTGGGCAATTGGCGCAGCTTGCCCGTCAGGCGCGGCAGGCCGCCCGCTATCGCGAGATTGGTGAGCAGTTGCGGCAGGCCGAAGGGATGCTGCTCTATCGCCGCTGGAAAGAGGCCGACATGGCCCGTCAGGCGGCCGAGGACAAGCTGCGCGACCGGCTGACCGAAGCCTCGCGCGCCGAGGCCGAGGCTCGCGACGCCGCCGCCAAACGGGCCCAAATCGAAGAAACACTGCCGCCCCTGCGCGAAGAAGAAGCCATCGCCGCCGCCGTCCTGCAGCGTCAGATGGTGCAGCGCGATCAGCTGAGCGATCAGGAAACCCGCGCGCGTCAGACGATTGAAACGCTGACCAACCGCATCCAGCAATTGGGCAACGATATCGAACGCGAATCCGGCCTGAACCGGGATGCGGGAGAGATGATTGAACGGCTGGAGTGGGAGGCCCGCGAGCTTTCCAAAGCCGCCGAGGGGTATGACGAAAAGGTGGCTGAGGCCGCGGAAGTTGCCCGCGAGGCTGCCTCGGTGCTGCAGGATCGCGAAGACCACCTGTCGCAAGAGACCGAAGACATGGCCCGTCTGGTCGCCCGCCACCAATCGGCGCAACGACTGGTCGAGGACAGTCGCAAGACATTGGCCCGTTCCGAGGGCGAAGAGGAAAAAGCCCGCACCGCAGTCGATGAGGCGAAATCCGCCCTGACCCGCGCCAGCGAGGCGTTCGAGACCGCGCAAGAGGGCGAGGAGGAAGCCCGCGAAGCGGCCGAGGCTGCCGAAGAAGCACTCGCCGCCGCCGATGAGCTGCGCAATGACACGCAGGCGCGTGAGGCTGAGGCCCGCGCCAAACGCTCCGAGGCCGAAGGCGAGTTGGGCGCGATCCGGGCTGAAACCACCGCGCTGGCCAAGCTGGTCGAACGCGACACGGCTGAGGGCGGGCAGGTGCTGGACCTGCTGCGCGTCGCCTCGGGCTATGAAAAGGCGTTGGGCGCGGCCCTGGCCGATGACCTGCGGGCGCCTTTGGTTGAGGGCGACGGGCCATCTGGTTGGGTGCAGGTCGCCGGTTATGACGCCGATCAGCCGCTGCCCGAGGGGGCCGAACCGCTGGCGCTGCATGTTTCCGGCCCCGACCGCCTGAGCCGCCGCATTGCGCAGATCGGTCTGGTCGATTCGGATCAGGGCGCGCGGTTGCAGGCGTCGTTGAAGCCGGGGCAACGGCTGGTCTCGCGCTCGGGCGACCTGTGGCGCTGGGACGGGTTCCGCGCCTGGGCCGAGGATGCGCCGAGCGCTGCGGCCCTGCGTCTGGAACAGCTCAATAAGCTTGAGACACTGAAACAGGAACTTGCCCGCACCGAGGCGCAAGCCGACGGGGCCCGCGCCGCGCATGAGGCGCTGTCGCAGCAACTGGCTGACGTGACCGAAGCTGACCGTCGCGCCCGCGATGCCCGCCGTGCCGCCGATCAACGTATGGCCGAAACCGCGCGGATGCTCAGCCGGGCCGAGGCGGACCGCAATCTGGCGCAGGGCAAGTTGGAGACTCTGACCCTCGCCGTGGACCGCCACAAAGAAGACGCCATGTCTGCGCGGGCACAGTTGCGCGAAGCCGAAGGCGCGCTGACCGGGCTGGGCGACCTCGACAGCGCCCGCGCGCAGGTTGAAGATATCAAACAAACGGTCGAGGCGGCGCGGATCACCATGCTGACCCACCGCTCGACCCATGACGAATTGCGCCGTGAAGGTGAGGCCCGGACGCGCCGTTCGCAGGAGGTTGCCAAGGACTTGAGCGGCTGGAAACACCGTCTGGAAACCGCCGAAAAACGCATCGCGGAACTGGCCGAACGCAAGGAAAGCTCGGAAGAGGAATTGCAAGAGGCCATGGCTGCCCCCGGTGAGATTGCCGAGGCCCGCGAAGAACTGAACGAGTTGATCGAAACCGCCGAAGCCCGCCGGGCCGAGGCCGCCGACAAGCTGGCCGAGGCCGAAACCGAGCAGCGCGAGGTCGTGCTGGCCGAACGCGAAGCGGAACGGCAGGCCTCCGAGGCGCGCGAAACCCGCGCGGCAGCCGAGGCGCGCTGCGATGCTGCCAAAGAGGCGGTGACCGCCGCCGCCGAACGTATCGCCGAGGATCAGCAACTGACGCCGAACCAATTGCTCAATCAGTTAGACGTGAACCCCGACCAAATGCCCGCCGCCGATGCGTTGGAGGCCGAGGTCAACCGCCACAAACGCCAGCGCGACGCGATGGGCGCGGTGAACCTGCGCGCCGAAGAAGACAGCAAAGAGGTTCAGGAAGAATTCGACACCCTGAACGGCGAAAAGGCTGATCTGGAGGAGGCGATCAAGGCCCTGCGCAGCGGCATCGCCAGTCTCAACCGCGAAGGCCGCGAGCGGCTGCTGACCGCGTTCGAGCAGGTGAATTCGAACTTCGCGATGTTGTTCAAGCACCTCTTTGGCGGTGGCGAGGCCAATCTGGTCATGGTCGAAAGCGATGACCCGCTGGATGCCGGGCTTGAGATCATGTGCCAACCGCCGGGCAAGAAACTCTCGACCCTCAGCCTGTTGTCGGGCGGCGAACAGACCCTGACCGCCACCGCTCTGATCTTCGGCGTCTTCCTCGCCAACCCCGCCCCGATCTGCGTGCTGGATGAGGTCGACGCGCCGCTGGACGATGCCAACGTCACCCGGTTCTGCGATCTGCTGGACGAGATGTGCCGGCAGACCGACACCCGGTTCCTGATCATCACCCACCACGCGGTGACCATGGCGCGGATGGACCGGCTGTTCGGTGTGACCATGCAGGAACAGGGCGTCAGCCAGCTGGTCTCGGTCGATCTCAAGAAGGCCGAACAGATGGTCGCCTGAGCCATCACCGCAAGTTTATGCCTGTTGCAGAGGGCTTCGGGCTAGACTGACCCCATGACCCGCTATCTGATCCTTGCCCTGTTCGCTGCCACATCCGCCACAGCCGCCGAATGGGCGACCAAACCCGGGGACGTTCTCTTGTCTGCCGAAGAACTCAACGGTCTTGCAGGGCGAACACTGACCTTTTTCGATGACGGACAGTCAAAATACTCGGCTGGAGGGGCGTATTCCTACACTTACGCTAGCGGAGAATCCGCCTTCGGCACCTATTCCATCGCCGAGGATGGCAGCATCTGCATCGCCTATCGCAACGGGTTTAGCCGCTGTGACCTGTATGTGCGCAGTGGCGAGCGGTTGATCTTGATTGACGAGAAAGGCAATCGGTATCCGGTGCGGTCGGATTGAGGCGAAAACAAACACTCAATCGCTTCTTCCGGTGACGGCTACGCAGACAAAGCAGACGGCAATAGCTGCCTTGCTGACATCGGCTATGTTTCAAGGTAACAACGGGCCTCGCTAAACTATGCCTGTTATCGACGAAGGTTGAGCTCAATTGTTTGCCCATCTTCGGACATCTCTCCGGCAACGACTGTCAAGTTATTGCGCCCTTGAAGACGAATTCGGCCAGCCACGTCGTAGTGACCGGCGTATCTTGAATCAAAGAACCCATCATAATTACCTGCTCTCAACAACGGTATCCAACCTGGGCTATCCGGCGGATATGCAACTGCAAAGAACCATTCACCATCTAACGTTAGGTTGGCGTCATCAGCAAACACTGGATCGGCTTGCCCTAAGATTTTGCTGTACTTTTCATTCCAGATTTCTGGATCGTTCTGGATGGCAGCTAACGCCATGTCAGCTTCGTTTCTTCGCCAAACGACTATTGGAAGATTGTTGAGTAAGACAATTTTCACATCTCCGGGCTGGAAATCGTCCACATTGATGCTTGGAGACTGTGCTTTTACTCTGGCTACTACGTCTGCAGATGGTTGAGCAGTTTGTACCAAAAAGTGCCCTGCTAGGACAAAGGTGATGAAGATTGCTGATGTGGCCACGATGCCAAGAAAATTGTGCTTTTTCATGAGTCACTTCTTAGCAGACGAATCTGGCGAGAAAACACTTGCGGGTAGCCCTGGGCTCTAACCAGGAATCGCTTCACAATCGCCCCAACAACTCCACCGTCGGCCACGCATCTGCAGGCAGCCCCAGCCGCACCTGTTCGGCCTGCACGGCAGCCCGCGTTCCGGCGCCCAGAATGCCATCGATCTTGCCGACATCATGCCCGCGCGCCTGCAGCTTGCTCTGCAATTGCTTCATCTGCGCACCCGACAGGCCCGGTGCCGGGTTGCCTGCGTCATAGATCTGTCCACCCTCAAGCCTTGTGCCGAAATAGGCGGCGGTCAGGACATAGACAAAGCTCTGGTTCCATTCGAAATAGACGTCGAAATTCGGGTAGGCCAGAAAGGCTGGCCCCTTGTGCCCCTGCGGCAGGATCAGCGAGGCGGGCAGGTTGGTCAGCGACCCGCTGCGTGCCTGCACACCCATCGCCTGCCAGTCGGACACCGCACGCGGTTTGCCCGGCCCCGATAGCGACCAGTCCATATCTGCAGGCACCGTGACTTCCTGCAGCCACGGCTGACCCGGCTGCCAGCCCAGATGCGACAGCATCTTGCCCCCCGACATCAACGCATCCGGGGCCGAGGTTTTCAAGGAGACCTGACCATCCCCATCCCCGTCGACGCCATTGTCCAGAATATCTTGCGGCAACATCTGCACCATGCCGATCTCACCCGCCCAAGCGCCGGTGGTGCGGGCGGGGTCGAAATCGCCTTGGCTGTACAGCTCAATGGCCGCGAAAATCTGGGGTCGGAACAGCTCGGGTCTGCGGCAATCATGGGCCAGCGTCACCAGTGCGTTGCGGGTGTTGAAATTGCCCTGAAATGCGCCGTAATCCGTCTCGAACGCCCAGAAGGCCAGCAGCACCCCGCGCGAGACACCGTATTCGGCCTCGATCCGGTCAAACACCGCATCGTATTTGCGCGACATGGCCTGCCCCCGGTCGATCCGGTTCTGCGAGATCAGATGGCGCGAGAAGTCTATGAACGGTTTCTGAAACACCCCTTGCGCCCGGTCGGCTTTCAGCACCGCATTGTCCTGCTGGACGCCTTGGAAGAAGGCGTTGACGGTTGCGGTGTCGAACCCGCGCTGCACCGCCTCGGATTTCAGGCCCTTCACGAAAGAATTGAAGCCGCCGCCGCATTGGGCAAAGGCGGGCGAGGCGAACAGGGCTGTGGCCACGAGGGCAGAGAGAAAGCGCATGGGGCGTCCTTCAAATGATAAAGTTGATCCCAACCCACACCGACACGAGCCCAAGCGCAAGCCCCCAGACGCGCCACAGCATGTCACATGCGCGGAAAATCTCCTCCGCGCCGATTTCGCGCGGAGCGTCGCCGTTCACCCAGGCCAGATCGCGCATTTGCCCGTCATAGCTGCGCGGCCCGGCCAGCGCGACGTTGAGTGCGCGCGCCATGGCGGCCTCGGGCCAGCCAGCGTTCGGTGATACGTGGCGACGCGCATCCGCCACCATTTCCGCCCAACGGGACCATTGGCTGGACAGCGCCACGATCAGCAGAAATGTCAGCCGCGCCGGGATCAGGTTCAGCAGATCGTCCAGCCGTGCGGCGGCCCAGCCAAAGGCCGCGTATTTCTCGTTGCGATAACCGATCATGCTGTCGGCGGTGTTGACGGCCTTGTAGATCAGCAGTCCCGGCAATCCGGCGACCAGAAACCAGAACGCGGGTGCGATCACCCCGTCACTCAGGTTTTCCGCGGCACTTTCGATGGCCGAGCGGGTGACCTGAGCCTCGGTCATGTCCCGCGTGTCGCGGGTGACGATCATCGCCACCGCAGCACGACCTTCGGGCAGAGAGGTGCGCAGCCCGTCACCCACGGCGCGGACGTGTTCGACCAGCGACTTCTGTGCCAGCAGGACCGCGCAGATCACGATCTCGACCACCGGCCCTAGCAGCGCCAGCCCGCGACCGATCGCATAAGCGCCCAGCACCAGCAGCAGAACCACCGCGATCCCCTTCAACCGCCGCTGCGCGACGTGGTTCAGGCGCTTGTCGAGCCAGCCGATGACGTTGCCGATCATCACCGCGGGGTGACGAAGGCGCGACCATAGCCAGTCCGGCTCTCCCAGAGCGGCGTCAAGGCACAGCGCGCAGACCAGAACGAATGCGGTGCTCACAGCGCCGCCTCCAACCGGGTCCAGCCGGTATCAGGCGGCAGGCCAAGGCGCAGATAGGTCTTGGAATAGGGGAAGATACGGCTCCAGATATGCGCGCGGGCAAGGCGATCTTGCCATGCGGCGGCGTCATCAACCTCATAAAGCCGGAACAGGCTGGTGCCGCCGACCAGCCGCGCACCCTTGGGCAACACAAGGTGATCCAGCCGCGTGGCCTCGTTCTCCAGCCGGACACGGGTGGCCTCGGCCCATGAGACATCGCGTAACGCCTGTTCCCCGATCCGCAGGGCCGGGCCGGATACGGCCCACGGCCCCGTCAGATCATTCAGCCGCGCGATCAGGTCCGGATGACCGACGGCAAAGCCCAGACGCAGACCCGCCAGACCCCAGAACTTGCCAAAGCTTTTCAGCACCACCACGCCCGGCCGTTCAGACAGATGGATCAGCGAAGCCTCGGGCGTGACGTCGCAAAAGCTCTCGTCAATCACTGTCAGCGGGGCATCGGCATCATCCGCGTCCCAGATACGCCCGTCGGGGTTGTTGGGATGCACGAGGACGCGCGCCTCGGCCGGGCCGGTCTCCTGAACCTGCCAACCTTGCGCGGCAAATGCGGCGGCGTGTTCGTTATAGGTGGGCGAGGTGATTTGCACTCGGCCCGCTTGCGCCAATGCGGGCATCCGCGCAATCACCGCCGAGGCTCCGGGTGCAGGCAGAATCGCCGCCCCGTCCGGTACGCTCCAGAAGCCGCGCGCCGCGTCCGCCAGCCGCTCAAACGCGCCATGATCAGGCAGTTCCATCCAGTCCGAGGGGCGCAGCCCCGCGACCTCATAGGGGTGCGGATTGATCCCGGTCGACAGATCGATCCAGTCGCCCCGCGCGCCGCCAAATCGTGCCATCGCTCCGTCCAGCCCGCCGCCATGATCGCGCGCGCCCCGCGGGTTCAACCTGTCCACCTGTTCCACCATCTGCCCCTGCCGATACCGCCATGCTGTGCCGGTTCAAGCGGATTTTTGCCGCTGGCACAAGCCGATCCGCCGGATCACGGCCCTGTGCAGGCCTTGTTAACACTTTGTTAAGGAAATCGCGTGATCACGGGAGGCAGGGGTCGGCACCTATCACCTTATCACGTGCCGAGGTTGTTGCATATGAATGTTCTGATTGTTGAGAGTAACCCCGATCTTGGTCGGGTTTGGCAGCGGCATCTGCAAAGGCAGGGGGCCGAGGTCACGCTGGTCGAAACGCAAGAGGCCGCGATATTGGCGCTGTATGGCGCGGAATTCGATATCATCGTGCTGGATCTGGTGCTGGAAACCGGCAGCGCGCTGGCGGTGGCGGACTTCGCCAGCTATCGCCGCCCAGACGCGCGGGTGATCTTTGTCACCAACACCACCTTCTTTTCGGACGGGTCGATCTTTGCCCACAGCGCCAATGCCTGCGCTTATGTCCAAAGCTCGACCCCGCCCGAGGACTTGGCGGCCATGGTCGAACATTACGCCGCCGGGCGCTGATCCCGCCCATGCGGTTCTGAATAATCCAGAACCGGGTTTGTCGGGATGATGCGGTGCGGATTGATGCTGTCGTGGCTGTAATGATAGTGGCGCACGATATGGTCCATATGCACCGTCTGGGCCACGCCCGGCCACTGATACAGCTCGCGTGTATAGGCCCATAGGTTCGGATAATCGACCAGCCGCCGGCGGTTGCATTTGAAATGCAAATGATAGACCGGATCGAACCGGATCAGCGTGGTGAACAGCCGCCAGTCGGCCTCGGTGATGCGGTCGCCCATCAGGTACCGGTTGCGGCCCAGCCGGTCTTCCAGCCAGTCCAGCGTGTCGAACAGCGGGCCGACGGCGGCGTCATAGGCCTCTTGCGTGGTGGCAAAGCCCGATTTGTAGACCCCGTTATTGACGTCGGAATAGATGCGCGCGTTGACCTCTTCGATCTGGTCGCGCATCGCCTCGGGCCAGTAATCGTCGGTATTGCCAGTGATGCCGTCAAAGGCCGAGTTGAACATGCGGATAATCTCGGAACTTTCGTTCGACACGATGGTCTTTTCCACCTTGTCCCACAGGATCGGCACTGTGACCCGGCCGGAATAGTTAGGATCGGCGCGGGTATAAAGCTGATGGGCAAAGTCGTGCCCGAACAGCCGGTCGCCCGTCGCGCCGTCGGTATCTGTCGCGAAGGTCCAGCCCTTGTCCAGCATGTCGGGATGCACCACCGAGACGGCGATGTGATCGTCCAGCCCCTTGAGCGCGCGAAAGATCAGCGTGCGATGGGCCCAGGGGCAGGCATGGCTGATATACAGGTGATAGCGCCCGCTTTCCGCCTCGAACCCGCCGCGCCCCGAGGGGCCGGGCGCGCCATCGGCGGTGATCCAGTTGCGAAACTGCGCGGCCGAGCGTTTGAACGCCCCGCCGGTGGACAGGGTGTCATACCAGGTGTCATGCCATTTGCCGTCGACAAGCAGGCCCATCATCATTCCTCCGCATTGCGATTGCAGCAAAGATAGGCCGCTGCGACCCCGGTTCCTATTTCACCGCGCGCGCATCTGGCCTGCGCCTGCGCACAGTCCGGGACGGTTGCGCAACAGATCACAAATCCTGCGGGCCAAGGGGCGCGGTTCACTGGATTTTTACAAAAGCTGTTCCACAATAGAGGGTATTGAAGGGGGAAATTTATAATGAGTACCTATGTTTCAAAGGAAATTCGCGCCGAATTGGATGCGGCCCGAATCGCTGCATTGAAGAAATCCAGCCGTTTACGTGTGGAAACCGGCAACAATAGCTATAAAATTCTGACATTGTGGAAGGATGGCTTCACCGTCGAGGCCGAAACCACGCCGCGCCTGCGCGGTCTGGTCGATATCTATGACGGGGCCAATCACCTGTACCAATGCCTGATCATCGCGGATGAGGAAGCGGTGGGTGAGATGCGCTATGAATTCAAGCGCAGCACCGTGGTCGCCGACAAGGCCCCGTTGGATTTTTACCGTGCGCCAGACGCGCCCATCGCCTTGCTTGAAAACCGCGACTGAGCCGCGCAGATTTTAACCTTCAGACCGAGGCCTCGGCGGCAGTCTTTGGGTCTCAAGTTGCTCGGGTGTTGGACGAACGGATCAATCGGGGTCTGTCAGGGTCAGCTGCACGGGGGCCAGCCCATCGATGCCGCCTTCGATCCGGTCTCCGGCGACCACGGGTCCGACACCGGCGGGCGTTCCGGTCAGGATCAGATCACCGGGGCGCAAATGATAGAAACCCGACAGATGGCAGATCAGCTCATCGATCTTCCAGACCAGCTCGGACAGAGTGGCATCCTGCGCGACCTGCCCATTGACGCTGAGGTGGATGCGCTTGTCATCCGATGGGCTCCAATGACCCGCGCGGGTCAGCGGGGCAAAGACGGCTCCGTTTTCCACATCCTTGCCCAGATCCCAGGGGCGCTGCTTGTTGCGCTCGCGGATCTGCAGATCGCGGCGTGTCATGTCCAGCGCGCACCCATAGCCAAAGATCGCGGCATGGGCCTGCGCCGTCGTGGCCTGAAAAACCGGCTTACCGATGGCAACGGCCAGTTCCATTTCGTGATGATAATTCTCAGTGCCCGCCGGATACGACACAGATGCGCCCGTCAAAACCGCGTTGGGCGCGGATTTGGTGAAATAGAACGGCGTCTGGCGGTCGACCTTATGCCCCATCTCGGCAGCATGGGCGGCATAATTGCGGCCCACGCAGAAAATCCGCCCGATCGGATAGGTCGCCTGTTCTCCCTGCACCGGAATGTTTGGGATGTCCGGCAGCGCAAAAAGGGTCTCGGGCATGGGGCTTCTCCGTCCGTAAGGCTTACTGCAGATCGCCAAAGGCTGCCTTCAGGCGCGCGCAGGCTTCTTCCACCCGTGCGCGTTGCGTGGCCAGATTGAATCGCTCGAACGTCTCGCCGCCGGTGCCGAACCCGGGGCCCGGGGACGTGGCGATCCGTGCATCCTCGCGCAGGCGGCGGATAAATTCACTATGATCCATCCCGGTGCCCGAGAAATCGACCCAAGCCAGATAGGTCGCCTGCAGCGGCATCGACCGCAGGCCGGGAATCTCGGCGATTGCGGCGTCGAACACCCGGCAGTTCTCGGCCAGATGCGCGATCTGTGCGTCGACCCATGCGGCCCCCTCGGGTGAATAGGCGGCGGTGATCATCGCCACCCCCAGCGCGCTGGGGTCATAATCCAGCGTCTGCAACCGGTGTTTCATCTCGGCCCGCAGCTTGGCGTCGGGTATGATCATGTTGCCGGTGCGCTGGCCTGCGATGTTGAACGTCTTGGAGGCCGCCGTCAGCGTCACGGTCCACGCCCGCGCATCCGGCGCGGCCACATCCATCGGTACGAAATTGAAACCGGGATAAACCAGATCATGGTGAATCTCATCCGAGACCAGGATCAATCCGTTGCGTTCGGCAAATGCCGCCACCGCCCGCAATTCGTCCGGCGTCCAGACCCGGCCCGAGGGGTTCTGCGGCGAGCACCACAGCAGCAGCCTTTCAGACCCGTCCAGCCGCGCCTGCGCATCCTCCAAATCCAGCGCATAGGTCTCGCCCTCACGCACCAGCGGGCATTCCACCACGCGGCGGCCCGATTTGTTCACCTTATGCGCAAACTCATGGTAAACGGGCGAGAAGATCACCACCCCATCCCCCGGTGCGCTCCAGACATCCAGACACAGCGCAATGGCGTTGCCGAGCCCCTGCGAGGTCAGCACCCAATCGGTGTCGATCTCCCAATTGTGGCGGGTCTTCATCCACCACTGGATCGCGTTCAGATACTCCGGATGCATCCAAGAATAGCCAAACGCGCCGTGATCCGCCGCTTTGCGCACCGCTTCGATCACGCAAGGCGCTGTGGCATAGTCGGAATCAGCCGTCCACATGGCCAGCCCATCCTCGGGCGAGACGCCATACAGGCGCTCCATCTTGTCCCATTTCGAAGAATTGGTGCCCCGGCGGTCGATCAGGTCGTTGAAAGTCATGTCATCTCCATCTGTCGAGGCGAAAGCTAACCTCAATTCCGCCATGTGCAAGGGGGCCGTTGCGGTGGCGGGCGCGATGGCCTAAATCAGCCCCATGAAACGCAATATCCTGATCCATCCCGATCCCCGCCTGAAAAAGGTCTGCGCGCCGGTGGCCGACATCACCGACGAGTTGCGCAAACTGGCCGACGACATGCTGGAGACGATGTATGACGCGCCGGGCATTGGCCTTGCCGCGCCCCAGATCGGCGTGCTGGATCGGCTGATCGTGGTGGATTGCGTCAAGGAAGAGGGCGAGGCCCCGCGCCCGCTGGTGATGTTCAACCCCGAGGTCATCGCATCCTCTGATGAGACCAATGTCTATGAAGAAGGTTGCCTGTCGATCCCCGAGCAATATGCCGAGGTCACCCGCCCCAAAACGGTGGACGTCACATGGCTGGACCGTGACGGCAATCTGCAGCAGGAAACCTTTGACGACCTCTGGGCCACCTGCGTGCAGCATGAGATCGACCATCTGAACGGTAAGCTCTTCATCGACTATCTCAAACCGCTCAAGCGTCAGATGATCACCCGCAAGATGCAAAAGCTGAAACGCGAACAGGCCCGCACATGACGGTGCGGACCTGCCTGCCATGGCCCGACAAGCGCCTGCGCAGCAAGGCCGAGGACGTGCCCGAGATCACCGACGATATCCGCGCCATCTGGGACGACATGATCGACACGATGGAGGCGATGCCCGGCGTCGGCCTCGCCGCGCCCCAGATCGGGGTGATGCTGCGGCTGGCCGTGGTGGATGGTTCGACCCAGCGGGGCAGGGCGGTGCGTCTGGCCAATCCCGAGATCCTGCACAGCTCGGTCGAGCTGCGCGAGCATGACGAGGCCAGCCCGAACCTGCCCGGCGTCTCAGCCAAGGTGAAACGCCCCCGCGCGGTGACGGTGAAATTCCTCAACGAACAGGGCCAGATCGACCGCCGCGATTTCGTGGGTATCGAGGCCACCAGCGTCCAGCATCAGATCGATCATCTGAACGGGCGAATGTATTTCGACCGGCTCAGCAAGGTCAAACGTGACATGCTGCTGCGCAAGGCAAAGAAGACGGGGTGAAACCCCATCCTACGGAGGGACGGATGCGTATAATCTTCATGGGAACCCCCGATTTCTCGGTCCCGGTGCTGGACGCTCTGGTTGCGGCCGGGCACGAGATCGCCGCCGTCTATTGTCAGCCCCCCCGGCCCGCCGGGCGCGGCAAGAAAGACCGCCCCACACCGGTCCATGCGCGGGCCGAGGCGCTGGGCCTGACAGTGCGCCATCCCCGATCACTGAGATCGCCCGAGGAACAGGCCGCCTTTGCCGCGCTGAACGCCGATGTGGCGGTGGTTGCGGCCTATGGGCTGCTGCTGCCGCAACCGGTCCTGGACGCGCCCGCCCAGGGCTGCCTGAACATCCACGCCAGCCTGCTGCCGCGCTGGCGCGGGGCCGCGCCGATCCACCGCGCGATCATGGCGGGCGATGCGCAAACCGGCATCTGCATCATGCAGATGGAAGCCGGGTTGGACACCGGCCCCGTGCTGCTGCGCGAGGCCACCGATATCGGGGCCGAGGAAACCACCGCCGGGCTGCAGGACCGCCTTTCGGCCATCGGGGCAGCGTTGATCGTCAAGGCCCTGTCCGATCTGCCCCACCTCACGCCCGATCCGCAGCCCGATGAGGGCGCGACCTATGCCGACAAGATCGACAAATCCGAGGCCCGCATCGACTGGTCCGCCCCCGCGACAGAGGTCGACCGTCACATCCGAGGTCTGTCTCCGTTCCCCGGCGCGTGGACAGAAGTTCAGGGCGACCGCATTAAGCTGTTGGCTTCGCGTCTGGCCGAAGGGCAGGGCACTCCGGGCGAGGTGCTGGACGATCAGTTGACCGTGGCCTGCGGCACCGGCGCGGTCGAGCTGCTGCGCCTGCAACGGGCTGGCAAGGGCGCGCAGGACAGGGACACGTTCCTGCGGGGTTGGCCAATCCCGGCCGGCACCCACCTGTTGTCGGAGTAGCACCATGTTCATGATCCTGATGGGCACTGTCGTGATTGCGGGCATCGTCGGCTACCTGTCCGAGAAAACCGGCTTTACCCATAACGGTTACCTTCCATCGATTATCATCTGCGTCGGCGGGGCCTTCCTGTTCTATTTCGTTCGCATCATGTTCGGTATCAGCTTTGGCCCGCCCGGTCTGGACGCGGTGCTGTCGTCGATCGGTGCTCTGATCATCGTGCCCACCCATTGGAGGAAATGACATGCCCATCGTCGCCCTGATCATCATCGGTGCCGCCGCAGGCTTCCTCGCCACCCGCCTGATGCGGATCGAGGCCGACATTCCCACCACCATGCTGATCGGCATCATCGGCGCGCTGGTGGGCGGGCTGATCCTGCGCACTCTGATCACGATGATGGGCTGGCTGTCGGGTTTTGTCGGCGCCGTGTTGGGGGCGCTGCTGGTGATCTGGCTGTGGCAGACCTACAGGCGGCGCTGACCGCTATCGCGCCTCACACGCAGCCGCCGATCCCAAAGCGGGGGCCGCGCGCGTGGTCATGTCGAACCGGTTCGCCTCGGCTGCGGTCATCCAATGCATCTCGTCCTCGGATGCCACATCCAGCGTGAACCAGTAAAAGGCGGGATCGACGCCGATATCCCCGAAATACTCCAGATACCGGTCATGTTCGGGGTGCCCCTTGGGCAGGTCCGCGGCCACATACCCGCCGCCGCCCCAACTGTGGACGCCGACACAGGCCCCGCGCTCCAGTACCCGCTGGTTGCCCGCCAGAAACAGGTCGGTCCCGCCCGAGGCGACCAGCCCGTCCGAGGGCACGACCGTATCGAACCCTTCCGCGCGCACCACGCGGCTGAAGACCACATTGGCGTCATCATCGACCGAGCCTTCGATGTTCTGCAGCACCAGCGTCCGCGCCCCGGGATTGTCGGCGATCACCTCTTCAAACGCGCTCAGCGTCGTGTGGTCGATGGTGCCGCTGGCGACGATCTGATCGCCCCGGGCGGTGAAGCTGACCGGGTTGTAGGGCTGAGAACAGGCCGCCAGCAGCAAAGCAACGGCCAGAGCGGGATATCTTGTCAGCATCTTCATCCTAGCTACGCGGCGGCCGCGCCTTGTAGACCGGCAAGCGCCAGCCAAACAGCAGCGATCCGGCCCGCAGCGCCCAGCAGACAAGGGCGCATAGTGCCAGCGCCGGCAGGGTTTCAAGCCCCAGATGCAGGCTCAGCACCGCCGTCAGCGCCCCGGCCAGCGCGCAGGAAACGTAAAGCTCGCCCTGTTTCAGCACCAAGGGCACCTCGTTGCAGACCACATCGCGCATCAGCCCGCCCAGACAGCCGGTGTTGATGCCCATCAGAATGACGATCAGCCCCGACTGCCCCATCGACAGCGCCGCCGCGGTGCCCGCGGCCACGGCGATTGACAGGGCGAAACTGTCCAGCCAGATCAGCAGGTTATAACGGCTCTCGACCAGATGGGCGGTAAAAAAGACCAGGATCGCCGCGCCGCAGGCGATCAGGATGTAATCGGGCTGGCCGACCCAGAAGACCGGATGCCGGTCCAGCAGCAAGTCGCGCACGGTCCCGCCGCCCACCGCCGTCAGACAGGCGATGAAGGCAAAGCCGATCAGGTCCAGCTGCGCCCGGCTGGCCACCAGCGCCCCGGTCAGCGCAAACACAAAGACCGAGGCATAGTCCAGCACCGCCAGCCCGCTCATGATCCGGCCTTGTCCGGCTTGAACGGGGCCATGCCCGCGCGCGCCAGCTCGTCGGCGCGTTCGTTTTCGGGGTGGCCCGCGTGGCCCTTGACCCATTCCCACGTCACATCATGACGCTGCGCCGCCTCGTCCAGCCGTTGCCACAGATCGACATTCTTGACGGGTTTCTTGTTCGAAGTTTTCCAACCATTCCGCTTCCACCCGAAAATCCAGCCGGTGACGCCGTTCTTCACATAAGCGCTGTCGGTCACGATGGTCAGTTTCGAGGACCGCTCCAGCGTCTCTAGCGCACTGATCGCGGCCAGCAATTCCATCCGGTTGTTGGTGGTCTCGGCCTCTCCGCCGCTCAGCTCGCGCTCTTTCAACACGGTCTCACCGTCCATCGCGCGCAGCAGCACGCCCCAGCCGCCGGGGCCGGGATTGCCGGAACAGGCGCCGTCGGTATAGGCAAAAAGATCAGGCATGGGCAAACACCAGAATGAACCCGTCATATGACCCCGCCAGACCCTTCCCCACCCCTTTGACGCTGCGGTCGATGGTGAACCCGGCCTCGGTCAGAGCGGCCTCGATCTCGGCCTCTGAGTAGTAGGTATAGTATCGATCAATGCCGTCGCGATGCTCGCCCGTGCCCAGTTTCATGCCCAGAAACAGGTGGCCACCCGGTTTCAGCGCCGCGTAGATCGCGCTCAGATGGCGGGGGAAATCGGCGCGCGGGGCGTGCAGCAGGGAAAAGCTGGCATAGATACCGTCATATTCGGCGACTTCCGTGACATCATCGAAGGTCCCCAGATGCGCATCGACGCCGTTCTCGCGCGCGTGGTCGACAAAGGCAGGCGTGGCATCCAGCGCCCGCACCCGCAAACCCTGCCGCATCAGAAACGCGCTGTCCGATCCGGGGCCCGAGCCCAGATCCAGCACATACCCACCCGCGCCTACGGCATCGGCAAAGGCCTGCCGCGCCTCAAGCTGTTCGGGGGGCAGGGGGATGTTCAGATAATCCGCGACCCGCGCCGTATAGGCGTTGATCGTCCGTTCGTCGCTCACAGGTAAACTCCTACCGCAAGACAGGCCAGCACGACCGCGGTCAGCAGGATGCGCAGCCGCATCCACCAGACCGGCGTCAGCCGCCAGTATGAGAACATGGCATCCAGCATCAGCAGCCCGGCAAAGCCATACATCAAGTTGGTGCCCGCAGTGACCGGCCCGCCGCCGGTCATGAAGAACGCCCACAGCGCCGGCAGCACCGACAGCGCATAGCAGGTCGCCGCCTTGCTGCCCGAGGTCTTGGTTGCAAAGCCCCACAACACGCCAGACATAAAGCTCAGGATCACCGAGCCATAGAACAGTTGGATATATGGCCCCACGAACCGCGATCCCAGTTCCTGCCGACCCCAATCGTTCAGATCGCCGCTCAGATAGGTCAGCGCCCCCCAGACAAACGGGATCAGCCCGACCAGCCCCAGAAACAGCGGCGCGCGGGGGATGCCGCTCATGCCGGTTGCCGCAGGACGCGGGGCACTTTGAATTCGACGTTTTCCACGGCGGTTTCGACCAGTTCGACAGTGACATCGTAATGGTCGCGGAAGGCGTCAATCACCTCGTTCACCAGCACCTCGGGGGCCGAGGCCCCGGCGGTGATGGCAACACTGGAAATACCGTTCAGCGCGCGCCAGTCGATCTCGGTCGCGCGCTGCACCAGTTGCGCGTAGTTGCAGCCCGCGCGCGCGGCAACCTCGACCAGACGGCGCGAGTTGGACGAGTTCGGTGCGCCCACCACCAGCAGCGCGTCGGATTTCGGCGCAACCTCTTTCACCGCTTCCTGCCGGTTGGTGGTGGCATAGCAGATGTCTTCCTTATGCGGCCCGACAATGGCCGGAAAGCGGGCCTGCAACGCGGCGATGATATCCTTGGTGTCATCCACCGACAGGGTAGTCTGGGTCACAAAGGCCAGTTTCGCCGGATCGCGCACCGCGACCTCGGCCACATCTTCGACCGTTTCGACCAGCAGCACTTCGCCCTCGGGCAGTTGCCCCATGGTGCCGACGGTTTCGGGATGACCCTTATGGCCGATCATGATCATCTGCAGCCCCGCATCCGCATGGCGCTGCGCCTCGACATGGACCTTCGACACCAGCGGGCAGGTCGCATCCACATAGATCATCTCGCGCCGCTCTGCCGTTGCGGGCACGGATTTCGGCACGCCATGGGCGGAAAAGATCACGGGCCGGTCGTCGGGGCATTCATCCAGCTCCTCGACAAACACCGCGCCCTTGGCGCGCAGCCCGTCGACGACGAATTTGTTATGCACGATCTCATGGCGCACATAGACCGGCGCGCCCCATTTCTGCAGCGCCATTTCCACGATCTTGATGGCGCGGTCCACACCGGCGCAGAACCCGCGCGGGGCGGCCAGATATAATGTCAGCGGCGGCTTGGTCATTCGGCGATCTCCTAGCTCGAACACCTAGGTCTTTTCATCGCCATGGTCCAGACAGCAGGGCGTCATTTCCCTGACATGAATCACTGTTAGCACCGGGGTAATTTCAGCACCTAAACCTTTTCAAAGCAGCACGGCCAGGGCTTTCGGGCCCTGGCCGTGCATATCCTTGCGATGACCCCCGTTTGTTGAACGACGGGGGGGCGGGCGATATCAGTGTCCGCCTGCCGCCGCGACGCTGCGCGGCTCGGACGGCATCTCACGCGGGGGGCGGCCGATGACGTCGCGCAGGTCCTCCAGCTCGATGAAGTTGTCGGCCTGACGGCGCAGCTCGTCCGAGATCATCGGCGGCTGGCTGCGGATGGTCGACACGACCGAGACGCGCACGCCCTGCCGTTGCAGGCTGGCAATCAGCGGGCGGAAATCCCCATCGCCCGAGAACAGCACGATATGATCCACGCGCGGTGCCAGTTCCATGGCATCCACGGTCAGTTCGATATCCATATTTCCTTTGACTTTCCGACGCCCCATGCTGTCGGTGTATTCCTTGGCCGGTTTGGTGACCATGGTGAAGCCGTTGTAATGCAGCCAGTCCACCAGCGGTCTGATCGGGGAATACTCGTCGTTTTCCAGTAGCGCTGTATAGTAGAAAGCTCTAAGCAGTTTGCCTCTGCGCATGAATTCCTGGCGCAGCAACTTGTAGTCGATGTCAAACCCCAGAGCTTTGGCGGCGGCATAAAGATTCGAGCCGTCGATGAACAGCGCTAGCCGTTCGTCTTTGTAAAACATAAAAATGGTCCTTCCGGTATACGCCACCGCACCGTGAGTTCCGTGAGCGAATAATATGGTCAGTGCAATGGTGTGCTTAAAATAGGTCTTTTGGTCTTTATCGCAAGCATTCTCTGACCTGCATATGGGGGTAATAATGGACAAATTCATGTCAGAAGCGGTCATCGCGCTGGGTGCTAATCTCAGTCTGAGAGGAAACGGACCCAAGGTGACACTTCAGCACGCGCTGGCCGCGATGGCCGAGTCCGGCCTTGTGATTCGCGCCGCAAGCCGGTTTTTTGCGACCCTGTGCTTTCCGGCAGGGGCGGGGCCTGACTATGTCAATGCTGCGGTTTTGATCGAAACCGACCGCACCCCGCAGCAGGTTCTTGAGCTGCTGCACCGCATCGAACATGACTTTGGCCGCGCCCGGGCGCAGCGCTGGGGAATGCGCACACTGGATCTGGATCTGGTCTGCTGGGGCGACCGGGTTCTGCCTGATCCGGCGGAATATCAGCGCTGGCTGACCCTGCCGCCCGAGGATCAGATCAAATCCGCGCCCGAGCAGCTGATCCTGCCCCATCCCCGCCTGCAGGACCGCGCCTTCGTGCTGGTGCCGATGGCCGATGTTGCGCCTGACTGGTCCCATCCGGTGCTGGGGCATTCGGTGGCGCAGATGGTGACTGCGCTGCCGCCCGAAGATGTGGCGGCGGTCACGCCTCTGTGATCCTCGCATTTGCGGCATTTCCTGCTTGTCAAGGCGGGGATTCGCGCTTAGATAAACCCCTTCCTGCCACGGATTCATTTACGGAGAGCGCCCAATGGCCCGCGTTACGGTCGAAGATTGTGTAGACAAGGTCCCGAACCGGTTCGAACTGGTGATGCTTGCCGCCCACCGGGCGCGCGAGATTTCCGCCGGTGGCCCGATCACCGTCGACCGCGACAACGACAAGAACCCGGTCGTCTCGCTGCGCGAAATCGCCGATGAGACCCAAAGCGCCGACGACCTGCGCGAGCGTCTGATCGAAGCCAACCAGACCCAGATCGAGGTGGACGAGCCTGAAGAAGATCAGATGGCGCTGCTGATGGGCGCGGAATCCGACAAGCCCGCCGATGACGATATGTCCGAAGAAAAGCTCCTGCGCGCTCTGATGGAGGCTCAGGGCCAGGGGTAAAGCCCAGACACGAAGGTGCGGACCGGATGATTTCAGCAGAAGACCTGATTGCGCTGGTCCGCAACTATAATCCCAAGACAAACGCCGACCGCATCGCCCAGGCCTACAAGTTTGGGAAAAAGATGCACAAGGGGCAGTTCCGCCATTCCGGCGAGCCCTATTTTACCCATCCCGTTGCCGTTGCCGCCATCCTGACCGAACAGCGTCTGGATGATGCCACCATCATCACCGCGCTGCTGCACGACACGATCGAGGATACCAAGGCCAATTACAGCAAGGTCTCGGACCTGTTCGGGGACGAGGTCGCCCGGCTGGTCGACGGCGTCACCAAGCTGACCAACCTGCAACTGTCCAGCCGCGAAACCAAGCAGGCCGAAAACTTTCGCAAGCTGTTCATGGCCATGTCCAAGGACTTGCGGGTTATCTTGGTCAAACTGGCCGACCGTCTGCACAACATGCGCACCATCAAGGCGATGCGCCCCGAAAAGCAGGTGCAGAAGGCGCGCGAGACCATGGATATCTACGCGCCACTTGCGGGCCGCATGGGGATGCAATGGATGCGCGAGGAACTGGAAGACCTCGCCTTCCGTGTGCTGAACCCCGAAGGCCGCCAGTCGATCATCCGCCGTTTCATCACCCTGCAGCGCGAAACCGGCGATGTGATCCATCGCATCACCGGCGACATGCGCCTTGAACTGGACAAGGCCGGGATCGAGGCCGAGGTCTTTGGCCGCGCCAAGAAACCCTATTCGATCTGGCGCAAGATGCAGGCCAAGGATCAGGGTTTTTCGCGCCTCTCGGACATCTACGGTTTCCGCATCATCACGCAGACCGAGGAAGATTGTTACAGGACGCTGGGCGCGATCCACCAGCGCTGGCGCGCGGTGCCCGGCCGGTTCAAGGATTATATCTCGCAGCCCAAATCCAACGGCTATCGCTCGATCCACACCACCGTCTCGGGGCGCGACGGCAAACGGGTCGAGGTTCAGATCCGCACCCGCCAGATGCATGACGTGGCCGAAACCGGCGTTGCCGCGCACTGGTCCTATCGCGACGGTGTGCGCTCGGAAAACCCCTTTGCGGTGGACCCGGCCAAGTGGATCTCCAACCTCACCGAACAGTTCGACAGCGAAGAGGATCACGAAGATTTCCTCGAGGCGGTCAAGCTGGAAATGTATTCCGACCAGGTGTTCTGCTTCACGCCCACCGGCGATGTGGTGAAACTGCCGCGTGGCGCGACGCCGCTGGATTTCGCCTATGCGATCCATACCCGGATCGGCCATGCCTGTGTCGGGGCCAAGGTGGACGCCATCCGGGTGCCACTGTGGACCCGGCTGAAAAACGGCCAGTCGGTCGAGATCATCACCGCCGACGGTCAGATGCCCCAGGTCACGTGGCTGGAAATCGCGGTCACCGGCAAGGCCCGCACCGCCATCCGCCGCGCCCTGCGCGAGGTCGACCGCGAACGGTTCATCAAGCTGGGCAAGGAACTGGCCCGCGCGGGGTTCGAAAACCTGGGCCGCAAGGCCACCGACAAGGCGCTGGACACCGCCGCCAAGCACCTGCGCCTGAAGGACCGCCACGAATTGCTGGCCCGTCTGGGCAGCGCCGAACTGACCGCCCATGACGTGGTCGAGGCGGTCTATCCCGAACTGGCCCGCGACGAAGGCGACGCGATCTCGCCGCGGCGCGCGGTGATCGGGCTTGAGCCGGGCCAGAAGTTCGACCGCGCCCCCTGTTGCCAGCCGCTGCCGGGGGAACGCATCGTCGGCATCACTTATCGCGGTCAGGGCGTGGTGGTCCACGCCATCGACTGCGACCGCCTTTCGGAATTCGAGAGCCAGCCCGAACGCTGGGTCGATCTGCACTGGCATTCTGGCACCCACCCGGCGGTCTATGGGGCCTCGCTGGATCTGACCATCGGCAATGACGCCGGGGTGCTGGGGCGGATTTGCACATTGATCGGCGAGAAAAAGGCCAATATCTCGAACCTGCAATTTGTCGACCGCAAACCGGATTTTTACCGTCTGATGATCAATGTCGAACTGCGCGACCTCGAACAGCTGCACTCGTTGATGCTGACGCTCGAGGCGGAACGTGATGTCGCTGCGGTCGAACGGTACCGCGAAAGCGTGAAAACCGCCGCCACGGCTGGCTGAGAAGGGGTGATCACGAGTGGTTTTCAAGCGCCGAGATCGCCGCTCAGCCGTTCAAGTCGCGTCCGAGTTCGTCTATCCACGCGGGGGCTGGACCCGCGCCTTTCACTACGTCAAACACCGCGTCCGGCGTCTGCCTGACAGTCCCGAACGCATCGCGCGGGGTATCGGGGCCGGGGTGTTTGCCTCATTTACACCGTTCTATGGGCTGCACTTTCTGGTTGCCGCCGTTCTGGCCCGGTTGCTGAACGGCAACATACTGGCCGCGCTGTCTGGCACCTTCTTCGGCAACCCTCTGACCTACGTCCCCATCGGTGTCGTCAGCCTGCAAACCGGGCATTTCCTGCTGGGCACCCGGTATCGTGAGCGTGACACGCACGGGTTGATGGGCAAGTTCGCTGATGCGATGGGTGACCTCAAAGACAACTGCATCGCCGTGTTCACCGGGCGCGAGGCCGACTGGCACGGGCTCAGCCGGTTTTACGATGATGTGTTCTTTCCCTACATGGTGGGCGGGGTCATTCCGGGCATCATCGCGGGCGTCGTCTGCGCCTATCTCAGCCTGCCGCTGATCCGCACCTATCAGCAGCGCCGCCGCGCCAAGATCAAGGCGAAGTTTGAACAAATCAAACGTCTTGCGCAGGCAGAGGCTGACGTTCCGACGACAAAACCACTAGGCTCGGGCCAAGGGACAATGAAGGATTCGAACGATGTCTGACAACCACTTGCGTCTGGGCGTGAATATCGACCACGTGGCCACCATCCGCAATGCACGCGGCGGGGCCTACCCTGATCCGATCCGTGCTGCGAAACTGGCAGAAGAGGCCGGGGCCGACGGCATCACCGCCCACCTGCGCGAAGACCGCCGCCACATTCTGGACGCCGATATCGAAGGTCTCATGGACGCGCTGAGCGTGCCGCTGAATTTCGAGATGGCCGCCACGCCCGAGATGCAGCAGATCGCGCTGCGCCACAAACCCCACGCCGTCTGCATCGTCCCCGAAAAGCGCGAGGAACGCACCACCGAGGGCGGGCTTGAGGTCGCGCGCGAGGAAAACAAGCTGGCCCATTACATCGCGCCCCTGCGCGAGGCGGGCTGCCGCGTGTCGATCTTCATCGCCGCCGACCGACGCCAGATCGAAGCCGCCCACCGCATCGGGGCCGAGGTGATCGAGCTGCACACCGGCGCCTATTGCGACCTCCACGCTGAGGGCAAACTGGACGAGGCCGCCCGAGAACTGGACGCCCTGCGCGAAATGTCCGCCTATGCCCATTCGCTGGGGCTGGAAGTCCATGCAGGCCACGGCCTGACCTATGACACCGTGCAGCCGGTCGCCGCCTTCCCCGAGGTGCGCGAGCTCAACATCGGCCACTTCCTGATCGGCGAGGCCATCTTCCGCGGCCTCACCCCCGCCGTTCACGAAATGCGCCGCCTGATGGATGCGGCGCGGGGATGATCGACCCGGCCTCGCTTGGCGTTACGGCGCTTGCCTTTTTCATCGTGGCGGTCTCACCGGGTCCTGCGAATATCTCCAACGCCGCCATCGCGATGAGTTTCGGCCGCAAGACAAGCCTCATCTACGGCGCAGGCTTATCTTGCGGTTTGGTGTTCTGGGGACTGATCGCCGCCAGCGGCATGGGCGCGGTTCTGCAAGGCTCGCTCTATGTCCTTATGGTGCTCAAGGTGCTGGGCGGGCTCTACCTGCTGTGGTTGGCGTGGCAATCGGGACGGTCCGCTGTGCAATCTGACGCGGCCAAACTGTCCGTGCCCGCCAAGGGCAGGTGGTTCTGGCGCGGGCTGATCCTCAACTTGTCGAACCCGAAATCGGTGATCGCATGGATGGCCGCGCTTTCGGTTGGCCTTGGCCCCGACGATGGTCTGCTGTCTGTTGCCGCTGCCACCCTGATCTGCATCGCGGCTGGCTTCCTCAACAACTTCCTGTATTCGATGCTGTTCTCGTTCAGCGGAATGATGGCCGGATACCGGCGGTGCCGCCGCTGGATCGATGGCGTGGTCGCGGGTCTTTTCGCGGTTGCCGGTGTGGGCCTGATACGATCGGCCTTTGCGCGATGATCACCTCGGGCTTCATGGCAATCTGGATCGCGTGGCTGATGGCCGGGGGCTCTCCGGGCCCTGCCACCATGGGCATCGCAGGCACCGCCATGAATGAGGGCCGCACCGCCGGTCTTGCCTTCGCGCTGGGCATTTGCGCAGGTTCTGCCGCTTGGGGCATCGCCGCAGCACTTGGCCTGTCAGCGATTATGCTGGCCAATGTCTGGGTGTTCGAGGTGATCCGCTATGTCGGCGTCGCCTATCTGGGCTGGCTCGCGCTCAAAGCCCTGCGTCGCGCGCTGTCGTCCGATGAGGTCGCGCTGGGCAATCCGGTGACCGGCTCGTTGCCGACGATCTTTGCCAAAGGCGCGGCGATCCATCTGACCAACCCCAAGGCGATCCTCAGCTGGGGTTCGATCTACGCGATTGTTGCACCGAACAACGCCAGCCTGTCGATGCTGCTGGGCTATTTCGCCATGCTTTATGCCGGGTCGCTGCTGATCTTCATCGGCTACGCCTTTCTGTTCTCGTCCGCGCGTATGGTCAACGCCTACCGCCGCGCCCGCCGCTGGTTCGATTTCGCCTTCGCGGGCTTCTTTGGCGTGGCCAGCTATAAGATTCTCACCGTGAGGTTGTCATGATCCTCGGCATCGGCACAGACCTGGCCAATATCGACCGCATTCAGGGTACGCTCGACCGGTTCGGCGACCGGTTCCGCAACCGTGTCTTCACCGAAACCGAACAGCGCAAGGCCGAACGGCGTCACGACACCGCCGGTACCTATGCCAAACGCTGGGCCGCGAAAGAGGCGTGCTCCAAGGCGCTGGGCACCGGCCTGCGCATGGGCATCGCGTGGAAGGACATGGCGGTGACCAACCTGCGCACAGGTCAGCCGGTAATGCATGTCACAGGCTGGGCGGCCGAACGTCTGAAAGAAATGACACCCGAGGGCCATGAGGCGATTATCCACGTCACCCTGACCGACGATCACCCCTGGGCGCAGGCCTTTGTGGTGATCGAGGCGCGCGCCCTTCACGAACCGCCCGCCCGGCCTTGACTAACCCCGCCGCGCCCCGCATGTAGCACCCCAACAAATCAAGGACCGGAGAGCAGTATGGCCGAGGACGCCAAATCAGGAAACGCCATCTGGGAGACGATCAAAACCATCGTCTACGCCCTTCTGATCGCGGGCGTTTTCCGCACCCTGTTCTTTCAGCCGTTCTGGATTCCCTCCGGCTCGATGAAGCAGACACTGCTGATCGGGGATTTCCTGTTCGTCAACAAGATGACCTACGGCTATTCCTACGCCTCGTGCCCCAGCCTGATCATCCCCAGCGTTGGCCTGAACATCGATGCCGAAGATCTCTGCGGCTGGATCAAAGGCGACAACACCCGCATTCTGGGCGGCGAGCCCGAGCGCGGCGATGTCATCGTCTTCCGCCACCCGGTCACGGGTCGCGACTATATCAAACGCCTGATCGGCCTGCCCGGCGACAGCATCCAGATTCGGCAGGGCCAGATCATCCTGAACGGCACACCTGTGCCGCAGCAGCCCGATGGCGTCTTCACCGAACTGGCCCAGCCGCAAGGCCCGCAAGGCCTGCGCCCGCGCTGTTCCAACGGCCCGGTGGGCTTTGGCGGCGAATGCGAAAAGACCCGCCTGATCGAAACCCTGCCCAACGGCGTGTCCTATGACGTGCTGAACATCGGCCGTCAGGGCTCGGACAATACCGGCATCTACACGGTGCCCGAGGGCCATTACTTCTTCATGGGCGACAACCGCGACAATTCGGCCGACAGCCGCCTGCCGCAATCCGCCGGTGGCGTGGGCTATGTCCCCTACGAAGACCTGATCGGCCGCGCCGACCGTATCATGTTCTCGTCCGCTGGCCGGTCGATGTTGTTCTTCTGGACTTGGCGTGGCGATCGCTTCTTCAAGGCGGTCAATTGAAGCTGTCGGCTGAGATAAAGGCGTTCCAGCAGCGGCTGGGGTATGAATTCTCCAACCCCGAACTGCTGCTGCGCGCGCTGACGCACGGCTCGGTCTCTTCGCCCACACGGCCCGACAATCAGCGGCTCGAATTTCTGGGCGACCGGGTGCTGGGCCTTGTCATGGCCACCGCCCTGCTTGAGGCCGACAAAAAAGCCTCCGAAGGCCAGCTGGCCCCGCGTTTTAACGCACTGGTTCGCAAAGAGGCCTGCGCTGATGTCGCCCGTCAGATCGATCTGGGCGCGGTGCTGAAACTGGGCCGGTCCGAAATGCTGTCGGGCGGCCGCCGCAAACAGGCCCTTCTGGGCGACGCGATGGAGGCCGTCATCGCCGCCATCTACCGCGACGCCGGGTTCGAGGCCGCCCGCGACGTCATCCTCGCGCTCTGGGGCGACCGCATCCACACGGTCGAGGCCGACGCCCGCGACGCCAAAACCGCGCTGCAGGAATGGGCGCAGGCCCGCGGCCAGAAACCGCCCTCATATATCGAAGTCAAACGCACCGGCCCCGACCACGCCCCCATCTTCACCATCGCCGCCCGCCTGCAGGACGGCACCGAGGCGCAGGCCACTGCAGGCTCCAAACGCCAGGCCGAACAGGCAGCGGCGAAAGCTCTGTTGGAGCAGTTGGGTTGATCCGTTTCGCCACCAGATCATGAAGATCAGACCTGCACAGAAGTCGGACGCCGCCAGCCTTGCAGCGCTTTCGATCGAAGTCTGGGTGGGCACCTATCTGCGGCGCGGCGTGAACTCCTTTTTTGCCGAATTCGCTCTGTCCGAGTTCACGGCCGCCCGCTTTGAAACCCTTCTGGAGGACGGGCAAGACCTGTTGATGGTCTCCGAAAACGAAGACGGGATCGACGGCTACATTCGGCTGGCGGAAGATCGCATTGCACCTGTGGATGGGCTTTCCGATCTTGAGATCGTGACGTTTTATGTGCAACCCCGTCATCACGGCAAAGGTATTGGGTCCGCGCTGTTGGACATAGCGGTCGAATACTTGCGTGAAAAAGGGCGCCCGTCGATCTGGTTGACCACCAATTCCGAGAACACGCCCGCAATCGACTTTTATCTGGCCAAAGGGTTCCGGCAGGTCGGCGTTACGGATTTCCGCATCGGAGACCAAGCCTATCCGAACCATGTGCTGGCGCTGAACACCGCAGATCGGCGGTAAGATCAAACCACCCGAATGAACCCTGTCAGACCCGTTTTCTGGTGCTCGATCACATGGCAATGAAATGCCCAATCGCCGGGATTGTCCGCAACGAGCGCGATCTCGACTACTTCATCCTTTAACAGCAGCATTGTGTCCGTCATCAGCGGTGGCAATGTACGCAGGTTTGACTTGATCGGCACAAATGCCAACCCATGCAGATGGATCGGGTGCAGATTGGGCGATTCATTCCGCAGCCGCAGAACATAGCTTTTGCCAATCTCCAGCGTCGCCAGAGGCCCCGCATCCTTTGCCGCATCTCCGGGCCATGGCATCCGGTTGATGGACCAGAAATTATAACCCAGCGAGCCACAGAATCCGTTGTTTGGCTCACCACCTTCCGGGGTCCAGCCAAAAACAAATTCGTGCAGCTGCGCGTTGTTCAGATCCGGCTTGGCGACCGGGTTGGCAGGCAAAGGTGGCAGCTCGCGCAGGTCCCGTGCCACAGATGCCCCGACAGCACGCAGCCCGGCCATCGCTCGAAGCGGCTGGCCGGGCAGCTTGGCCATCAGGGAAACCGCTTGTTCTTCGTCCTCGGGCATCTTCACCGCGAAATCGACGCGTTGGCCGGGCCCAACAAGCAGCGGGTCATCAGCGCTGGGCATCGGCATCTCGATCTCGACCGGATGGCCATCCCAGGCAATGATCCGTGCCTCGCCACCAATCAGATGCAGTTTGTAAATCCGGGTTGTATCGGTGTTGACCACGCGCAACCGCACCAGACCTCCGGCCACGTGATCGTAAACCGGCCCTTGCAGCCAGTTCACCGTGTGCACATTGCCAAAGGTCCCGGCCCGAGCCGCACCGCGCGGCGTATAGGCGGGCAGGAACGCGCCCGTATCATCCAGCCTGAAATCCCGCAGATTGATCACTTGCTCACTGTCAAAACCGGGGTCTTCGGCCTCGGCAATCACCATGACGCCGGTCAGGCCATGGGCCATCTGCTCCATCGTCATGCAGTGTGGATGGTACCAATAGGTTCCCGCATCCGGTGGGGTGAACTCATATGCAAACACCTCACCCTCGCCCATCGGCATCTGGGTCAGATAGGGCACCCCGTCCATCTCATTTGGAATCCGCAGCCCGTGCCAATGCATCGCGGTATAGTCGGGCAGGGTATTGCGCACCGGCAGCCGCATTACTTCGCCCTGTTTACCATACAGCACAGGCGGCGGTGCATCTGCCGACAGGCTGACCATGCCAGTTGTCACTTGATCGCGCAGGGCAAACCGGGCCGGCTGGATCACCAGCTCCCGAGCGTCAGCCGCCGGGCCAATCCCGCCCAGACCCAACGCACCGGCCGCAGCTCCGCTGCCCAGAAGAAAATCGCGACGTTTCATATCTCGCCCCATTGAATGGATAGGCGCTTGGCTGGATCTGGCGTGGCGCGCTGCCTAAGTGCCATCCTGCGGGCCGCATCGCAATGCGACAAATCCCTCTGGCCCGCCCGCCCTTTCTGCTATAGGGGTGCGCACCTGCAAACAGGATCGCAATACACATGACCACACGCGCCGGATTTATCGCCCTGATCGGAGAGCCCAACGCAGGCAAATCCACCCTTCTGAACCGCATGGTCGGGGCCAAGGTCTCGATCGTGACCCACAAGGTGCAAACCACCCGTGCCCGCATCCGAGGCGTGGCGATGGAAGGCGATGCGCAACTGGTCTTCGTGGACACACCCGGCCTTTTCAAACCCCGCCGCCGCCTTGACCGCGCTATGGTTGCCGCCGCCTGGGGCGGGGCTGCTGACGCCGATGTGGTGGTGCTGATGGTCGAAGCCCACCGCGGCATCACCGAAGGGGTCGAGCGCATCCTTGAAGGTCTGGAAGAGATCGGGCAGGGCCGCACTATCGCGCTGGCGATCAACAAGATCGACAAGGTGCCCTCCGAGAAGCTGCTGGCGCTCACCAGCGACCTGAACGCGCGCTATCCCTTTGCCGAAACCTTCATGATCTCGGCCGAGAAAGGCCACGGCGTAGACGACCTGCGCACATGGCTGGCGTCGAAGCTACCCGAAGGCCCGTGGCTCTACCCCGAAGACCAGATCGCTGACCTGCCGATGCGCATGATCGCCGCTGAGATGACGCGTGAGAAACTGACCCTGCGCCTGCATCAGGAACTGCCCTATCAACTGACCGTCGAGACCGAAAACTGGGAAGAGCGCAAGGACGGCTCGGCCAAGATCGATCAGGTCATCTATGTCATGCGCGACGGCCACAAGGGCATCGTGCTGGGCAAAAAGGGCGAGACCATCAAGGCAGTCAGCCAGGCCGCGCGGGCAGAACTGGAAGAATTCCTCGACCGCAAGATCCACCTGTTCCTGCAGGTTAAAGTCCGACCCAACTGGCTTGAGGAATCCGAGCGCTATTCGGAAATGGGCCTCGATTTCAAAGACGGCAACGCCTGATGCGGGCCAAGAATTTTCGACGAAAATTCTCGCACCCGGCCGCAAGGCCTGCACAATGACCCGGCTGACGGCAGAGTTCTGGGTTCATGCCTATCTGGCCCGCCTGCGGTTTCAGGAGATCCCGGGTTTTGTCGTCACCCATGGCGACGACACCGCAGGCGCGGTGCTGGTCAAGCTCAACACGCTCGACGGGCAGGCCACCGCCTTCCAGCGCAGCTTTGATCTGATGAGCGGCGATCGCAAATGGGTGGAACTTTCCAGCGGCCCCGAGGCCGATGTGGATGCCGCCATCCAGCGCCAGCGCAGCTTTGACCCCGACCTCTGGGTGATCGAGGTGGAAGACCGTCAGGGCCGCCATCTGCTGGGCGAAGAGGGGTTGGACTAACACATCCGCCGAATCCGGTTGCAGGTCTTGGTCACTCCGACCAAAATCGCTAGTTTGAACACAGTCCCCGCCGATCCGGGGTGCCGTCCTGCGGCAGACCAAGAAATGAGGTAGTTCCTTGCGAGAAACTCTGAGTCAGAAGTTGCAACAATCCGAATTCGGCCACTGGATGCAGCGTTTCGAAGGCTTCATGGTCTTCGTCGGCATTGTCGGGCCTTTCGCCACGCTGCCGCAGCTGATCAAGCTTTATTTCACCCATAGCGAACACGCGACCGGACAATCGCTGCTGTCCTGGTCGCTCTATGCCGGGTTGTCGTTTTTGTGGTTCGTCTACGGCATTCTGGTCAAGAAGCTGCCGATCTATGTAGGCAATGGCATCTCGACGGTGCTGGACCTGCTGATGGTCGTCGGCATCTTGATCCACGCTGGATGGACGTTCTGAAGCTTTTGCTCAGCCCGCGTCACCAAAGTAGACAAAGCTCATCTTGTTGCCATCCGGGTCGCGGGCATAGGCACCGTAAAAGTTCGGGCCATACTGAGGCCGCTCACCCGGATCGCCTTCATTCGCCCCGCCATTGGCCAGAGCCGCCGCATGTGCGTCGCGCACTTCCGCCTCGCTTTGGCACAGCAGCCCGACCATATTGCCGTTTCCGACCGTGGCTGCCTGTTTGTCGAAGGGCGTTGCGACCCACATGGACCCGCCGCCGCGCAGTTCATAGCAGACCGCATGCGGCATGTATTCGGCGATGACCTTGCCCCCGATCCGGGACACCACCGCATCATAATAGCTGCGGGCCTTGGCGACATCGTTTGACCCGATCATGACATAGTTAAGAGACATTGTTGGAATCCTGTATGAAAGAACATAAAGAGAACATTAGGCCGCGCAACGACCCCATGCAACCTGTTTTACCACCTCGCGCCGCTCCTTTTGTCCCTTGAACCTATGGCGGCCATAAGTTCTGTTGCAAAGACAACTGGTGACATAACGAGGCGACCTTGGACTGGCGCGATCACGGCATCCTTCTGACCTCTCGCACCCATGGTGAGACGGCGGCGATTATTGAGGTCTTCACCGAAGCCCATGGGCGTCATGCCGGGGTGGTGCGTGGCGGAACCAGCCGCAAGATCGCCCCCATCCTGCAACCCGGCGCGCAGCTGGACGTGCTCTGGCGCGCCCGACTTGAAGAACATCTGGGCACCTTTCAGGTCGAACCCCTGCGATCCCGCGCGGCGGCGGCGTTTTCGGGGCGGCTGGCGCTGGCCGGGCTGAACGCGGTGGTGGCGCTTCTGTCGTTCTGCCTGCCTGAACGGGAACCACATCCGGCGATCTACAAACAGACTGAACAATTAATGGACCTGCTGGGACAGGACGAGGTCTGGCCGCTGGCCTATCTGCGCTGGGAACTGGCCTTACTGGAGGAGCTGGGCTTTGGCCTTGATCTCACGGCCTGCGCTGTGACCGGTGCGACCGAGGGGTTGGTCTATGTCTCGCCGAAAACGGGCCGCGCCGTCAGTGCGGCGGGGGCAGGCGAATGGGCCGACAAGCTGCTGCCGCTGCCGCCCTGCCTGCGCGGGCAGGGGGACGCGCCCGATGACGGCATCGCCGAGGCCCTGCGCACCACCGGTTACTTCATGGAAAACCACGTCGCCCCGGCGCTGGGCCACACCCCGCTGCCCGAGGCGCGCGCGCGGTTTATCACGCAATTCACTCGGCGGCTTTGAACACCATCTCGTGCCCGTCCTCATTGCGCAGGATCAGCACATCCCCCGACACCTCGGACTGGGTCATCGCCATCAGCGCCGCGAAATAGAAGCCCTCGGCCTCGAGCCCTGCACAGGCGGCGCGGGTGGCGGCCAGATCGGTAACCTCGAACCACGGGTAGGGCGCGTTGAGCGTGCCGTTATAGCTGTTGCAGGGGGCATTGCCCGCGATCCGGCCCTCTTCGGGGAACCGCAGCAGGGCGCTTGCCTCGAAGGGCTGGCCGTCGATTTCCTGCAGCACCCATGTCTGATCCGCCGCGCCATAGGCGGCAACGGTCTCGTCCTTCTGGCACTGAAACAGGGCCACAAGGGGCAACATCAGGATCAGGCGTATCATCGCATAAGCCTCAATAAGGGTTAACGCCGCTGATCAGCTCGGCCCGCACCTCGCTGCGGGGCCGCCAGTTATAGCGGGTATCCTCGCGCACCTCGTCCCAGAACAGCACACCGCTGTTGCGCCACGGGTCCAGAATGATGCCGTCATACATCGAATCCCCCTTGGCGCTGATCAGGGCCGAGTGGTGGATGATCCGGAATGCGGTGGGCGGCGAGGTGGCCCAGTGCAGGTCGAGTGTCCTGAAATCCTCCTGCCGCAGACGCGCGGTCATCGCCTGCGCCCAGTCATTGCACAGACCCTTTTCGCGGAAGCCGTTGATGATCTTGGCGTTGTGAATGATCGCCGGGTCGGTGACGTTCCAGTCGGTCTTGAGCTGGCTGGAATAGGCATAAGAAATCTCAGCCGCGCGCCGGGCCTCGGCCGGGTCCACCTCGGGGCTGAGGTCGCGGATTGCCTGCGCCAGGTCCTCGACATCGTTCTGCCCTGTTGCGGGGGCCATGGCACATCCGGCCAGCGCCAGACAGCAGGCCAAAATTATGGGGATGATTTTCACGCTTGGATCTCCTTGCGCCAGCACGGTCGGGTTGCTGCCCTTTACCCGATTCCCGCCGCCGATCCGAGGGCGAAGTTTGACCCCGCGCTGCGGCAAAACAGGATTGTACAAAACGGAAGATCGGCGCCCCCAAGCATGTACAAAACGGACAAAAAAAGAAAACCCGGCGCTTGGGCCGGGTCCAGTTGGGGAAACCGCGACGGGCCGGGATTTATCCCAGCACCCGCCGCGCGATGACTTGCGCCTGAATTTCAGCCGCACCTTCAAAGATGTTCAGAATCCGCGCGTCACACAGCACACGGCTGATCTTGTATTCCAATGCGAACCCGTTGCCGCCATGGATCTGCAACCCGTTATCGGCGGCGGTCCACGCCACCCGCGCGCCCAACAGCTTGGCCATCCCGGCCTCAAGGTCGCAGCGCTGGCCGTGATCCTTTTCCCATGCGGAATAATAGGTTAGCTGCCGCGCGATCATGATTTCGACCGCCATCATCGCCAGCTTGCCCGAGACGCGAGGGAAGTTGATCAGAGACTTGCCGAACTGCTTGCGGTCCTGCGCATATTGCATGGCGATGTCCAATGCGCTCTGCGCCACGCCGATGGCGCGCGCAGCGGTCTGGATGCGGGCAGACTCGAAGGTTTCCATCAACTGCTTGAAACCTTTACCTTCTTCGCCGCCCAGCAGGTTTTCACCCTTCACTTCGAACCCGTCAAAACCCAGCTCATATTCCTTCATGCCACGGTATCCAAGCACCTCAATCTCGCCCCCGGTCATGCCCGGAGTGGGGAAGGGATCGTCATCGGTTCCGGGTTTCTTTTCGGCCAGAAACATCGACAGACCGCGATGGTCAGAGCTGTCGGGATTGGTGCGCGCCAACAGAGTCATCACATGGGTGCGCGCGGCGTGGGTGATCCATGTTTTATTGCCTGTTATCTGATAGTTACCGCTCTCATCCTTGACGGCGCGCGTGCGCAGACTGCCCAAATCAGACCCGGTATTGGGCTCGGTAAACACCGCCGTTGGCAGGATTTCCGCGCTGGCCAGTTTTGGCAGCCAGTTGGCTTTTTGCGCGTCCGTACCGCCTGCGATGATCAACTCTGCGGCGATCTCGGACCGGGTGCCCAGCGAGCCCACGCCGATATAACCGCGCGACAGTTCCTCGGACACCACGCACATCGAGGCCTTGGACAGGCCAAATCCGCCGAATTCCTCGGGAATGGTCAGGCCAAAGACACCCATTTCTGCAAGGTCTTCAATGACTTCGATCGGGATCAGTTCATCCTTGAGGTGCCAGTCATGGGCATGGGGTTCGACCTTCTCCTGCGCATAGCGGCGGAACTGATCGCGGATCATCTCAAGCTCTTCATCCAGACCCGAGGCCCCGAACATGGTGGCCCCGGACTGGTCCTGCATCAGCGAGACCAGACGCGCGCGCGCGGCCTGCGAATTGGCCTGCGCCATCAGGGTCTGCACCTCGCTGCATTGGAACCCCGACAGGGCGTCCCAGCCAAGGCCAAGGTCCTGCAAACGCACGGTTTCGCCCTGGTTCATCGGGATGCCGCCAGCTATCTGGTGCAGGTATTCGCCAAAGGCGATCTGGTGCAGCAATTGCTCCATCTCGCCGAATTTTCCATCCTTCTCAAGCGCTTCGGCCCAGCGTTGCATTTGTTGCAACGACTGGTGATAGGTCGCCAGCCAGGCCAGCCCATGCGCTGCGGTTTGATGCGCCTCGATCAGCGCGCCCGAAATCCGCCCCTGATCTGTCACCATCGCACGCACTGACTCGCGCGCCTTGTCAAAAACCGCCTCAACCCCCGGCAGGGCCGCCGCGGTGAGTGTCAGAAGGTCGGGCAAAACCGCTGGCTGCGTCATGTTCGTCATATCCTGTCCGTCATGGGCCATGAATCACGTCCTCTGCTGGGTTGTCTGGTGATATCATGCTGCACGTGCAGCGCAACAAAAATACGCAGAATGACCCAAGAAAGTTCAAAAATTGCGGAAACACTTTTGCGATGCAGAAAAATGCCGGGGTGATATGTAGGTCCGATGGGACTGTTTTCACTGATGTCACCGCAGGAGTTCTATCTTGCTCTGGCCGTTGCCTTCGTGGCGGGCTGGGTCAAGGGGATGGTCGGGTTTGCCATGCCGATGGTGCTGGTCTCGGGCCTCAGCATGATGCTGCCACCCGAGCTGGCACTGGCCGGTCTGATCCTGCCCACGCTGGTGACGAACGGCGTGCAGGCCCTGCGCGAAGGTGCGCCCGCCGCGCTGGCTTCGACCCGCAAGTTCCGGGTGTTTCTGGGCGTCGGCCTGGTGTGCCTTCTGGCCAGCGCACAGCTGATCAACCTTCTGTCACCAAAGGCTTTTCTTCTGATCCTGGGCGCGCCTGTCTCGTTCTTTGCGCTGGCGCAGTTGCTGGGGCTGAAGCTGGTGCTGAGCGCGCCATCGGTTCGGGTCGAGGCGATGGTGGGCGCGGTTGCCGGAGCCATCGGCGGTATCTCGGGTGTGTGGGGGCCGCCGACCGTGGCTTATCTGACGGCGCTGAACACACCCAAGAAGGACCAGATGCGGGTACAGGGTGTGATCTACGGGCTTGGGGCCGTGGCGCTGGCGGTGGCCCATCTGGGCTCGGGCATTCTGCGGGCCGAGACGGCGGTGTTTTCGGCGCTGCTGATTGTTCCGGCGCTGGTGGGGATGCGTGTGGGGCAATTGCTGCAGGACCGCATCGATCAGGCGCAGTTCCGCAAGCTGACGCTGCTGGTGCTGCTGGTGGCGGGGCTGAACCTGCTGCGGCGGGGCCTGATGGGTTAACCACGCCGCTCGGCCAGGCGGAAGGCGAAATGCAGGCCCAGCATCAGGAAAAACAGGCCCGAGATATCGCCGATCAGATAGGCGACATATTCCACGGTGGCGCTGCCGAACACCAGGTTGGTCAGGCCCGAAACCATGAAGGATGTGACGATGCCGACCCCCATGATGCACAGCCAGCAGGGGTTGCGGTCGGCGCGGGGGAATAGGTCCCAGCCCAGTGCCTTACAGGCGTAGAATACCGCCGGAACCGTGGTGACCGCGATGGTGATGGCCAACAACCGGCTCGGCAGGAACACATCCCAGCCCGCGATCATGGCGAAGACGATGAAGACGCCCGGAAGCAAGGCAAAGATGGCACGCCACCCCAACAGCCAGGCTGACAGCACGCGCACCCCATGGGGCAGAAACAGCAGGCTGGCCCGGCTGGGGTATTCGGGAAAGAACACGTTTTGCAGGGGCATCAGCACTTCGAATGTCAGAAGCGATGCCGCGACATAGGCCAAAGAGGCATAGAATGTGTCAAAGGCCCATCTGCGCACGAGGGTCAGCCGTTTCCCGTCAGAAGGTGAACATCACCTAGGCGCATGAACCACATAGCGACCCCGGTTGGCGCTGCCGCTTTGCGAAAGATAGCCCTTCTGCACCAGCGATTTCAGCGCGCGGAAAAAGGTCGGGCGCGAAACGCTCTGGACCAGCGTGTGTTCGATCAGGCCGAAGGTGCGGACCTCTTTGTCGGCTTTCGACAGCTCTTCGGCGGCATAGTAGATATCCCGCTCGACCGGAGACAGCTGCTCCAGCCCAAGGGTGCGTTCCATGCTCTGCATCAGCTTGCGCAGCTCGGTGAGTTTTGAAATCTCGGTCATCATCTACCTGTTTTGCTCCGTGCCGGGCCGAGGCGTATCGAAGGGTCAAATCCCTTGCTGCACATCGATCCGACACCCATCCCCATGTGGATTCAATCGTTACTTTCACGGGCCACCCAAAGCGCAGGTGTGAGTAAGAGCGCCGGGCCGTCCGTTGGTTGGGTGAGATAGCTCAAACTGAGCGTTCTCGCAATGAACTTGTCCGGACGCTTCAGGGTTCCGCAGCGTAAGCTTCCTGGGTGGGGCGGGGGCTGGAATGGCCCCCGAAAGTGGTCAGCCGATGGCGACGGCTTTGATGTCATCGTCGATGAAGGGCAGGTATTGCTCAAAATTCTCGGCGAACATCTGCACCAGCCTGTCGGCCTGCTTGTCAAAGGCCGCCTCGTCATCCCAGGTGCGCCGCGGGTCCAACAGAACCTCGGCCACGCCGGGTACCGAGACCGGGACCTCGAAGCCGAAATTGGCGTCCTTGCGGAATTCGGCATCGGCCAGCGACCCTTCGAGGGCCGCGGTCAGCAGCGCCCGTGTGGCCTTGATCGGCATCCGGCTGCCCACGCCATAAGGGCCGCCGGTCCAGCCCGTATTGACCAGCCAGCAGGTCACGCCATGCTGGGCAATCTTGTCGCGCAGCAGGTTGCCATAGACCTCGGGGCGGCGCGGCATGAAGGGCGCACCGAAACAGGTCGAGAAGGTGGGCTGCGGCTCGGTAATGCCGCGCTCGGTCCCGGCCACTTTCGAGGTGAAGCCGGACAGGAAGTGATACATCGCCTGCGCCGGGGTCAGCCGCGCGATCGGCGGCAGCACGCTGAAGGCGTCGCAGGTCAGCATGATGATGTTCTTGGGGTGCCCGCCCATCGCCGATGTCGACGTGTTCGAGATATAGTGCAGCGGATAGGCACAGCGCATGTTCGCAGTCAGCGAGTCATCGTCGAAATCCAGCTCTTTCGTCTCGGGATCGAAGACCATATTCTCGATCACCGTGCCGAATTTCGAGGTGGTAGCATAGATCTCGGGCTCGGCATCGGCGCTCAGGTTGATGGTCTTGGCATAGCAGCCGCCCTCGAAGTTGAAGGTGCCGCGATCCGACCATCCGTGCTCGTCATCGCCAATCAGCACCCGCGCCGGATCAGCCGACAGCGTGGTCTTGCCGGTGCCGCTGAGGCCGAAGAACACCGCTGTGTCCACCGGGTTGCCGACCGCGTGGTTGGCCGAACAGTGCATCGGCATCACGCCTTTTTCCGGCAGCATGTAGTTCAGCAGCGAGAAAACGGATTTCTTGTTCTCGCCGGCATATTCGGTGCCGCCGATCAGGATCAGCTTGCGGTCGAAGTTCAGCGCAATCACCGTCTCGCTGCGGCAGTCATGCTTGGCCGGGTCGGCCTGAAAGCTGGGGCAGTTGATGACGGTGAAATCGGCGATGAAATCGTCCAGATCCTCGCGCTCGGGGCGGCGCAGCATGTGGCGGATGAACAGGCTGTGCCAGGCCAGTTCTGTCACCAGCCGCACGTTGATCGCATGGCTGGGATCGGCCCCGCCGACCAGATCCTGCACGAAATAGTCGCGGCCCTTCATATGGGCCAGCATGTCGTCATACAGCGAGTCGAACCCTTCGGGGCTCATGGCGGCGTTGTTTTCCCACCAGATGCTGTCGGCGACGCTGTCGGTCTTGACGACGTGCTTGTCCTTGGGCGACCGGCCGGTGAACTTGCCGGTGGTCACCAAAAACGCACCGCCATTGCCCAACGTGCCTTCGCTGCGCTTCAGCGCCTGTTCGATCAGTGCCGGCTCGATCAGGTTGTAATAGACATGGCCCAGACCCTCGATGCCCTGATCCTCGAGGCGGAATTGCGGGTTAACCCGTCCAGATGTCATATGTGTCTTCTCCTGTGGTGGCGCGGTGGCTTGGATGCCGGGCGCCCTTGGGCCGGTGCCGGTACCAGCCCGGCGGTCGCGCGCCTCTTACCACGGTCGTTCGGGGCATGAACAGCAGGGTCGGAGCGAGTTAGCGCAACCACACCGAAGTTTAGCGCAATCAAAAGGATAGTGCTGAAAAGACAGGCCGTATTTGGTGAAACGATAGGGCTTTTTTGCCGCAACTGTGTGGCAACAATCTCACGAATTTCAGATACAGTTTGATTCGCGGCCTTAAAAAAGCCAAAAATACACTACTAATAAGCGGAATACCGCGTATGTGAGCAGGAACAAGGGGCCAACCCGATGTCAAAGATTGCACTGGTGGATGATGACAGAAACATTCTGACATCCGTATCCATGACGCTCGAAGCTGAAGGGTTCGAGGTCGAAACCTATAATGATGGTCAGGCGGCGCTTGACGCCTTTAACAAGAAACTGCCGGACATGGCTGTTCTGGACATCAAAATGCCGCGCATGGATGGCATGGACCTGCTGCAGCGTCTGCGGCAGAAAACCCAGATGCCGGTGATTTTCCTGACCTCCAAGGATGATGAGATCGACGAGGTTCTGGGCCTGCGCATGGGGGCGGACGATTATGTCAAGAAACCCTTCTCGCAGCGTCTGCTGGTCGAGCGCATCCGCGCACTGCTGCGCCGTCAGGAAGCGGTCGACGGTGATGTCACCAATGCCACGACCGGCGACACCAAAGTGATGGAGCGTGGCGATCTGCGGATGGACCCGCTGCGCCATGCGGTCAGCTGGAAGGGCAACGATGTTTCGCTGACCGTGACCGAATTCCTGCTGCTGCAGGCGCTGGCGCAACGTCCGGGTTTCGTCAAAAGCCGCGATCAGCTTATGGATGTGGCCTATGACGATCAGGTCTATGTGGATGACCGCACCATCGACAGCCATATCAAGCGCCTGCGCAAGAAGATGCGCGCCGCCGACTCCGAGTTTTCGGCGATCGAAACACTCTATGGTATCGGATATCGGTATAACGAAGAATAGGCGCGGCCGTTTTTAAGGGGCAAAGGGGTCTCGTGCGCGATACTGAACACGCCAATCAAGGGCGCGACGCGGACGTCGTTCTTGGGGATGACTGGGTCATTCCCCAGGACCCCGAGTCTGCGGAACTGCGCGAGAAACGCTCGCGCCGGAACCTGTTCACGCTGCGCCATTCGCCGCTGGCGCGGCGGATCATCACCTTCAACCTGATCGCGCTAGTCATTCTGGTGGCCGGGCTTTTGTATCTGGACGATACCCGCAAGGAACGCGTGCAACAGACCGCCCGCAATCTGGTTGGCGATGCACAGCTTGTCAGCAATGTCTTTGAAACCCAGCTGCGCCAGCCTGCCCCCGGCGGTGCGGCGGTTCTGGACGTGCGCGACACGTTATCGGGCCTCAGCCTGCCCGAAGGCGGCGAGGTCTTTGTCTATGACGGCACCGGCACCCTGATCGGCTGGACACGCGGCGCCTCGGCGGCGTCAGACCTGCCCGGACTGTTGCGTCAGAACTCGGATGCGGCGACCGGCAGCACCGTGATCAGCGACGCGCTGAACGCGGTCTGGAACGGTATCTCCGCCGTGTTCAGCGGCGGCCCCGAAGGCGAGGCGCCGACCCTTGCTCAACGGGTGCAGGAACTGATCCCGCGCGCGCTGGGCGGCGGCATACAGGTGCAGACTGTTCAGGACGAGATGGGCCAGACCGTGATCGTCGCGGTGGCACCGATCCTGCTTGATGATGCGCCAGTGGGCGCGGTCGCGATGGCGGGCCCAGCGGGTGAGATCGACGCCCTGGCCCGCAAGGAACAGGAACGCATCCTGCAGATGTTTGTGGTGGCGCTGCTGGTATCGATCGGCCTCAGCCTCGTGCTGGCCTCGACCATCGCCAACCCGCTGGCCGATCTGGCGGCAGCGGCCGAGATGGGAAAGGATCGCGGCGCCGGGGTCAATCCGGGGCGCATCCGTATCCCCGACCTCAGCGCGCGTCCCGACGAAATAGGACGCCTCAGCCAGGCGCTGCGCGGCATGGTCACCGCGCTTTACAATCGCATCGACGCCAATGAGCAGTTCGCCGCAGATGTGGCGCATGAGATCAAGAACCCGCTGGCCAGCCTGCAATCCGCTGTCGGCACCATGCGTATGGTCAAGCGTGAGGATCAGCGCGAAAAGCTGCTGGGCGTGATCGAACATGACGTGCGGCGACTGGACCGTCTGGTCAGCGACATCTCGAACGCCTCGCGGCTGGATGCCGAACTGGTCAAGGAAGAGGAACAGCCCTTCGACCTGCTGAACCTGCTAAACAATATCGGTCAGTATCTGGGCGAAGATGCGCGCTCGAAAGGCATCGACTATATTACCGACCTGCCGTCTGATCCGATCGTGGTCAACGGGCTCGAGGCGCGTCTGGCGCAGGTCTTCGTCAACCTGATCACCAACGCGATCTCCTTCTGCGAAGATAAGGATGCGATCCGCGTCTGGGTCCGCCGTCGCGACAACCGCGTGCTGGTCGTGGTCGAGGATACCGGCCCCGGCATCCCCGATCAGGCGCTGACAAAGATTTTCAAGCGCTTCTATTCGCAACGCCCCGACGAGCATTTCGGCAACAATTCTGGGCTTGGGCTTGCGATCTCGAAACAGATCGTCGAGGCCCATGGTGGCGTGATCTGGGCCGAGAACATCCGCCCGACCGAGGCCGACATCACCTCGGACCCGCTGGGGGCGCGGTTTGTGGTCGGGCTGCCCGTCTAGGTTATGGGCGGGGGGCTTTTCTCGGACATTGCGGATCAGGACAGAGCGTGCGTTCACGCGTCCTGTGTGGCGGTACGAGGCGCCGGCCTGCTGATCGCGGGCGGCTCGGGGGCCGGAAAATCGGCGCTTGCGTTGCAGATGATGGCGCTGGGTGCGCAGATGGTGGCGGATGACCGGGTGGAACTGACGGTGCAGGGCACACGGCTCATAGCCGATGCGGTGCCGCCTCTGTGCGGGCTGATCGAGGCGCGCGGCATTGGCCTGTTACGCGCCGATGCGGCCGGGCCGGTTCCGTTGGCCTATGTGGTCGATCTGGACCAAAGCGAACCCGCCCGCCTGCCCGAGCCGCAGAACATTCGGGTGCTGAGGCAAACTGTTCCCTTGCTTCGGGCCGCAACCGTGCCCAATTTACCCGCAGCCCTGATACAACTTCTTAAAATGGGACGCGTGAGCCCGGAATGGCCGCATACATGACCGCGCAACGCCGCATCGTATTGGTAACGGGCCCGTCTGGCGCAGGCCGATCAACCGCGATCCACGTGCTCGAAGACCTCGGGTTTGAGGCCATCGACAACCTGCCTATGGGCCTGCTGTCGCGCCTGCTGGACAGTTCCGAGCCCGGCAGCCCGATGGCTCTGGGCATCGATGCCCGCAACCGCGATTTTTCCACCATCGGGTTCATCGAACTGGCCGCCAAGCTCGACCGGATGGAACAGGTCGACCTGACCACGCTCTATCTGGATTGCCGAGACGAGGTGCTGCTGCGCCGCTTCTCGGAAACCCGCCGCCGTCACCCGGTCGCCGCCGATGCCAGCCCGGAAACGGGAATCGTGCAGGAAAAGGAACTGCTGGCCCCGATCCGCGAGATCGCAGACACCCTGATCGACACCAGCGCCCTGAACGTCCACCAGCTGCGCGAAGAGGTCGAGCGCTGGTTCGCCCCCCGGGAAGGGCGACATCTGGCGGTGTCGATCGAATCCTTTTCGTATAAACGCGGCCTGCCTCGTGGTCTGGACATGGTCTTTGACTGCCGCTTTCTGGCCAATCCCTACTGGCGCCCCGAATTGCGCGAGGCCGATGGTCGAAATGCTGATGTGGCAGCCTATGTTCAGTCAGACATGAACTATGAGGCCTTCTTTGACCGTGTTGTCGACCTGCTGATCGAACTGCTCCCGGCGTTCCGGGCCGAGGGCAAGGCGCATCTGTCAGTGGCCTTTGGCTGCACCGGGGGGCAGCACCGCTCGGTCGCGTTGGCGGAAGCGGTTGCAAAGGCCCTTGCAGAAGCGGGCCAGCAGGTGTCAATTAGGCACCGCGAAATGGAGCGTCGTTCGTTGAATGTGAGGCCGGGTTGATCGGGATCGTAATCGTTGCACATGGGGGGTTGGCACAGGAATACCTGGCCGCCACGCAGCATGTTGTGGGTCAGCAGCCCGGGCTGGTGGCCGTCCCGATCGAGGCCGATCACGACCGCGAGGAAAAACAGGCCGATATCTGCCGCGCCGCCGATGCGGTCGATCAGGGCGACGGTGTGGTGGTGGTGACCGACCTGTTCGGCGGCAGCCCGTCGAATCTCAGCTTGCGCGCCTGCGCCCCGCAGGATCGGCGAATCCTTTATGGGGCAAACCTACCGATGCTGATCAAACTGGCCAAAAGCCGCCACCTGCCGCTGGCCGAGGCCGTGCGTCTGGCGCTCGAGGCCGGACGCAAATACATCAACGCCCAAAATGTGACGCTGGACTGAGACCGGATAGATTTGAATGACCACGAAAAGTTTGAAAATTATCAACGAAAAGGGCCTGCACGCCCGCGCCTCGGCCAAGCTGGTCGAGGTGGTCGAAGGTTTCGACGCCCGCGCCGAAGTGTCGCGCGACGGACTTTCTGCCTCAGGCGACAGTATCATGGGCCTTTTGATGTTGGCAGCGTCGCGCGGAAGCACTATTGACGTCGAGACGTCCGGCCCGGATGCTGAGGCGTTGGCAGAAGCGTTGGAAACCCTGGTGAATGACAAGTTCGGCGAAGGGTTCTGACACCCGATCTGCCGCGACACCAAGGACGGAAAGACCAGGCAATTGGCGGAAACCACGCACGATACCAAATCAGGCCCGGTGGTGGACCACGACACCGATCAGGGCGAGATCTACGACCGCCGAACCCTGACCTATGCCAACTCGTTCGACGATGCCTGGACGTCGACGGCCATTCGCACCATCGAATGGTTGACCGGTAAACTGACCATCCTGCGCATGGTCAACAAGTTCGAAAAGCAGAACGAACATTATCGCGGCCAGAAATTCTGGGGCGGCGCGCTCAAGACCATGGGCATCGACCTGACCACCCCGGCCGAACAGATTGCGCGCATTCCAAAAGAAGGGCCCGTCATTGTCGTTGCCAACCATCCGCACGGCATGGTCGATGGCATGATCTTCGCCGAGCTGATCGGCCGGGTCCGCAGCGATTATCGCATCCTGACCCGCTCGGTCCTGACCGGTCTGGACGAGGCGGCGACCTCGTTTATGATCCCCGTACCCTTCCCGCATGACCCCGAAGCGCAGGCCAAGATGCTCGAGATGCGCGGCAAGACAATGAAACATCTTGCCGATGGCGGCGTCGTGGCGCTGTTCCCGTCAGGCGTCGTGATGTCCTCGGACAGCTGGTTCGGCCCCGCGATCGAGCGGGAATGGAATGTCTTCACCGCCAAGATGATCCGCCGCTCGGGTGCCAAAGTGGTGCCGATCTTTTTCCCCGGCAGCAATTCGCGCTGGTACCAGATCGCCAACCGGCTGTCGCCGATCCTGCGTCAAGGCCTGCTGCTGCACGAAATCGTCCGCTCCTGCAACAGACCTCAGTCTCCTGTGATCGGAGAACCGGTGTCGGACGAAGACATGGCCCTGCTCGAACGCGACCCCCGCGGCTTCATGGCCTGGCTCCGCGACCACACGCTGGCCCTCGGCAAAACCTGATCCAAACCTTCATCTGGCCATAAATATCCCGGGAGTGAATTGAGCCGCAGGCTCAAGAGAGGGCTGGCCCTCTCAATTCCTAACGTGTCGGCACCGGTACCTCGCCCCGATAATCATAAAACCCGCGCTCAGTCTTGCGCCCCAGCCACCCGGCCTCGACATATTTCGTCAACAGCGGGCAGGGGCGATACTTGGTATCCGCCAAGCCGTCATGCAGCACGTTCATGATTGCCAGGCAGGTATCCAGACCAATGAAATCCGCCAATTCCAGCGGCCCCATGGGATGATTGGCCCCCAGCTTCATCGACTGATCGATCGACTCCACATTTCCGACGCCTTCATACAGCGTATAAACCGCCTCATTGATCATCGGCATCAGAATACGGTTGACGATAAAGGCCGGGAAATCCTCGGCGCTGGCCGAGGTCTTGCCCAACCGATCCACAACCGCCTTGCAGGCACTGAACGTTGGCTCATCGGTGGCAATGCCCCGGATCAGTTCCACCAGTTGCATCACTGGCACCGGGTTCATGAAATGGAACCCCATGAACCGCTCGGGCCGGTCGGTGCGGCTGGCGAGGCGGGTGATCGAAATCGACGAGGTGTTCGACGTCAGAATCGTATGCGGTTGCAGATGCGGTAGTAGATCCTCGAAAATGGCTTGTTTGACGGTTTCCCGTTCGGTCGCGGCTTCGATCACAAGATCGGTCTGACCGATATCTGGCAGGTTCAGCGTCGTCTTGATCCGTCCCAAAGCTGCCTGCAACGCCTCGTCCGAGATTTTCCCGCGCGAAGCTTGCCGTGCCAGATTGGCTTCGATTGTCGCCATCGCAGCATCCAGGGCCTCCTGGCTGACGTCATTGAGCAAGACATCATATTCCGCCAGCGCCATCACATGGGCGATCCCGTTACCCATCTGACCGGCACCGATCACTCCGACTGATTTTACATCCATGTTCTGATGCCTTTGCTCGTAGGTTACGGGCGACATTATGGGCAGTTGCAGGCGGGCGGCAAGGGGCGTGGGCCGGTCAAATTCGCTTCAAATGCGTACATTAGGATTTTCTCAAGACCTGCGGCGGCAAAATGGCGGCGGGTGAGACTTTGGGTGAGCGTGATGAGCTATCAACCGATCAGTGCGGGTGGTACCGCTGAACTGACGTGCAACTATGGTGCGTCGAAGCTGGTTTTCCGAGGGCCGGAGCGGGCATTGAGCCGCCCCTATGTGGCCTGCCTCGGCGGGGCAGAGACCTTTGGCCGATTCGTCGAACATCCATTTCCGGCGCTCCTGCAGCAGCGTCTTGGCCGTCGCTGCATCAATTTCGGCAGCCTCTTCTGCGGGGCCGAGGCGCTATTGCAGGACGAGGGGCTGACAGAACTCGCCAACGGGTCTGTGCTTTGCGTTCTGCAGTTGCCCGATCTAGGTGGGCATTCCAACCGCTTTTATCGCGTGCACCCCCGCCGCAATGACCGTTTCGTGGCCCCGACGCCGGATTTGGTGAAGCTTTATCCAGAAGAGGACTTTACCGAGATCCATTTCGTGGGCCACCTGCTGATGCGGCTGCAGACGCATTCGGATGGCCGCTTTGAACAAGTCAGCCATGCGTTGCAGCAAAGTTGGATCGACCATCTGCAAACGGTTCTGGACCAAATCACATGCCCGGTGGTGCTTCTGGCGCTTGAACTGGAGAGCCATTTGAGGATTGAACCATTCATGCTCAGCGCGCTGGCGCCTTTTTGTGCCAGAATTGTCCACTTGCAGGCGCAGGTCTCAGGCATGTCCGACGATCTGGAGGATGTGCTGTTCGGGACCCTGCAGCAGCCCATGGCCGAGCATATGATTGGCCCGGCCACACACCGTCGGGTTGCCGACGTCATGGCCTGTGCAATTCAGGATCTTGACCTGTAACAGAAAAGGCCCGCCAGTGGCGGGCCTTGCAAGATTTTTCGACGAAAAATCTCGGCCTTCGATCAGCCGAGTTTCTCGGTCAGTTCCGGCACCGCCTGGAACAGGTCGGCGACCAGACCGAAATCGGCAACCTGGAAGATCGGCGCTTCTTCGTCCTTGTTGATCGCCACAATGATTTTCGAGTCCTTCATGCCGGCCAGGTGCTGGATTGCCCCCGAGATGCCGACAGCGACATACAGGTCCGGCGCAACAACCTTGCCGGTCTGGCCCACCTGCCAGTCGTTCGGCGCATAGCCCGAGTCGACAGCAGCACGCGACGCGCCAACTGCAGCGCCCAGCTTGTCCGCCAGCGTTTCGATCAGCTTGAAGTCTTCTTCCGAACCGACACCACGGCCGCCCGAGACAACGACGCCAGCCGAGGTCAGTTCCGGACGGTCGCTTTCGGCCACCTTGTCCTCGACCCATGACGACAGACCTTCGGAGCCCGGCACCGAAACGGTTTCGACCGAGGCCGAGCCACCTTCGCCCGCCGCGTCGAAGCTGGCGGTGCGGATGGTGACGACTTTTTTGGCGTCGTTCGATTTCACGGTCTGGATCGCGTTGCCCGCATAGATCGGACGCTCGAAGGTCGAGCCATCGACCACGCCAGAGGCATCCGAGATCACCATCACGTCCAGAAGTGCTGCCACGCGCGGCATCACGTTCTTGGCGTCGGTGGTCGCAGGGGCCACGATATGCTCATAGCTATCGGCCAGCGAAACGATCAGCGCCGCGGTCGATTCCGCCAGACGATGACCCAGCGAGGCATCCTCGGCGACCAGGACCTTGGACACGCCGTCGATCTTGGCGGCGGCCTCACCGGCAGCAGCGGCCGAGCCACCTGCCGCCAGAACCGTGATGTCGCCCAGCGATTTGGTGGCGGCAACGGTCTTGGCGGTTGCGTCAACGCTCAGTTCGCCGTTGTTGACTTCGGCAAGCAGAAGTACAGCCATTACACAGCCCCCGCTTCTTTGAGTTTCTCAACCAGTTCATCGACCGAACCCACGATGATCCCTGCGGCGCGCGCGGGCGGCTCGTCGGTCTTGACGATTTCAAGGCGCGGGGTGACGTCGACGCCGTAATCGGCGGCGGTTTTCTCATCCAGCGGCTTTTTCTTCGCCTTCATGATGTTGGGCAGCGACGCATAACGCGGTTCGTTCATGCGCAGGTCGACGGTGACGATGGTGGGCATCTTGACGCTGATGGTCTGCAGGCCGCCATCCACCTCGCGGGTGACCTTGGCGCTGTCGCCTTCGATGTCCAGTTCGGACGCGAAGGTGCCTTGCGACCAGCCCAGAAGGGCTGACAGCATCTGGCCGGTGGCGTTCATGTCGTTGTCGATGGCCTGCTTGCCGGCCAGAACGATGCCCGGCTGTTCTTCCTCGACCACCTTGGCCAGAATCTTGGCAACGGCCAGCGGTTCGATGTCCTGATGCACGTCTTCGGCTGCGACAACCAGAATGGCGCGGTCGGCCCCCATGGCCAGGGCGGTGCGCAAGGTTTCCTGCGCCTGCTTCACACCGATCGAAACGGCAACGACTTCGTCAGCCTTGCCTGCTTCTTTCAGGCGGATCGCCTCTTCCACGGCAATCTCGTCGAACGGGTTCATCGACATTTTGACATTGGCGAGATCAACACCGCTGCCATCCGCTTTGACGCGAACTTTCACGTTGTAGTCGATCACGCGCTTGACAGGCACAAGTACCTTCATTTTTGCGTATGCTCCTTACAAAAACGGCAAGCCGCGCCGCGACTCCACCAATGCTCTCGCTGGTTTAGATAGCGGGTCACGATGCCCTGCAACAGAGCAAAATCGTCACGTCATGGTTTTGAGACGTCGCGTTTTGTCATTTTTTCGACAGGAAACGAAGTTTTATTTCCGCCGGGCGTACAGATCAGCGGTTCGCGCCCGGAATCCACAGCACGTCGTCACGCCCGCCATTGTTGGCGCAGCGCGCTGCGACAAAGAACCAGTCGCTGAGACGGTTGAGGTATTTCACCGCCACTTCGTTTACCGGCTCCATATTGGTCAGTTCCACCGCCAGACGCTCGGCCCGGCGCGATACCGTGCGGCAGACATGCAAATGCGCTGCCAGACGAGAGCCGCCGGGCAGGATGAAGCTGCGCAGCGGTTCCAGCGTGTCGTTCATCGCGTCGATCTCGGCCTCTAGTCGGTCGATCTGGGCCGCGACGATGCGCAGCGGGGTGTATTCGGCCTCGGCATCCTTATCCATGTCGGGGCGGCAGAAATCGGCGCCCAGATCAAACAGATCGTTCTGGATACGCGACAGGGCGGCCTCGACCTCGCCGTCCGCCTCGGTGCGGGCGACGCCGACGAAGGAATTCAGCTCGTCCACCGTGCCATAGGCCGCAACACGGCCCGAGTATTTGGCGACCCGTTCGCCATTGCCAAGCGCAGTTTTGCCATCATCGCCGGTGCGCGTGTAGATCTTGTTGAGAACGACCATCTATTGAACTCCCTGTCCGCGCAGATAGACGTAGAGCACAATCAGCACGACGGCAATGAACTGAAACAGGATGCGCAGCCGCATCATCTTGTTGCTTTTCATCGCGGCGTCTTTGCCGGGTTTTCCGAAATTCGAGATGCCAATGACCAGGACAGCAACCACCGCTGCCATCGCCAGAAGCAATACGACCATCAACAGGTCCATAAGGTCACCGTCCGTGTTTTGTCTCGTTGCGCCTGATGTAGCCTCAAAGCGGGTAAAAGCGAACGGGTAATTTCGCCTCAGATGTCCGACAGAATGCGGTCGATCATGCGGGTCGGCAGGATGCGGCGCAGATATGCGGCGATATAGGTGGGCGTGGTGACATAATACCGGCTGCGGGGGCGGGCGGCTTCGACCGCATGGGCCAGCTTGGCGGTTACCGCCGAGGCGGGCAATTCGAACCTGTCGGGCCCCGAGGATTCGTAGAGTCGTTTTATCACCGTATCCTCATATCGCTGGCGCAGGACCGAGTTTTCCCAATCGATAAAACGCTCGAAGACCGGAATAGCGTTTTCGCGGATTTTCGACGTGACCGGACCGGGTTCGATCAAAATGACCTTGATATCGGTATCGCGCAGTTCCAGCCGCAGCGTGTCCGACAGGCCCTCGATTGCGTATTTGGTGGCGACATAGGCCCCACGCCACGGAAAGGCGACCAGACCCAGAACCGAGGAATTTTGAACAATCCGCCCATGCCCCTGCGCGCGCATGACGGGAATCACCTGTCGGGTCAGTTCGTGCCAGCCAAAGACGTTGGTCTCGAATATCTGGCGCAGGCCATCCGTGGGCACATCCTCAACAGCGCCGGGCAGGCCGTGGGCGCCGTTGTTGAACAGGGCATCCAATGTGCCGCCGGTCGCCTCAAGCACCTGCTGCAGGCCCGAGGTAATGCTGGCCGCGTCGGTGTAATCGATCAGCGGGCTGTCAAAGCCTTGCGCCCGCAACCGGTCGCAATCGCGCTGCTGCCGGCACGAGGCAAACACCCGCCAGCCCCGCGCGCGCATCCCATGCGCCGCGTCCAGGCCGATGCCCGACGAACAACCCGTGATCAGGATGGTTTTCTGCATGTTGTCCCCGCCCCTATGCCTCGCCCATAGCTATGGCGAGGTTTCGGGCAGGACAATGACCCGACTGCGTCAGTTTCTGGTTTTGCGGATCAGCGAGGCTGAAATCCAACCGACCTGTTGCGTTTCCACCACGCGCAGGCGCAGCCAGCCGGTGCCGGATTCGGCAAACACCTCGACCTGCTGACCGATGGTGCCCTTGCCGATGATCGGATAGATCGTGCCGGGGCCGTCGCGCATGTTTACGCGGGTGCCGGCGATCTCGCGGATGTCTTTTTCGGGTTCTGGCAGAACAGCCGTTTCACTGGCATCGCTCACCGCGTCGGGCGTGACCTGTTGCAGCGCGGTTACCCCCTGTTCCAGCGAGGCCAGCGCCAGCGTCGCGTCCTGATCGGTCACGAAGGACGAATCGAGATTGAGGCCCGTGGCGATTTGCGCCAGTAGCGCCCGGGTTTCCTCGTCATCACTTGTCTGGGTGGCGTCGGGCACAATCTCGACAACCGGAATGGCGGGCAGTGCGGGCTGCGGCGTGGCACGGGTGACCAGCTGTTCAACGGCCGGCGCCGGGTCGTGATCTGTCTGTGCGGCGATCTGGCGGGGCTGTTCGGTGCGCACACCGCGCGGCTCGAAATCCGGCCCTCCGCTCATGACATAAAAGCTCCAGCCGAGCATGGCAAAAGTGATGATAATAACGCGCGTCATGGCGCACCCCCTGGCAATCGTAACAACAATAAAAAGGCAGCAGTAAGAATGACTGAAAGGATACCATAGATCAGGCGCTGAGTCGAAAGGCGGGGGAAATCCGATACTTGCCTCCCCCTGTTGCAAAAAGCCTGATGTGTCCGGGGTAAAATGTGCAGCGATTGCTTTACCACGGCGCACTTGCGGCGTATCACATCATGTATGAACGACACGATTGACGACCCCAACATGGAGGCCCCCGAGAACGGGGGCGAGATAGCCGAGCCGCTGCGCCGCGCGATTGGAGAGCGCTATCTGACCTATGCGCTGTCCACCATCATGCACCGCGCTCTGCCGGATGCACGGGACGGGCTGAAGCCGGTTCACCGGCGAATCCTCTATGCAATGCGCGAGTTGCGACTCAGTGCGACGGGGGGATTCCGTAAGTCAGCGAAAATCTCGGGCGACGTGATGGGCAACTATCACCCGCATGGCGATGCTGCGATCTATGACGCGATGGCGCGGCTGGCGCAGGATTTCAACGTCCGTTATCCGCTGGTCGACGGGCAGGGGAATTTCGGCAATATCGACGGGGACAACCCTGCTGCCTCGCGATATACCGAGGCGCGGATGACCATCGTGGCCGAGGCGCTGCTTGAGGGTCTTAATGAAGACGCCGTCGATTTCCGCGACAACTATGACGGCACGCTGACCGAGCCGGTCGTGCTGCCCGCGCAGTTCCCGAACCTTTTGGCCAACGGGGCCAGCGGTATTGCCGTGGGGATGGCGACGAATATTCCACCGCACAATATCTCGGAACTTTGCGATGCCTGTCTGCATCTGATCAAAACGCCCGATGCGCGGGACGACACACTGTTGAACTACGTGCCGGGCCCGGACTTCCCGACCGGCGGCGTGATCGTTGAGCCGCCCGAGAATATCGCGCAAGCCTATCGCACCGGGCGCGGCTCGTTCCGTTTGCGCTGCAAGTTCGAAGTTGAGGATCTGGGCCGTGGGCAGTGGCAGATCGTGGTTACCGAGATCCCCTATCAGGTTCAGAAATCCAAGCTGATCGAAAAGATCGCCGAGCTGATCCAGACCAAGAAAATCCCGATCCTCGCAGATGTGCGGGACGAATCCGCCGATGATATCCGCCTGATCCTTGAACCGCGTTCCAAGAATGTGGACCCCGAGGTGTTGATGGGCATGCTCTATCGCAACTCGGACCTCGAGGTGCGGTTCAGCCTGAACATGAACGTGCTGATCGACGGCGTGACGCCCAAGGTCTGCTCGATGAAGGAAGTGCTGCGCGCCTTCCTTGATCACCGGCAAGAGGTGCTGATCAGGCGGTCTCGCTATCGTTTGGGGAAGATCGATCACCGTTTGGAGGTGTTGGAGGGCTTTATCGTCGCCTTCCTCAACCTCGACCGCGTGATCGACATCATCCGATACGACGATGACCCCAAAGCCGCACTTATGCGCGAGGATTGGGGCATCGATCACGTCCGTGCCACGGACGAATCCGACTACATCACACCCAAACCGGGCGAGGGCGAACTGTCCGAGGTTCAGGTCGACGCCATCCTCAACATGCGCCTGCGTAGCCTGCGTCGGCTGGAAGAGATGGAACTGGTCCGGGAGCGCGACGAGTTGATGCTGGAGCGCGCCAATCTCGAAGACCTGCTGGCCGATCCTGCCTTGCAATGGGCCAAGATCGCCGAGCAGTTGAAAGAGACCAAGAAGACCTTCGGCAAAGACTATGAAGGCGGCGCGCGCCGGACGCGGTTCGCCGAAGCGGGGCAGGTCGAAGAAGTGCCGCTTGAGGCGATGATCGACCGCGAACCGATCACGGTCGTCTGTTCCCAGATGGGCTGGATTCGCGCCATGACCGGTCATATCGACCTGAAACGCGAGTTGAAGTTCAAGGACGGCGACGGCCCGCGATTCATCTTCCACGCGGAAACCACCGACCGCCTGCTGGTCTTTGCCTCTAACGGGCGTTTCTACACGGTCAGCGCTGCCAACTTGCCGGGCGGACGCGGAATGGGTGAGCCGCTGCGCCTGATGGTCGACCTGCCGAACGAGGCGCAGATCATCGACATTCTGATCCACAAACCGGGGCGCAAGTTGCTGGTCGCCTCGGATGCGGGCAACGGTTTCATGGTGCCCGAAGATGACGTGCTGGCACAGACCCGCAACGGAAAACAGGTGCTGAACGTCAAGGGCGACGAGACAGCGATGATCTGTAAACCCGTTGAAGGCGATCACGTCGCCGTCGTTTCGCAGAACGGTAAGTTCCTCGTCTTCCCGACGGAAGAACTGCCCGAGATGACCCGAGGCAAAGGTGTGCGCCTGCAGAAATACAACATGGCGCGCGGGCGTCAGGGGACGCTGGAACTGGATGGCGGTCTGTCTGACATCACCACGTTCAACTGGGAAGAGGGCCTGAAATGGTCCATGGGCGGCGACAAAACCCGGCACGAGGCGGATATGTCCCAATGGCTGGCTAAGCGCGCAGGTGTTGGCAAAAAGGCCCCCTATGGCTTCCCGCGCGACTATAAGTTCTCGTGATCAAGCGGCCCGTTTGGTGAAAATCTGCCGATACCGCTTGGCACACCCCGTATCGGTGCGCTAGATCAGATGAAAACAGGCCTATCGAGACGAGAGACATGCTGCGCATTCTGACACTGATCACCGGGCTGGCCCTGATGGGTGCCTGCACCCAAACGCAGGTTTATGAAGAACCCGAAAGCCTGGGCGAATTCAAACTGCGCGTGAACTACGCCTTCGCCGACAAGGCGATACAGGGCCCGGTCTCGCGCGATGCCACGCCGGACGAATGGACGGCAGCGATTCAGAACGCCGTTGATATCCGACTTGGTCGGTATGAAGGCGCGCAGGATTATGACATCGGCATCAGCCTTGAAGGCTATATGCTGGCCCCTCCGGGCATTCCGGTAATCTACAACCCCAAAAGCACCGCGATCGTGCTGGTGAACGTCTATGACGTGAACAAGAAAGAGTTTCTGGCCAAGGGCAAGAAATTTCAGGTGCTGGAAGACACGACCGGGGGAAGTGCCCTCAAAGGCTCGGGCAATGAACGCACCAAGGACGAGCAGATGAGCGGGCTTGCCCTGAAAGTTGCCGACCGGGTCGAAGAGTGGCTGGCCGAAGAACATCTTGAGAATGGGTGGTTCGACAAGCGCCCCAGCCTGATCCAGCCGCTCGATTCCGGGGTCGTCACGCAAAATCCGGCGTCCTGATCCGCTTTTCCCTCAGGATGTGCTTGATTTTCCCCCCTAAACCAAATATCTCGCGCGCGCAGAGGAAACCGGGACCGAGGGTCCCCCAAATCGCAAAAGGGCGCCTGAGGAATGGCAAAGGAAAAGTTTGAGCGTACAAAACCGCACGTCAACATTGGCACGATTGGCCACGTTGACCATGGTAAAACGACGCTGACCGCAGCGATCACCAAGTATTTCGGTGACTTCAAAGCGTATGACCAGATTG
>NZ_JBQFQE010000014.1:0-61044 GCF_056536725.1 Ruegeria sp. CJ3
AGTCCAAGATGTGATCATCGCCGTCACCAAGCGCATAACGATACGTGTCAGCACCCTCGCCACCGCGCAAATGATCATCACCAACTAGGCCTTCAATTGTGTTGGCCCCAGCATCACCATAAAGGAAGTCCGCATGGGCGGACCCAATGAGCCCCTCGATTTCGGTAAACGTTTCAAGGCCACCACTGATCTTGGCCTCACCAGTTGCCAATGATGCTATAACCCCAAGTGTCGAGTGCCGATACGAAGCAATGTCATGTCCGCTGCCACCATCAAAGGAATCGAAGCCACCGCCGCCATGAAGGACGTCATTGCCCGCTCCTCCAAACAACTGATCGTTACCTGAAACCGAAGTATCGGTAGACAAGTCACCATAGATAAAGTCGTCGCCGCCTTGCCCTCTGACGATATCATCACCAGCATGACCATAAAGAGCGTCGTCTTCATCCCCACCCTCAATTTCATTTTTATATATGTCGCCAATCAACTCGTCTGAAAAATTAGAGCCGCGAAGGTTCTCGATGTTCGTATAGCTATCTCCATCTGCATCTCCTGCAGACCCAGAACCCGCATGCAGATTTGCGGAAACCCCCCCGCCGGCGTGAGCAAACGTTGCCCAGTCGATACCTGAGCCACCATCTATTTCATCAGCACCATCACCACCTTCAATGACATCGTCGCCGGTACCTCCATTCAGATTGTCAGCACCCGCACCTCCATCAAGGTGGTCATCCCCGGATTCACCGTAAACTTCGTCGTTCCCAAGATACGTTTTGATAAGGTCGTTACCAGCGCCACCACGTACGGTGTCGTCACTTTCTGCTGTGTAGAATTCGTTGCTTATCTCATCCCCGACAAGGTCATAGGAATCCGAAAGTCCGAGCCTTTGAGCTTCAGCGATGGTTGCATACCATCCAGCGGCGAACGCGGAATCGGGGGCAACCGCCATGATCGCATTGATGGCTTCGGTGTTTTCCAAATAGGTGTGATAATCGTCAGCTATTTGTAGAGTTGATGCTATGAGCTGATACACCTCAAGCAGCGTCTTGCCATCAAATGTGCTGGAGTCACCATTGTTAGACTCGCGCTGAAGAAGTGCTTTGAGGTTTAAGTTTTCAAGAGCCCTAACCGCCGTCATTTTGCCATCGTTAAGCTTGGCGTTTGCCAGGTCCCTAACGTATGCATCCAGATAGATATCGTGAAAATCCGCGAATGTTCTGCCGTCGCGCCCGGCATTCTTGAGGGATTCCTCATAGTGCCCAAATGACCATTGGGCTAGTTCGCCATAGTTGTTTGATTGAGACATCAACGTGCTTACGAAGCCATTCATGGCGTCTACGTAGGCCTGAGCAATTGATTGCGACAGCTCTTCGTCGCCATCATCATCAGACCACGTTTCTCTCAATTCAAAAAAGCCTGTTTCGGCATTAAACCCTACGTTCGTCCAAGCTTGTGGGTCTTCATCAAAAATCAAATCAACTAGAAAGCCGACTGCCCAAGTTATCACCGCACCAACCGGACCTGCGAATGTACCAAGCGCTTGAAGAGCTCCAGTGACTTGAATAACCGCGCCTGCGATTGCAGACGCGATACTTCCTTCAATAGTTTCGAGTGGTGGCAAAACTTCCTTGATCACCGCTCCAAGTATCGAACTGGCCCACCCACCGGCACCCCAGAAACTATCTGGAAGTGTAGCAACTGCTACACTTTCGCTGACCTGTTCGTACAAGTCGCCTGCGCCCAGAAGATTTTCTACGAGATCGGTATCAATAAACCAATCTACACCATGAGTGACGATATTATTGACGCCGATACCAATGACGGATTCATAGATAGCGCCGGGAATTCCATCTGAGTCAATAAATTCAAAGATCTCGGCCATTATCAACTGGTTGATAACGTTCGTTACATTGTTAATCCCATTGACGATCAATTCACCGCCGAAATCTTCAAACACTCCAGTTGAAATAGTTTCGAAATGCTCGGCAAGGGAAAACGTGCCAAAATCGACATTCGCACGGTGTATTAGTGCGCCGAGCAGTTCACCGGTGTTTCCAAGTACCGTATCCAAAACAGTGTTTGTCGCGATAACTTCAAACTGGCTCGCATCTTCGTCTAGAATGGCTTGAGTTAGGAAAGGCGTGAGCGCCATTCCTATTGCCTGTCCTGTGAACTGTCCGGTCAAATAAATCGGTTGAGTGGGCTGCCCAATCGGATTTCCGTTTTCATCGACTTCTTGCCGCCAATAGAGAATGTGACCTTTGCCGTCCGAAGTCGTGACCTCTTCAATGGCCGTGTATTGACCATCTGTAACTCGAGCGGTTTTCTCGAATTCCGTGGTGCTACCACCTCTGCCGGAGACATGGACCACAGCGTAGTCCGGGAACCCGTCTCCATCCGTGTCTCGCGCATCGGTAATGAACGGTACCTCGGATGGATCAAGAAATGCGAAGATCGAGTCGTTGTGTACACGGATTCCGTCTGCGACGTAGTTATGATGTCCAGAGACTTCAAAGTTGTAAGTTTGCCAGCCAGTTTGAGCCGCCGCCAAGACATCTCCTACCGCATTCTGCTTGTGAACCAGCTCGAAGTCGTCAGCGGTAGATTCACTAAACCCGATCCGAGTGCCGGATACAGTGAGCACCTGGCCTGTTTCGGAGACAATTCGTGCATGGCCTCCACCCAAGCGCACCAGTCTTTCAATTTCAAGATAGTCGCCAGTTTCTGTTAAAAAACGATGGCCCGGCGTGACGTGGATAGGCGCACGATCATCCTCAAAATCAAGGCGCATCCACTCTTCCGTCGAATTGCGAAACAGGCGCGAGACAATGCCGGGTCTGCGGATGCCTTGTGCATCAAAAGAGAGAACAACATCAGAAGTACAAATGTCCTCAATCGCCTTTTGCGAACCATCCCACATCGAAATAGTGGTTCCAGCAGGGAAACACATTCTCGGATCGAGTGCGTATTTTTCTTGTGGTGAAATTTCATCACTAGAGGCGATAGCGGCGCGAAGGGTCTCTTCAAGAGTCTTGCCTTGATCCTCCGCGTGATAATCTAAAAGAGCGAGCAATTCCGAAATTTGACTTGGCTCGTATTTTGAAGCCTCCGCTGCTTCAAAGTTGCCAAGAGTACTAATGTAGTCCTTAACAATCTGTCCTAGTAGTAGACGTGTATCACTATCAAAGTTTTCAGCAATAACACTCGCCAATTCCTCCCATGCTGGCGGAGTGCTATCGTTTCGCCCGTTTATCCAACCCTTAATACCCTGTACGGACCCATTCAGGGTTTCAATGAATTCATTGTCAGAATATTGATCGGCGAACTCCAATGCCCCAAGAAGACCATCGATGTTATTGTAGAGATCATATGCACCCCAAAGGAGGCCAACGCCGAACAGTGACGCGACACCTTTTAGTGCGATGTCCAGAGCGATATCCCCTGCCAAGGATGCGAGGAAACCGTCTGGCAATTCCAAATTGGTATTGCTTAGGAATTCGATTGCTTGAGCGTTAGTATAGTCTTCGCCATATTCTTGTTTTAAGGCTGCGTCCGCTGCGCCAGTGAAGCCGACGGCCAACAACGCATATGCCCCACCTGTGACAATGCCGCCCTTTAATAGCTTCGCAGAAAGATCTGCAGCGTTTGTGACAATTGTAGCGTCAAAATATCCGAATTTTCCCGGTACTCTTAAGAAAGAGGATTCACCTTTCGCAAAGGACAACGCTTCATCTGTGTCAACGCCGTTATAAATTGCATTTACAGCATTTACGACATTGTTGCGCTGTAGACCCGAACCATCTACACCCTCAAGTCCGTTTACGATTGCGTCGGCGGCCTCATGAAGTTTTGCAACCCGGATTTCTTGATCCGCAACATCAACTTTATCAAACTCAAAACCATTTAATGGCGAATCTGAAGCCACTCGTATGTTCCAACCCTTGTCGTTCAACGAGGGAGATAATGACGAATTATATTCTGAACCCAGCTTATAAGCACTAGAGTTTTTGTAACTGTTATCGCCTTCTGTAGGCAGTAATTTCTCCAACTCGTCGAATACATCTACATCATGCCCGCCATTCAGTGTATTCAGCACACCGGGCGTCGCAAACTTGACTTTTAATTCATTTGTAAGACCGACTAAGTTGGCTGCTTTTTGACTAAGGCTTAAGTTGCTGTTGTAGATGTCGTCAAGCTGCTGTTCTATCCACTGAGAATATCCATTGTGCGGCCCGTTGTGTTGAGTAAAGATTCCATTCTCTACGGTGGGTAAACCCATAAGGTTTACGGCCTGATTGTCTTTTAAGAATCGGTCACCCAATTCTGCAATCAGTGAGTGCATTTCACCACCACCTTCCCCAAAAAATTGTTGCGGAATGATGTGATGACCTTGTAATGGGGTAGCCATTTTACAAATTTCTCAACTTTTTAGGGATTCTAGTGACGATCTTCGACGACGTCGCGGGGCCAAAAACTCCACTCGCTGATACCTATTTCCTCAAGTGCAATGCGACCCTCTTCGGTACACATCACTTCTCTGGTATACGCATCTCGCCAAATGGGTGTTTCCACGGCAGAACTGGCTTTGATTACTCGCCTACTACCGGAAGAAACATAACTTCCTTCAAACCTCTTCGCGCGATTTCGCCCTAGCACCAAATCAGACTTAGACAAATCAAATGACGGGCGCAGTGGCAGAAGAGTTGCAATAAAAAAATCACCTTCCCAAGGTGGGCAGTTTCGCCCCCGGTCCCAGACACGTTCGTGCCGTACGAAACTAAACAGACGATCATCAAACGAGTGCATTGCATCAACAAATGTTTGATCGACTACAGTGTCGATCCAAGGTTGGGTTTTGAGAACTCCAATCACGTGGGAACCACTAAGTGGCTCGCTGCTACCAGTACCAATCCAAAAGTCTTTTAGCTGGCCTTCGGTTTCCTTAGTCAAAGGGCCTGATGCTTGCCATGTGTTTGCGCCAACCGTGTAGTTAACGTCCTCCAAAGGTGCCCAACCTTCCCATGTATCATTCCTTTTCTGAATGTAAGGCCCTTCTCTCTCTGCCATCCAGCCGACCACTGAAGAAGTAGGACAACCGCTACTAACAATCCGGTAACACTTCATTCTGAATTCTCTGTTTTTGCAGCTAAGGATGCCCAAAACTGTTTAATAACTTCGTCGAGATCAGCAAACGGGGAAACGCATTCAACAATGACCAGGTTTTTTCCCGACCTCCACTCCTGTGGCTCCAACTTTCGATCGCCCGCCTCAAACCGCGCCTTGACCTCATCTGACACGGTGGCCCAACTCAGGAACGCGATCGGTTGCTTGCCCTTGGAATAGATTTTGAACTGCTGTAAAAAAATCGCTGGCGAGACCACTTCCTCAATGAAACTGATCTTCTTGTCCCGATGCTCTTTGCTAACCGTAAGCAGCCAAGCCGCTTGTCCCATTGCCGATGCAAATGTCGCGACATCGGGTAGTTTTTCTTTCATCTTAGTGCTGCCCCCTCACATTCACCAAGCGGCCTGCTAGCCTTTCTTTGAAACGCAACTTACTCTGAAAGTATTGATTTTCATCGGCTTAATCACACGACTACTGGAGCGACGATAACCTGAAGTTGATTTCTGTCAACACTTATTACACCATTTGATGTATCGAGCTTTTTCTTCTGAACAGCTAATTTGACTGCTATTGCTAGATGAGCCCGAACTCTATCAGTTTGATGACATCTTGAAACAGGTGGCACTAGTCCGGGGCTCTTCGTTGGCTTTCTCATCTTCCACTCCTCGGTGGTGACGATGAGCGACAAACACTCTCTTAGCAAATGACCCTATTTGGACCCATAAGGGCTGACGTCAGACAGAAGCTAAATACCACGAAACGACCGACACATTGCATCTTAGCTACGGGCGCCGGAATGGAGGGCCGAATTCTCGACGAGGTTCTTGACGGCGTCCAGACAAGGCATGCGTTGCTCAACCAACATCTCTACCCGCCAAAATCTCAAAACAACTCTTTCGACCCACGATCTCTTGGAGACAATGCTGAAACAGTTCAGATGATAACGCTTAGAGGTTTCTAAGCATGTTCATGTTTTCATGAACACATATCCGACGCCATGCACTGTCACCAGGATGGTCGGCGATTTGGGGTTTTGTTCAATCTTGTTGCGCAGCCGTCCGATCAGCACGTCGACCGTGCGATCATATGGTTGCCAGTCGCGGCCTGAGAGGCAGTCAAGAAGCTGATCACGCTGCAAAACCCGTTTGGGTCTCTGCGCCATAAAGTTGAGCAGTTCAAATTCACCGCGCGTCAAGTGCACATCGTTGCCATTAACATCCGCCAACCTGCGTGCGCCCCGGTCCAGGGACCAACCTTGGAACTCAATATTCTCCTCCTGACCCTGCTGCGGGACAGCCGGCATTGCGACGCGATGCAGTATATTTTTGGCGCGTACCAACAATTCCCGCAGGTTGATGGGCTTATGCAAATAGTCGTCAGCCCCGATTTCAAGCGCAACAATTCGGTCAACATCTTCTCCCCGTGCGCTGGCAACGATGACCGGCACGTCAGAATGGGTGCGCAGTTCACGTAGGAGGGTCAGGCCATCTTTTCCGGGTAGGCGGATATCCAACACCACCAGATCAATTACGTGGCGATTAAGCTCTCGCTCCATCTCATCACTGTCTTGAGCGCGGATGACCCGATATCCTTCAACTTCAAAGTAACCAGCCATAGCCTCAAGGCTGGTCGGATCGTCTTCGACGATCAGAATCTGCTTGGTGAGCATCTCAAGCCTCATCCCCAGTCGTTTACATAACGTTTACATAATTTTACCGACCGTTCAAAGCCCCAAAGAAAACCGTTTACAGGCCCCAACTAAAATCGAGTTCAGACGGAGGCTAAAAAGATGGTAAAACGACTTTGGCAGAAATTCTGGGGCCCGGCTGGAGCCGTGTCTTTTGGCTTCATCATGATCGGTGGCTTCTTTGCCGGGATCATCTTTTGGGGCGGTTTCAACACCGCGATGGAAGCGACAAATGAAATGGAGTTCTGCATTTCTTGTCACGAGATGCGGGACAACGTTTATGAAGAATACAAGGAATCCCCGCATTTTATGAATGCATCTGGCGTTGGCGCGGTGTGTTCCGACTGCCACGTCCCCAAGAAATGGGGGCCTAAGGTTCTTCGAAAGATCCAGGCATCACAGGAACTATACGGTCACTTTGTGACCAAGGTGATCGACACGCCCGAGAAGTTCGAGGCGCACCGCGCCGAGATGGCCCAAAGCGTCTGGTCCACGATGAAGGCAAACGATTCGCTGGAATGTCGCAACTGCCACGCGGTCGAACATATGGACTTTAAACTGCAGGATCCAAAAGCAGCCGAGTTGATGCAGGCTGGGTTCGAGCGAGGCGATACGTGCATCGACTGCCACAAAGGCATTGCGCACAAGCTACCTGACCTTTCTCAAGGATATCGTAAGAAGTTCGAAGACTTGAGTGCTGAAGCCGAGGATGGTGTGTCTGCGGACGACGTCTACCCGATCAAGACCGTTCCCTTGTATGAAACAGCTGCCGATGCCGCCGCTGGCGAAAACGCCATCGGTCAGGTTCTGGCCGCAACGCATATGCATGTGCAGGACCGCAGCAAAGGTATGCTGAACGTCCAGATCGAAGGTTGGCAGCAGGACGGTGTGGGGCAGGTTCTCTATGCCCTGCGCGGACAACGGATTTTCGAGGCAACTGTCAAAAAGGCAAAGGTCGATCTGGTGCAGGTACATGCAACCGAGACCGACCCTGATACCGACCTTGTTTGGCACGAAGTCAGCCTGAATGGCTGGGTTGCGCCGCAGGACCTGACCGATGATGTCGATGCGCTGTGGGACTATACATCCGAGATGTATACCGCCAGCTGCGGCACCTGCCATTCGAAACCTGACCCCGGTCACTCACTGGCGAACCAGTGGATTGGTTCTCTGAAGGCGATGAAGCGTTTCATCACGCTGGATAAGGAAGAATACCGCATCCTGCAGAAGTACCTTCAGCTGAACGCGAAGGATACCGGTGGGGCTGCCGAGCATGGCTGAGCAAGTTACACAGATGTCCAAGGGCACCGCATACCGCTGGCTGGCACAGTTTCTACTGTGTCCCCCGACCCGGGAAACGCTGGAAGCTTATCGGGCAGATGACGGGCAGCGCATTCTGGATCAACTTGAAGCACTGCCCGCCCTGGCCCCGGTTGCCGCATGGCTGCGGGACCAGGTGGCCGAGGGGCAGGACCTGGCGGATCTGCAGAAACGTATGACCCGCGCTTTCAGCCTGGCGTTTGAAATGGGCGGTCCGCGTGCTGTACCCCCGTATGCCTCGGTCTATCTCAGCGACTCGGGCCGTCTGTTTCAAAAGCCGACCCGCGACATGGTGGCGCTGCTGAACGAACTGGATATGGGTTTGCCTGCGGACGTCAACGAACCGGCCGACCATCTGGCCATTCAGCTACACATCTCGGCCGAACTGCTGGAGCGGGCGGAAGACGGACAAGAACTGCCACTGACCCCCTCAGACTTTCTGGACAGCCACGTTCTGACCTGGCTGCCGGACTTCGCCGAACGTTGCGAAAACCTGACCGAGCCCACCCCGATCGCGGATTTTGTCAAAGCTGCACTGGGGCTGTGCCGGGCTGAAATTGCGGCGGCCGACACATGAACTAGGCCAGTGTGGATGAGCTCGTTTACAGGGCGTTTACAAATAGTTACATCCGGTTAAACGTTCCCCAGAACTCCGTTCACATTGGTTTGTAAGACTCAAGACAATGGCAAAAGGACCACCCCTTTTGCGATGAATTTCAAAGCAATGGAGGAAGATGATGTCCATCCGCAATTCCAACACAATGACACGGCGCAGTCTGCTAAAGGGTGCAACAACCCTTGGCGCGTTCGGCGCATTTGCTCCGGCGCTGCTGCGGGCGGGTGCGGCCCATGCCGCAGGCGCGGGCGAAGTGTTGACCGGGTCGCACTGGGGCGCATTCCACGCCACCGTTGAAGACGGCGTCTGGACCCAGATTCGTCCCTGGGATCAAGACCCCCACCCCAGCGAGCAGCTGGAAGGTGTCTTGGACAGCGTCTACTCGCCCTCGCGCATCAAATACCCGATGGTCCGCAAGGCTTATCTGGAAGGCGGCCCCGGTGCCAAAACCGAAGATCGCGGCAACGAAGAATTCGTGCGCGTCAGCTGGGATGAAGCCCTTGAACTGGTCACCAACGAACTGAAGCGCGTCAGTGACACTTATGGCCCGACCGGCGTGTTCGCGGGCTCGTATGGCTGGAAAAGCTCGGGCAAGCTGCACAACTGTCAGAACCTGCTGCGCCGCGCCTTGAACGTGGGCCTAGAAGGTAAGTTCGTCAACAGCTCGGGCGACTATTCGACCGGCGCAAGCCAGATCATCATGCCACACGTAATGGGTACGCTTGAAGTCTACGAACAGCAGACCGTCTGGCCTGTCGTGGTCGAAAGCACCGACGTGCTGGTCTTCTGGGCGGCTGACCCGGTCAAAACCAACCAGATCGGCTGGACCGTGGCAGACCATGATGCCTATCCCTATTTCGAAGAGTTCCGGAAAACCGGTAAGAAGGTCATCGTGATCGACCCGATCCGGACCGAAACAGCCAAGTTCTTCGATGCCGAGTGGATCCCGATCCGCCCGCACACGGACGTCGCCATGATGCTGGGTATCGCACATGAACTCTATGCCCAGGGTATGCACGACCAGGACTTCCTGGACGAATACACCGCAGGCTTCGAAGACTTCCTGCCCTATCTGACCGGCGAAAGCGACGGTGTTGCCAAGACACCCGAATGGGCCGCCGAAATCTGCGAGGTTCCAGCCGATCAGATCAAGGAGCTGGCTAAGGTTTTCTCGGAAAACCGCACCATGCTGGGGTCCGGTTGGTCGATCCAGCGTCAGCACCACGGCGAGCAGTCGCACTGGATGTTGGTCACGCTGGCGTCGATGCTCGGTCAGATCGGCTTGCCGGGCGGTGGCTTCGGTCTCAGCTATCACTACGCCAACGGCGGTTCGCCCTCTGCGGACTCGGTCGTGTTGCCGGGTATCTCAGACGGTGGCGCAGCGGTCGAAGGCGCGGCATGGCTGACACAGGCAGGCGCAGCCTCGATCCCGGTCAGCCGGATCGTGGAAATGCTGGAACGTCCGGGCGAAGAGTTCGAGTTCAACGGCACCACAACTACTTTCCCCGAAGTGAAGATGGTCTACTGGACCGGCGGAAACCCGTTCTCACACCAGCAGGACCGGAACGCTATGGTTAAAGCCTGGCAGAATCTGGAAACGGTCGTTGTTCAGGACTTCCAATGGACTGCAACCGCACGGTTCGCCGACATCGTCCTGCCCGCCACTACATCCTATGAACGTAATGATATCGAACATATCGGGGACTACTCGCTCAAGGCGATCCTGGGCATGAAGAAGGTCATCGATCCGGTGTTTGAATCGCGCACCGACTTTGACATCTTCACCGATATTGCCACCCGCCTGGGTGCAGGTGACGCCTTCACCGAAGGCAAAGACGAGATGGCATGGATCGAAGGTTTCTATGAAGAAGCTGCCAAACAGGGCCCGGGCAAAGGCATCGAGGTGCCCAAGTTCGCTGACTTCTGGGAGACCGGTGTGGTTGTCTTCGACATCCCCGAAAGTGCCAAACAATTCGTGCGCTATGCCGACTACCGCGAAGACCCACTGCTTGAGCCGCTGGGTACCCCGACCGGTAAGATCGAAATCTTCTCGCGCAACATTGAGAAGATGGGATACGAGGATTGCGGCCCCCACCCCATGTGGATGGAACCTGAAGAACGCCTCGGTGGTAACGCGCCTTATCCGCTGCATATCGACTCGGGCCACCCCCAGTATCGCCTGCACTCGCAGCTGGCCGGTACCAAACTGCGTGAGAAATACACGGTTGGCGGACGCGAACCCTGCATGATCAACACGCAGGACGCGGCAGCACGCGGTATCGCCGACGGCGACATCGTGCGGGTGTTCAACGATCGCGGTCAGGTTCTGACCGGGGCGGTCGTGTCGGACGACATCCGTCCGAGCGTGATCCGCATCTTCGAGGGCGGCTGGTTTGATCCGGTCGGCGGCGGAGAAGCTGGTTCGCTGGATGCCTATGGCGACGTGAACTGCCTGACCGTCGGTCGCGGCACCTCGAGTCTGGCGCAGGGCAACTGCGGCCACACAGGCATGGCCGAGGTCGAGAAATACGCCGGCGATCTGCCCGAAGTGAACGTCTTTACCGCCCCGGCAGAGGGCTGATTCTGAGGCAACACCTGGCGCGCGCGGGCACCGCGCGCGCCTTTTTTCATGTTGGGTGCTGACATGCTGACAACTCGTCTTGTTCCAATACTTCTCATATTGGGCCTGCTGGACCCCGCCACAGCGCAAGAACAGCCTGACCAGCAATATCTTGACCAGATGAGCGAAATTCACGCCGCTCCGGACACCAAAGACCGCCCTGGTCGGGTTTTCGTGGCCACCCCCCTAACCGTTCTGGAACAGCGGGGGGATTGGGCGCAGGTATCTATCTCTGGCTGGACGCAGGCGGATGCCGAACGGGTCGTCTATGCCGCCCCGGGTATCCGGGTGATGACGGCAGCCTTGCCCAAAACCGCGGTGAAGGATTTGATATTCTCGGATCAGATCACCGATCCCGATACCGGCCAGGTCTGGACCCGGACAGAGTTGCGCGGCTGGTTGCATCAACCTGTCCTGCAGCCCGAACAGTCGCTGATCTGGGACCGGGCCGAGCCGCTATTCGCGAAACGATGCACCGCCTGCCATCAGCGCCGCATCCCGCATCACTACACCGCGAACCAGTGGACCAGCCACCTGAAGGTCATGGGGCCGCGCACTGGATTGCCTAAAGAGGATCAATTTCTGATCCGCACTTATCTACAACATCATGCCAAGGATAGCGACCGGCTGACTCAATCACCCTAAGCCTTCAGCGGACGTTGTTCCCGGGTTGGCTGAGTTCAGTTAACAAAAGACGCAAGGCATCGGTCACGCAAAGGCTTTCGGCCTCGACCTCCTGCATCTTTCGCCCGACCGCGTCGGCGTTGTCGGGCTGCTTGCTCAGCCGGTTCAGCTCTTTGGCCAGATCAACCAACCCCGCGGCGCCCACGAACCCGGCACCACCGGTCAACTGATGGGTCAGTTCGGCGACCTTTGGATAGTCCTTGGATGCCACTGACGCATTCATGGCCTCGATCAGCTCGGGGCAGCTGTTCAGAAACCGCTCGACAACCGCGCCTCCGCGTTCGGATCCCAGATCAGCAAACAACTGACGCACGTTTTCAGCAGCGATTGCGCTCTTGGCGGGTTTCGCTTCGGGCTGCGTGGGGGCCGTCGGCATCGAGTTGGACAGAACAGCACCCAGTTCGGATTTGGTGAAGGGTTTCTCCAAAAACCGGCTGATGCCGGATTTTCGCAGCATCTTCAGACTGTCCTGCGGCAGTGCCGCTGTCACCATCACAACGGGAATCCTGCGCCCTATGTGATCAGATATCTCGGCCACGCGGCGCGCGACATCAAGGCCGGTGTGAGTGCCCAGCTGAAAATCGGTGATGACGATGTCGAAATCGGGCTTTCCCAACGCGTCATTGGCCTGCGCGAAACTGTTTGCCACAACGACCTGATTGCCCAGTTCGCTGAGATACCCATCGATCACAGTTGCGTTCAGCGGGTCATCTTCGACCACCAGAATCCGGTGCCCGGTGGGTTTGCAGGGCTCTTTCCCTTCAAGTACGTCCATCGCAATGGCGAACCCGAAAATAGCGCCGCCTTGGGGGTTTGGCCTGTATGTCAGGCATCCGCCCAGAAAACTGACCAGTCGGTGGCTGATGGCCAGCCCCAGCCCCGTGCCGCCGGTGGATGCCTGCGCTTCGTTTTGCGCAATCTGCACAAATGGCTCGAACAGGGTTTCCACCGCCTCTTGGGGCACTCCGGGTCCGCCGTCGACAACGTCGAACTGGATGCGGGTCCGGGACGGCTTCTTTGCAGCCGTGCACGTGACATTCAGAGCAACCGGCGCGTCGCCCGCGTATTTGCGGGCGTTGGACAGAAGGTTCAGCAGAACCTGACGCAGCTTGTGCATGTCACCATGCAGATGGCGCGGAACGTCCTGCGCGATCCGAAGCTCAAAATGAACCGGATCCGAGGCATCGTCCAGCCAGACGATCTGAGCCACCGATTGACACAGCTCGTCCAGATCAAAGTCTTGATCAATCCGTTGCAAGGCCCCGTTTTCCGCTTTCGAAAGACCCAGCACATTCTCGATCAACGACGCCAGAACGGTGCCCGAGGTCTGGATGCTCTGAAGTTTTTCGTTGGCTTCGGCCCCCAATTCTTCTCCCAGCAGACGGGTCAGCCCTAGAATGCTGTTGATCGGGGTGCGTATCTCGTGACTGATCGTGTTCAGGAACAGGGTCTTTGCGCGATCTGCTTCGCGTGCGGCATCGATTGCTTTGAGATAATCGGTGATGTCCTGCATGATAATGACCCGACCGGCGAACTTTTCGCTGACATCCAGCATTTTCTGAACCGAGACATCAAAGCATCTTGTGCCATAAGGCGTATCCAGAACAACGGGCTTTAACGAAGTACCATCGGATTCCAATAGCTTTTTGATAACATCTGTCAGCGCTGTGGTTTGGATCTCGCTGTAATACCCCGCTCCCGACCGCATCTGCCCCAGCAATAGCCGGTTGGCCGCGACGTTGATATGCGTGGGATTGTTTCCGTTGTCCAAGAGGATTGCGGGTTCCGCGATGCTCTCAAATACGGTCAGGTATTTGTTCTTTTCGTTGCTAAGGGCTCGGTTGCGCGCCTGCAATTCTTCCAGACGGTCCGATGCTGTGGTGGCGTTCCAGACGTCCATCAGACCGGTTTCCATGGCATCGAATAGTTCAAGGATCAGCCCGCGCAGGTCTTCACGCTGATTATCGGGCGCAGATTTCTCGACCACTAGATCCAGGTAGGCGTTCCGGTACAGCTTCATCAGCCCAACGAAATCGACAACGCTAATTCCGCGGGATCGGTGTTTCAGACCCTGCTGAACACCAAACTCTGATGCATGCTTAAGCATGGTTTCATGCGAGAGACTGTCCGAATGCGCCGTTTCGATCAGATCAATCAGCGGTTCGCTGAGACCACAGATGGAAATCCGCCAGGCTTCTCGCAGAGTCGAGGAGAACTGCGTATAGTCTTTTTTCTGGGCGTAGTGGATCACACGGTCAGTCAGCCACTCTTCATGTGTTTTTATCAGGTTGGATACGTGCAGCATTGAAAGCCCCGATGGTCCTTTGGCTCTATTTTGTTGCCAAATCTACCGTCAAGCCTTTCAATTCACCATACGAAGGATGGTCACAGGGTTGTATCCGTTACTTCAAAGGGGGTGAGCTTGGTTGCTGCGCTTTGCAACGCTATGTGTGCCCCGACACCAAGCTAACCCTTTGCGGTGTTATTTTTCTTTTGTGATATCGTTTATCCACGTTGCTGCTGCCACCGCACGGGGTAACCCCAAGGGTCCGATTGCCAGCAATGCGACTTGATCAATATCTGTTATTGCAATCCCTTCGCTTATGGCCCGGCGCGTATGAGAGTGAACTGCTCCTTCCGAACCTGCCCCGATTGAGAGAGCCAGTTTCACCAGTCTTCGTTCGCGCTCGGTAAGCGACCCCGCATTTGCTGTCGCTGCGCCGATTTGAGCATACGCTTCCCATATGTCTGGGTGATTTTGGGCGAGTTTACCTGCGGCGCCTGGTAGGTCTTTGTTCATTTTTTTCTCCTCTTTGTTTGATTGTCTTTTTTAATCATGGATTTGCTCAATAACGAACTCACTTTATTGGGCGCTACGGAACTAGGGAGTTACCCTCTTTGGAGCGCCTGGCGATCTGAGTCGTTGTTGCAATGTCGGACGTGTACTGAGTCGGCAACAGAACTCAGACAATCGTTCTGGAGGCGAGCTCTGCTTTGAGGGCCAATAGACGTTCTGTGGTTTGATATCGCTCCTTCTATTAAAGCACTTGCAGCAAGGGAGACGAATCACGGGGCTGAAGCAGTGCGGGTCGCTTTAGCTGAGGCAGTGTTAAAAACAGCAGATGCTCTTGATTTTGATCCACGAGAATTTGTCGCCGGAGAAGATTTTCTTCAAGATACCCGCGAGCGGATCTTGAAAAAATTCAGCGATATGGACCGGATCGAGGGAACCTTCTCGGAAGCTCGATAGCCCTTGTGCTGCTTAGGTACGCCTTTTGTTTTCCTTTGCTGCCATCGATCTAAGAGTACCGAACGGTAGAAAAGTCCGCGATCTGTGAACTGGCATGACGGTTCGTTTTGCTTGTGCAGCGAATGGCCGGTTTGGCGGGCCGCGTTGCAGCATCCTCAAGGTCCGTCGAAGGTCTGGATTGGGCCGACAGTCACGACTGACTGCCAATTCAGAAAGCGGCACCAAATTCCTCTGTCAGCAACTGATTTGCAGCTCTGGGTCTACTTCGTGCTCAAGGAGTTATTGATTTGGGGGTGCCATATGGAATCGAACGTTCACCGCTTTTCTGGCCCAACTACGACCGTTGGGTCAGGTTCGTGTGACGTTCAACAAGCACCAAGTGGCGGACCGAGGAGGATTCGAACCCCCGACCCCTTGATTCGTAGTCAAGTACTCTATCCAGCTGAGCTATCGGTCCGCGTTGGTGAGGCGCTATGTAGACCCGGGGCTAGGTGCGTGCAAGGGGATTCTGCAAAAATCCGTCAAAAAGTCACCTCGCCGCGCGGGAGCCTTATTTCAAAGGTGGTTCCGTCCGGACCGGTGTCCTTCAGAATGAGGTCTCCACCATGTCCGCGGACCAGTTCCTGCGAAATCGCCAGGCCCAGGCCCGAGCCGCCCTTGCGGACCCCGCCCTGAAACGGGGTGAACAGATTCTCTCGAGCCTTGGGTGGCAAGCCCGGGCCAGTGTCACTGATCTCGATGCACCAGTCCGTCTCGGTCTCGGAGGCTGAAACCGAGACTCGTCCCGGCTTGCCCGACGCCACCAGCGCCTGCCTCGCGTTGCGCACAAGGTTCAGAATGACGCGGAACATCTGCTCGGGGTCGGCGCGCGCGATCAGGTCCTGCGGGATGTCGTTGACGATCTCGACGCAGGCATCGGCGATGGCAAGCTGTTCGCTGTCCACCACATCGGCGGCGACGTCATGCAGCGGCACCATCGTAAGGGTCGGGGCTGGCTCCTCGGCGCGGCCAAAGGCCAACGTGCTTTCGCACAAGGAAACTGCCCGGGTGATCGAATTCACCAGCTTGGGGGCCATGCGCGCCACCAGCGGGTCGTCACTGGCCTCGATCCGGTCGGTAAACAACTGCGCCGAGGTCAGGATGTTGCGCAGATCGTGGCTGACCTTGGCCACAGCGCCACCCAGTTGTGCCAAACGCTCGCGTTGTTTCAACGCCTGCGTCAGATCGACCTGCAGGGTCTGAAGCGCTTCTTCCGCCTCGCGCAGCTCGGTCACTTTGGAATTGGGTGAGATGATGCCGCGCGCATCCTCGGGTGCGCTGGCATAGCGCTGCATGTAGCCCACCACGCTTTTGATCGGGCGTACCAGCACCACGCGCACGGCCAGAAACAGGAAGGACGCGGTGATGATCGAGATCACGAAGGACAGTCCCAGAATACGCAGCCCATAGTCGGTCATCGCGCCCCGCAGCGGATCGCTGTCCATCGTGACCTCGATCAGCAAGCCCGCATCCTTGACCGGGGCGCCGATCACACGGATCACCTCATTTTCGGGGGTAAACAAGCGCATCGTGGCATCGCGGATCAGGACCCATGCACCAGCATCCCGCAGATCATAGGTCTTGGTGATCCGGTCTGGAATGGGCGAGGACAGCATCAGCTGCCGCACCTCGTCCCGACGTAGCACCACATTGTAGACACCGGCATTAGCCAGCAACTCGGCTTCAAGATCATCGGCCAGCATATCGTCAGCCAGCAAGGCAAGCGAGGCGATCTGGGCGCGCTCCAACCGGTTCAGCAGGAAATCTTCGCGAAAACGTGCGATTGAAGGCACGAAGATCAGAACTTCGGCCAACATCACGAAGACCGTGGTCAGGATCAGAAATCGGCCTGACAGCGAGTTCACTTTGCGCTCCTCCTTCGGTCAGGGAATCCAGCGCTGGACGAACCTGACCACTTTCTTAACCGTTTGATTCTCAAACAGCCTTGGCGAGAAATAGGCACCCGCCACCCGTTTGTTAAGCTCTCCGACCGTCGGATAGGGCGAAACCATCGCGGCGATCTGACCCATCTTGAGGTTATTGGCCAATGCCAGCGACCACAAGTTGATCAATTCGCCCGCCTGATGCCCTACGATTGTAGCGCCCACAGGTCGGCCTTTTATGACCATGACCTTAATGAAACCCTTCGTTTTGCGCTCGGAAATGGCGCGGTCGTTATGGTGATAGTCGAACCGGGCGATTTCCATCGCATCGCCATGGGTCTGGCGCGCCTGCGCCTCGGTCAGTCCCACCTGCGCCAGTTCGGGATCGGTATAAGTGGCCCAGGGGATATGTGCGGTCTTCGCCTTGGACGGCAGCCCGAACAGGGCGGAGCGGATGATGACCCCCGCCTGATAACCCGCCACATGGGTGAATTGCATCCCGCCCGCGACGTCCCCGATCGCATAGACCTTGCGGTTCGAGGTGCGCAGCGAGGCGTCCACCTTGATGCCCGTCCGTGTCCGGTCAATCCCGGCGGCCTCAAGGTTCAGGCGGTCGATGTTGGCCTTGCGCCCGACGGCCAGCAGCAGGTGCGAACCCGCATAGATCTCGCCATTTTCGGTGACAACCTCGACGGCGCCCGCATTGTCCCGGATTTGGGCCACCATGGCGTTCTCGTGGATCGCCACGCCTTCGTCCCGCAAGCTGTCCAACACGACGGCTGCGGCCTCGGGGTCATCCTTGCCCAGCGCGGTCATGCCTTCGATGACCGTGACCTTGCAACCCAGACGGATATGCGCCTGCGCCATCTCCATCCCGATGGGACCGCCGCCGATAATCAGCAGATGGTCGGGCTTGTCGCGCAGCTCAAATATGGTTTCGTTGGTGAAATAAGGCACCTGATCCAGCCCCGGCAGAGGCGGCACCAAGGGCGAAGACCCGGTGGCCACCACGATCCGCCGGGCGGTGATCCGGTGATCGCCGGCCTGCACCTGCGTGGGCGAGACAAAACTGCCATATTCGCGGATTACCTTGACGCCGAACCCTTCGAACCGCTCCTGACTGTCCATCGGTTCGATCTGGGCGATGACATCGTGGACGTGATCCTTGGCGGCGGCATAGTCCACCTGAGGCACCACGTCTGCCACGCCCAAAGCCACCGAATGCGCCTGCCCGTAAGCGGCTTTGCCGCTGGCGATCAGAGCCTTCGACGGGACACAGCCGAAATTCAGGCAGTCGCCGCCCATCTTGTGCCCTTCCAGCAGGATCACATCGGCGCCCATCTGGCTGGCTCCGGCGGCAACCGACAGGCCGCCCGACCCGGCGCCGATCACCAGGATATCGGTCTTGAGCTCTTGCATGAAATCAGCCGTCCTTTCGGCCACGCAGGGATTTGATGACAATCGGCAATGCGGCCAGCACACACAAGCCGATAATCGGGCCGATCACAAACGGCTCCCACAGCAGCGAGACATCCGGTGTTTCGCCCCGATCGAACACACCACCCAGACCCACGCCGATCCACGTATAGACGATGCCGCCCGGAATGATGCCCAGCGCCGTGGTGATCAGAAAGTTGCGGAACTTCACCCCAACAAGCGCAGGTACCAGATTAGCCACGAAGAACGGCACCACCGGCACCAGCCGCAGCAGGAACAGCACCGAGATCTCGTTCTCGCGCAGCCCGTCCTTCAGCTTGCCGATGGTCCCTTCCGAGGATTCCAGCCGCGCGGTCAGCGATTCTCCTAAACCCCAACGCGCCGCCAAAAAGATCGCGGACGCGCCGATGGTGGCTGCAAAGACGTTGAACACGGTTCCGGCGAACAGGCCGAACAAAAACCCTCCGGTCATCGAGGCAATGGCGGCACCGGGCAGCGAAAACGCCACGATAACGATGTAGATCACCACGAAGGCCCCGGCCATCGCCCAGTAATGCGTATCACGCCATGCCAAAAGCGACTCGCGGTTGTCGCGCAGGGTCTCGAATGTGAGGTAGTCGCCAAGCGTGAAGAACCCGACCGCCGCAGCCGTCAGAATCACAAGCAAGGGGATATGCCGCGCCACGCTGCTGCGCGGCACCTGGGATGTTTCACTCATCTGAGTTTCCGGCTTCTGTTCGTTCATTCTGCCCCAACATGCGTGTTACGGCGGCCGCGCAACAGGGGCCTCACGCGGCGTTGAACTTGATGACGAGGAATGTGAGCGTTTTCGGCGTGAAACCCGGTTTTTGAAACCTTTTGCCCCGTCAGGTTACAGAATTGTTGCAAATAGCGACAAAACCCCCACCTGGGGGTTTGACTTAACCCCGTCTTGCCAGTAGAGGACGGGCTTCGAACACTAGGGCCAGGCGAATCCGCGCCGCACCCACCGCTATTGATTGGAGACGGAGCGATGAAACGCACCTATCAGCCTTCGAACCTGGTTCGCAAACGCCGCCACGGTTTCCGCGCGCGCATGGCCACCAAAGCCGGCCGCAAAATCCTGAACGCGCGCCGCGCCCGTGGCCGCAAGTCGCTGAGCGCGTAAGCCTCTCGACCTTTCAGGTTATGAACATGACGCCGCCGGAGGCCCCTGAGGATGGTAGCAACCAACCGAGGGTCAAGCCCCCGGCGGCGTCCGTTTGCGCAGACGAAACTCTGACCGTGCTACAAAACCGGTCTGACTTTCTAAAGGCCGCGCGGGCGCGTCGGCAGGGCACGGCCTCGATGATGGTACAGGCCCGCAAGCGCAACCCGGACGAGGCATCGGGTATCCGCGTCGGTTTCACCTGCTCCAAGAAGGTCGGAAATGCCGTAGCCCGCAACCGCGCCAAGCGCCGCTTGCGCGAGGCCGCACGTGCGGTTTTGCCCCAGCAAGCCCGCGATGGGTGGGATTACGTGCTGATCGGCCGCTCGGAAGTCACCGCCGCACGCCCCTTTGACGCGTTGAAAGACGATCTGCGCTATGCCCTGCGCAAGCTGCATGGCGGCACATGACGTTGTTTGCCCATATCCTCGCCCTGCCCGTTCGGGCCTATCGGCTGATCTTCAGCCCCTGGGTCGGGTTCAACTGCCGCTATCAGCCCACATGCTCGGCCTATGCGCTGGAGGCACTGGAAAAGCACGGCCCCATCAAAGGCACATGGCTCGCTGCAAGACGTATCGGGCGCTGCCATCCCTGGGGGGGCGACGGCTATGATCCGGTGCCCGACGAATGACCCCGACCCTTGCCCGGCTCCCCCATCTGCGATAGGCCCCGCCCATGTTTGATGAAGCCGACGATATCCACCCGCTCTTTGCCGGCGCGCCCTCGACCACCGAGTTCAAGAAGCTGCGCAAGCGCATTGTCCGCCAGACCCGAGAGGCGATCGAGCAGTATGGCATGGTCGAACGCGGCGCGGGGAAAACGCCCCGCTGGCTGGTCTGCCTGTCTGGCGGCAAGGACAGCTATACCCTGCTGGCCGTGCTGTATGAGCTGAAATGGCGCGGCCTGCTGCCCGTCGATCTGCTGGCCTGCAATCTGGATCAGGGTCAGCCGGGCTTCCCCGCCACCGTTCTGCCCGAGTTCCTTTCGCGGATGGAGGTGCCTCACCGCATCGAATATCAGGACACCTATTCCGTCGTGATGGACAAGGTCCCGCAGGGCCGCACCTATTGCGCCCTGTGCTCGCGGCTGCGGCGCGGCAACCTCTATCGTATTGCGCGCGAGGAAGGGTGTTCTGCGGTCGTGCTGGGCCATCACCGCGACGACATCCTTGAGACTTTCTTCATGAACCTCTTCCATGGCGGCCGTCTGGCAACCATGCCGCCCAAGCTGGTGAATGAAGAAGGGGACCTGTTCGTCTATCGTCCGCTGGCCCATGTGGCCGAGGCCGATTGCGAGAAGTTCGCCCGCGCGATGAATTACCCCATCATCCCCTGCGATCTGTGCGGCAGTCAGGACGGCTTGCAACGCCAGCAAGTGAAGCAGATCCTCGACCAGTGGGAGAAGAACAGCCCCGGTCGGCGGCAGGTGATGTTCCGGGCACTGACCAATGCACGCCCCTCGCATCTGCTGGACCCGAAACTGTTCGATTTTGCCGGTCTTTCCCTCAATCCGATTCAAAGTGACGAGAATTCTGAGGAAATTCCGCGTCTGCGTTAACGTCTGACTCAGATTGGTTTCCTACGGTTGGCCTGCGCGACCCCTGCCCAAGCCGAAGGCCGTCAAAACCGATGCGGAATATTCTCTCTGTCGACCGAATTCTTGAAACGCTGCGGACCATGTTCACCGGCCCGCCGGCGCTTGCTTTTGTCCCCGCGGCCTGTCTGGCCGCCTTCTGGCTGGGCGGCGAGATGGCGTTGCTGACGACGGCGCTGGGCCTGCCGCTGATCTTCGCGGCCACCGGGCTATGGGGTGGGCGGTCCTATCGGGCCACGAACCAGGGCGCGCGGCCCAGCGGGCAGCTCGACAACCAAACCTTCCAGACGGAAATGCAGGTTCTGCACGACCGGACCGCCGCCAGCGGCCACAACGCCGCTTGCATCGCGGTAGCGCTGGACGATTATACAGATCTCTGCGATCTGCACGGGCAGGCGGCGGCCAACCATATCGCATTGCAGTTTGCCGACCGCATCCTAACGATCATCCGCAGCCATGACATCTTTACCCATCTGGACCAAAGCCGATTTCTGATTGGTCTGACGCCGTCGTCCCATCTGGATTTGGAAGCCTGCATTCAGATGTCGGGCCGTATTCAGGGCGCAATCGAGGAACCCGTGTTACTGAACGGGGCCAACGTCTACCTGTCCTGTTCCATCGGCTTCTGCCAGCGCTCGGATGTCAGGCAGGCCAACGCACAGGCCTGGATCGACGCAGCCTGCGACGCCCTGACCGAGGCGCAGCGCAGCGGACCCTCGACCATTCGCGCCTACTCGGCGGAAACCCGGCGTCGATCGCAGGTACGCACCAATCTGCGCCGGGAGTTCGAGGCGGCGCTGGATCACGGCCAGATCCGGCCCTGGTTTCAGCCCCAGGTGTCCACGGATACGGGCCAAATCACCGGGTTCGAGGCCCTGGCCCGCTGGGATCACCCCACCAAGGGCGTCCTCAGTCCGCAGGTGTTCCTGCCGTTTGCCGAACAGGCCGAGCTGATGGAGCGGCTGGGTCAGGTTATGCGCCACCACGCCTTCGACGCCATGCAATCGTGGCAGCAGGCGGGCCTGACCGTGCCCCGGATAGGCATCAATTTCTCGTCGAATGAACTACGCAACCCCGCCCTGATCGACCGCCTGAAGTGGGAGCTGGATCAGTTCAACCTCACCCCTGACCGGCTGGCGGTCGAGGTGCTGGAAACCGTGTTTTCGCGCCGCCCCGACGATGTGATCACCCGCAATGTAACCGGTCTGGCCGCGCTAGGATGTGCCATCGATCTGGATGATTTCGGCACCGGCCATGCCTCGATCGCGTCCATTAAGCGGTTCGATGTCTCGCGGATCAAGATCGACCGAACCTTTGTGGCCAAGGCCGACCGAGACCCGGGCCAGCAGCAGCTGGTCAGCGCCATCCTGACCATGGCGGAACGGCTGAATCTGGAAACGCTGGCCGAGGGGGTCGAAACCCCGGGCGAACACGCGTTGATGGCTCAGCTGGGCTGCAATCACGTGCAAGGCTTCGGAATTGCCCGGCCGATGCCGTTCGAACAGACCGGCGACTGGATTGCGACCCATCAGGCCCGGATCAGTGGCGCCCCCAAGATCGGGCGCAAGATGGGCGGAAAATGACAGGCTTCGCGCGACGAATCCCCTGTTGCACCGATTTGAGGGGCGATTCCGCTTGACCTTTGGGGCTGCACTCTGTTGAACCCAGCGGGTGTGTTTTACTGCTGAAGGTGGCTGTCCCCGATGGACGATCAGAACAAGAATCTCATCCTTGCAACTGTGCTCAGCTTTCTGGTGATCATCGTGTGGTTTGTGCTGTTCCCTCCACCGGAACAGACCCTGCCGCAGGACGAAGCCGGGATCGCAGCCCTTGAAGGCGACGAGGTGCAGACACCCAACGCCGCCGCCTCGGGCACCGTCGCCGAGGCGACCGCCACCGCAGAAGAGGCCGAGCCCGACGCTCAGGCCCCGCGCGTGCAGATCGACACGCCGCGCCTGAAGGGCAGCCTGTCCCTCTCGGGCGGCCGCATTGATGAGCTGTTCCTGAAAGATTACAAAGTATCCATCGACGAGGGTGCGCCCATCGTCGAACTGCTGTCTCCGGTTGGATCGGATTCGGCCTATTATGCGCTCTATGGCTGGGCGCCGGGCGCCGGGCTGGCGGGTGCGGATGTGCCTGGGCCGAATACGCTCTGGACGCTGGAACAGGGCGAGGCGCTGGGGGTCGACACGCCCGTCACGCTGGCCTGGGACAACGGGAACGGGCTGACCTTCCGCCGCACGATCTCGGTCGACCAGGATTATATGTTCACCGTCACCCAATCGGTTGAAAACGCCACCCAGTCCGAGGTGGGCATGGCCCCCTACGGCATCCTCGCCCGTCATGGCATCGGCGAAGATGGCGATCTGCCGGGGCTGAAGAACTTTTTCATCCTGCATGAGGGTGTGATCGGCATGGCCGACGGCACCCTGTCCGAGGTTGATTACGGCGACGTGCGCGATTTCGACATCGACCCCAACGAGCGCGCGCAGGCCGAGGTCTATCAGGTCAAGCAGGACGGCTGGATCGGGTTCACCGACCATTATTGGATGACCACGCTGATCCCCGAGCCCGGCTCGGCCTTTAAGGCGGCAGCCAAATATGACTCGCGCCGCAAGATCTATCAGACCGAAACCGTCCTGCCGACTCTGACCGTCGCCCCGGGCGAAACCGCCGAGGTCACCACCCGTCTATTTGCCGGTGCAAAGGAATGGGAAACCATCCGCGAGTATCAGGCCGAGGGGGTGCAGAAATTCATCGACAGCATCGACTGGGGCTGGTTCTTCTTCCTGACCAAGCCGATCTTCTGGCTGCTGCACAACATCAACGCCCTGATCGGCAATATGGGCTGGTCCATCATCGGCCTGACGCTGATCATCAAGGCGATCCTGTTCCCGCTGGCGTTCAAATCCTACGTCTCGATGGCGAAGATGAAGGAACTGCAGCCGCAGATGGAGGCCCTGAAAGAGGCTGCAGGCGACGACCGTCAGAAGATGCAGCAAGGCATGATGGAGCTGTATAAGAAGGAAAAGGTAAACCCGGCCGCGGGCTGTCTGCCGATCCTGATGCAGATCCCGATCTTCTTCTCGCTGTATAAGGTGATCTTTGTCACCATCGAACTGCGTCAAGCCCCATGGTTTGGCCCGTTCCGCGACCTCAGCGCACCGGACCCGACCTCGATCATGAACTTCTTCGGCTGGCTGCCTTGGGCCGGCCCCGAGCCCGGTACGCTGATGGCCACCATCTTGATCGGCATCCTGCCGCTGCTGCTGGGGATTTCGATGTGGCTGCAGCAGAAACTGAACCCGGCACCCACCGACGCGACGCAGGCGATGATCTTTGCCTGGATGCCGTGGGTGTTCATGTTCATGCTGGGCAGCTTTGCCAGCGGGCTGGTGGTCTACTGGATCGCGAACAACACGATCACCTTCACGCAACAGTATCTGATCATGCGCAGCCAGGGCTATACGCCGGACGTGTTCGGCAACATCAAGTCCGGCTTCAAGAAAACGCCAAAGACGGATGACAAATGAGCGGCGCGGTCACCAGCCTGTGGCGGCATCCGATCAAAAGTCACGGGCGTGAAAGCCTTGATCACGTCACCATGACCCCCGGGCAGACCATGCCCGGGGATCGCGTTTGGGCCGTTGCGCACGAGGCGTCCAAGGCCGACGGATCAAAATGGGTGCCCTGCCCCAATTTCAGTCGCGGCGCAAAGGCCCCGCAGCTGATGGCAATCTCAGCCGAACTGCAGGGCGACCGGGTCACGCTGCGACACCCCCAGCGCCCCGATCTGAGCTTTCAGCCGGACACCCAACAGGACGTCTTTCTGAACTGGGTCAAACCGCTGATGCCTGCGGATCGCGCGGCCTCGGCCCGTATCGTGCGGGTACCGGGGCGCGGCATGACCGACAGCGATTTTCCGTCGATCAGCCTGTGCAACATGGCCTCGCACCGGGCGGTCGAACAAAAGCTGGGGCGGGATCTATCCATCGCCCGCTGGCGCGGCAACATCTGGTTCGACGGCCTGCCCCTGTGGGACGAGTTCGACTGGATCGACCGCGATATCCGCATCGGCGAGGCGGTGTTCCGCGTCCGCGAACGCATCACCCGCTGCCTGGCCACCACCGCCAACCCCGAGACGGGCGAACGCGATGCCGACACACTGGGCGCGCTCAAGACATGGGATCATCAGGATTTCGGTGTCTATGCCGAAGTGCTGGAGGGCGGAGCTATCCGAACCGGTGACACGGTGCAGGTGCTATGACCGCACTTCCCTTTCCTTTGGCCGAAGACCCGGACACGCTGGCGCAAGAGACCGGGCGCAAGCTGTTTGCCGGCGAATCCACCTTCGTCAAAGGCGTCGTGGCCATGGACGGTCTGCCCGCGCCCGACCGGTTGGAGGTCTGCTTTGCAGGCCGCTCGAACGTGGGCAAATCCAGCCTGATCAACGCGCTGACCGGCACCAAGGGGCTGGCACGCGCCTCGAACACGCCGGGCCGCACGCAAGAGATCAACTTTTTCACCCAAGGCCCAGAGCTGTATCTGGTTGACCTGCCCGGCTATGGCTATGCCAATGCACCGGTGAAGGTGGTCGAGAAATGGCAGCGACTGCTGAAGAAGTACCTCAGCGGTCGTCAGACCCTGCGCCGCGCTTTTGTGCTGATTGACTCGCGCCATGGGGTGAAACCGGTGGATGCCGAGATCATGAAGCTGCTGGACACCAGTGCCGTGACCTTTCAGGTGGTGCTGACCAAGGCCGACAAGGTCAAGGCCAAAGAGCGTGAAAAAGTGCTGGATCAGGTACGCGGCGCGCTGTCGAAACACCCTGCGGCCTTCCCCGAAATCGTGTTGACCTCGTCCGAGAAGGGCGACGGCATTCCGACCCTGCGCTCGATCATCGCGCATCTGGAATAGCTTGGGTCTTGGCAGCGCCCCTCAAAGGTCCTAACACGGAATGCCAGAGGGACCTTAGCCATGAAGACACGTGAAATGAACCGGGACTGGATCGCCACCGCCGCCACCTTGAACAGCGCCTTGCCGTACCTGCAACGTTATGACGGCGCGATTGTGGTCATCAAGCTGGGCGGGCATGCCATGGGCAGCGACGAAGCGATGGAAAGCTTTGCCCGCGACGTGGTGCTTATGCGTCAGGTCGGCGTGAACCCGGTGATCGTGCATGGCGGCGGGCCGATGATCAACGCGATGCTGGACAAGCTGGACATCCAATCCGAGTTCGTGGGCGGCAAGCGCGTTACCGACAAACCCACCGTCGAGGTGGTCGAAATGGTGCTTTCGGGCCTTGTGAACAAGCGCATCGTGCAGGCGATCAACGGCCAGGGCGGCCGGGCCGTGGGCCTGTCGGGCAAGGATGCGAACTTGATGATCTGCGACCAGACCGACAGCTCGCTGGGGTTTGTGGGATCGCCTGCCGCGATGGATCCCAAGGTTCTGCATGACCTCTTTGCCCATGATGTCATCCCCGTCATCGCGCCGCTGGGCGCCGGGCGTGCAGGTGAGACGTTCAATGTGAACGGCGACACCGCGGCGGGTGCGATTGCATCGGCGTTGAAGGCGGATCGCCTGCTGCTGCTGACCGACGTCTCGGGCGTCAAGAACGCCGCCGGAGAGGTCGTGACCGAGCTCAAGGCCGGTCAGATCCGCGAGATGACATTGGAAGGCACCATCGCAGGTGGCATGATTCCCAAAACCGAAACCGCACTGGATGCCCTGCACAGCGGCGTACGGGCAGTCGTGATACTGGACGGGCGCGCACCCAATGCCGTTCTGTTGGAGCTGTTCACCGAACATGGTGCCGGATCGCTGATCCGTCCCGACTGACCCAGCAAGAGAGGAGACATGGCAGGACACGCCCCCTCCGACCCCGATACCTACGCACAGGTCGAACAAGCCGCGCAGCAGGCTGGGCTGGTCGTCATGGGCGCGTTGCACCCGCGCCGGAGCAACGCCAAAGGGCCCGAGGGCGGTACGCTGATCTTGCTTGGGGCAGGCCCGGCGTTCTGGCCTGTCCTGAAAGCCTCACCCGAGTGGTCCCACGCCGATCCGGTGGATCGCTGGTCATTGCGTGTAATCGGGCAAATAGCGCAGGAGTTCGGCGCGCAGCCGCATTTCCCATTCGGTGGCCCGCCCTATGCGCCCTTCATCGATTGGGCGCTGAAATCCGGACGTACATTCAGTAGCCCGGTTGGCGCGCTGGTGCATGATCAAGTTGGCATGATGATCTCATATCGCGGCGCACTGCATTTCGAGGCCGAGCTTGCCGTCCCCACGGCATCCGCCCCGTCGCCCTGCACCACCTGTCCGGCCCCGTGCACGACCGCCTGCCCGGTGGGGGCGCTGAACCCGGACAGTTTCTATGACGTCGCCGCCTGCCACGGCCATCTGGACACCACCGAGGGCCAGACCTGCATGACTGGCGGTTGTCTGGCACGCCTCGCCTGCCCGCTGAGTGCTGGCGCAGGGCGCGACGCCGAGCAATCGGCCCATCACATGAGGGCCTTTCACCTCTCATGACCCGCACCCTGATCCTGACCCGCCACGCGAAATCCAGCTGGGACAATCCGGCGCTGGCCGATCATGACCGCGCGCTGAACAAACGCGGGCGCAAATCGGCCCCGGCAGTGGGGGCGTGGCTGCGGGAAAATGGCTGGCTGCCGGATGAAGTCCTGTGTTCGACCTCGACCCGCACCCGAGAAACGTGGGATCGAATGGGGCTACAGGCCCGAAAGGTGAGTTTCGACAGCGCGCTCTATCACGCTGACCCTCAGGACATCATGGGCACCCTTTCAGGCGCATCAGGGGCCACCGTTCTGCTGCTCGGCCACAATCCCGGCATCGCCGAATTCGCCCAACGCATCGTCCGGCAAGCCCCCGATCACGCGCGGTTTGCCGACTACCCGACCTGCGCAACAACCGTGATCCGGTTCGATATCCCGAATTGGGCCAACCTTGCATGGCACAGCGGCGAGGTGCTTGGGTTCGTCATCCCGCGCGCGTTGCTGCAATAGAAAAAGGCGAGGGTTCCCCTCGCCTTGATCCGGTCATCGCAAGATGGGGTGAAACCCCATCCTACGTGTTTCAGTGCCCCAGAATCTGGCTGAGGAACAGCTTGGTCCGTTCGCTTTGCGGATTGTTGAAGAACTCTTCTGGTTCGTTCTGTTCTACGATCTGACCGGCATCCATAAAGATCACGCGGTTGGCAACCTGACGGGCAAAGCCCATCTCGTGCGTCACGCAGAGCATGGTCATACCTTCCTCGGCCAATTCGATCATGGTGTCGAGCACCTCTTTGATCATCTCGGGATCCAGCGCCGATGTCGGTTCATCGAACAGCATGATCCGCGGCATCATGCAAAGCGAGCGGGCAATCGCCACACGCTGCTGCTGACCACCCGAAAGCTGGCCAGGATATTTCAGCGCCTGATCCGGGATCTTCACCTTTTCCAGGAAATGCATCGCGCGCTCTTCAGCCTCTTTCTTGGGCGTCTTGCGCACCCAGATCGGGGCCAGCGTGCAGTTTTCCAGAATGGTCAGATGCGGGAACAGGTTGAAGTGCTGGAACACCATGCCAACCTCGGACCGGATCTTGTCGATGTTCTTGAGGTCATTCGACAGCTCGGTCCCGTCGACGACGATCTTGCCTTGCTGATGCTCCTCCAGCGCGTTCAGGCAGCGGATCAGGGTGGACTTACCGGAACCGGAAGGCCCCGCGATCACGATCCGCTCGCCCTCATTGACGGTCAGATTGATGTCGCGCAGAACGTGGAAGGACCCGTACCACTTGTTCATGTTGGTGATTTCGATAGCGACCTCTTCGCTCACATGCATTTTCGAGCGGTCGATTTCGCGGTCTAGTGCAAGTTCAGACATATGTTGAACTCCTTAGTGATGATCCGTGGCAAGGCGACGCTCGAGCCACTGGGAATATTGAGAGATGCCGTAGCAGACGACGAAGAACAGAAGCGCGGCAAAGCCCAGAAGCTCCCAATAGACGCCGTTCCATTCTGTCGACGCCAGGATGGGGCCCCGGATCATACCCACCAGATCGAACATCGAAATGACCGAAACCAGCGTGGTGTCCTTGAACAGGCCAACGGCCACGTTCACGATCCCGGGGATCGAGATCTTCAGAGCTTGCGGCAGGATGATCAGACGCATCGCCTGCGGGTAATCCAGACCCAGACTATCTGCTGCCTCGTACTGCCCACGCGGAAGAGCTGCCAGACCGCCGCGGATCACCTCGGCGATATAGGCGGCCGAGAACATGGTGATCATGATCACGACACGCAGGAACAGGTCGACTGTGCTTTCGGGTGGGAAGAAATACGACAGCATCACCGAAGCCACGAACAGCAGCGTGATCAAAGGCACGCCGCGGATGAATTCGATGAAGATAACGCAGACCCACTTGATCAGCGGCATGCTCGACTGACGACCCAAGGCCAACGCGATCCCCAGAGGGACCGACAATGACACACAGGTTAGCCCAAGCATCATGTTCAGCATGAAGCCACCCAGATCACGGCTTGGAACAGCTGTGAGCATGGCATCTTCGTTAGCATCTTCCGGGATCAAAGCCCCGCCGAGATTCCAGACGATCAGAGCCACCACAATCGCGCCGAAGAACCCTGCGGCAAAGCTGTTGCGGCCAAGCTTCTGGAACACGGCACCTGCGGCGACAAAGCCAGCCAACGCCACGAGAGGAACCAGAATGGTGCCACCCCAGATCAGCCAGAAAGCGATAAAGGGATAGAGCGCGGTGAATACCAGCAGTTTACGTGGCAGATCGAAGAACAGAACCGGCGCCAGCGCTACCAGCATCAGCACAAATGCCAGATTTGGGCGCCAGTAGGCCTCGTCCGGGTATTTGAAGCCATAGATCAGCTGTGGCCAGCGTTCCGTCAGAACCGCAAAACAGGCCCCGGTCTTGCCCGCGAGAATCTCACGGCATTCCGCCAGTGAGTTCGCGTTCCAAACCCCGTTCAGAATCCACGGCAACGTGTTCTTCAGAATGAGGTAGATCAGCACCAGCGAGGCGAGTGTCAGGATCGTGTTTGTCACGCCCGAGAACAGGTTCTCGCGCAGCCATTTGACAATGCCCGTCTCATTTGCGGGTGGCGGAGAGGGCGGGATGGTGCCATCGGCCACGAATGCGATCGGATTGGTTGTTTGATCGGCCATGGCTCAGCGCTCCTTCAACTTGACGGATGCGTTATAGACGTTCATCGCCATCGAGATCAGCAGCGAGGCTGTCAGATAGAACAGCATCAGCAACAGAACACATTCGATCGCACGTCCGGTCTGGTTCAGCGTGATACCACCCAGTGTCGCGGTGATATCTGCATAGCCCACCGCAATCGCCAGAGAGGAGTTCTTGGTGATGTTCAGATACTGCGAAATCAACGGTGGGATGATCACCCGCAGGGCCTGAGGCAGGATCACAAGGTTCATGATCCGACCGGGACGAAGCCCGAGCGCTGCGGCAGCCTCGGTCTGACCTTTGCTGATCGCCTGAATGCCTGCCCGCACGTTTTCAGCGATGAACGCGCCGGTATAGATCGACAACGCAAACCATAGTGCTATCAGCGGACCGCCGACCTTGATCCCACCGCTGAAGTTAAAACCCTTCAGTTCGGGGACATTCCAAGTCAGCCCCATCAGGAACATCAGGACGACAAGCGGGCCCAGCCAAACAGCCAATTTGGGCAAGAAGGTCTTCGGACGTTCGCCCGTTTCCTCTTGCTTATGCGTCGCTCGTTTTTCGATCTCTTTCGAGACGAACCACGACCCGACAAGCACTGCAAGAACTACGATCCAGTTCAGGAATGTCGAGCTGAAAAGCCCGTTGGCAAAGTCCGGGCGCGGAATATAAACACCGCGGTTGGTGAAAGCAAAAAGATCCAGAACCATGCTTGAGCTCGGATTGTCCCCCCGGAACTCGCGCGGGCCCGGCAGCACGGCCGTCATGATGGTAAAGATGATAATGATCCAGATCAGCACCGGAATGTTCCGGAAAATCTCGACATAAACTGCCATCAGTTTTGAAACGAGCCAGTTGTTCGACAGGCGCAGCACACCCGCGATCACGCCGAAAAACGTGGCAGTGATACAAGCGAGAAACGCCACCAGCAGAGTATTCAAAAGCCCCACAACAGCAGCGCGCGCATGCGACGACTGGCTGTCATAGTCGATCAGAACCTGGTTGATATCGTACCCGGCGGGATCGCCCAGAAAGGTATAGGAAATGTTAAGGCCAGCGGCCCTGAGGTTCTGGATCAGGTTATTGCCAAGATACCAGATGGAAAGCGCTATAACGACGGCCGCAATCACTTGGAATGTCAGTGAACGATAGCGGGTGTCGTTTATGAGCATAGACAACCGAAAGTCAGCTTTCGGCGGGTCAGTCATAGTTGACATATTTTGGGATCCCCGTGCTTTTCGGACGCTTCGTTACCGGCGAGGTTTTCCCCGCTCATGAGCTATCCGCAGCATTATGATGAGAAAGAGGGCGCGGGTTGCCCCGCGCCCTCCTCTTTGGATGTCTTAGCGGAACGGCGGCGAGTACAGCAGGCCGCCGTTGGTCCACTGACCGTTCAGGCCGCGTGCCAGACCGATCGGGGTCTCTTCGCCGATGTTCTTGGCAAAGATTTCGCCGTAGTTACCGTCAGCGGCGATTGCGCGCGCGGCCCAATCGGCGTCCAGACCCAGCATCTCACCCAGAGTACCTTCGACGCCCAGCAGGCGTTTGATTTCCGGGTTTGCGTCTGCGTTTCCGGCCATCTCCTCAAGGTTGACCGAAGTCACGCCCAGCTCTTCCGCCGAAATCAGCGCGTTCAGAGTCCAGCGGACAACGTCGCCCCACTCGTGATCGCCATGACGGACCAGCGGGCCCAGAGGCTCTTTCGAGATGATTTCGGGCAGGATGACGTGATCGCCCGGGTTCTCGAAGGTGGCGCGGGTGGCGGCAAGGCCCGATGCGTCGGTGGTGTAGACGTCACATGCGCCAGCCAGATACTGCTGCTGACCTTCCGCGTTGGTTTCAACCGGAACCGGCTCATAGCTGATGTTGTTCGAGCGGAAGAAATCCGCCAGGTTCAGTTCGGTCGTGGTGCCGGTCTGAACGCAGACGGTCGCGCCGTCCAGTTCCTTGGCCGAGCTTACGCCCAGTGCCTTGGGGGCCAGAAAGCCCTGACCGTCATAATAGTTCACACCGGTGAATTCGAACTTCAGGTCGACGTCGCGGCTGAAGGTCCAGGTGGTGTTACGAGCCAGCATGTCGATTTCGCCGGACGCCAGCGCGGTAAAGCGAGTCTTGCCGGTGGTCGGAACAAATTCGACGGCGCTTGCATCGCCCAGAACGGCGGCAGCAACAGCACGGCACAGCGAGACGTCAAAGCCCTGCCATTCGCCATTTGCGTCGGGTGCAGCAAAGCCGACCAGACCGGTGGTCACACCGCAGTTCAGCTTGCCGCGTGCTTTGACATCGTCAACAGTCCCCGCCGCAGCTGCGCCAGCAGCCAGGCCGGCAATCGTTGCCACGCCCAAGATTACGGATTTTTTCATTTTTACCTCTTCCTGATTTTCCATCCCTTACAGGGACGGTTCGATCCGGCACCTGCGCACCGGAAAGGTTACCCAAAAGGTGTCTCCCCTTTAGTGGCCCGAGTTTGGGCGTATTCATCAACAAACGTCAAGGGCCGGATCAGGGAAAACGATAGGTCAGGGCGCAGGAAAGTGCGGCCGGATTGCGATCCCGGCCCATCTGGTCTCAGTTAGAGAGGTCAAAGAAGCGTTTGGCGTGGAGAAAAGCCTGCTCTTTGGTGCGGGCGGCGGCCTCGGCTTCATCGTCCACGCCCCATTGCTCGATCTGCCAAAGCTCGTCCAGCCGGGAAATACGCCAGATTTCGCTGGCTTCGCGCCAATCCCGTGCCGCCGCAAAACCCAGTATCAATGAGCCGGACAGGCTGACCAGATCATGAAACGCCGCCATCTGAAACGGGGTGAGAGCATGAACCTGCGCCCGCAAGGCATCAAGCACCGTGGCATCCTGCGGCTGATGCACCACTCCGGCCCGGGGGGTCAGTCGCACACCCAGCGTCTCGGCGGCCCAGTCGAGCGCCGGATCCCAGGCCTCGGCCTGCCGGGTCTGCAATGTCTCGGGGTGGGTCGCGCGGTAACACAGCAAATCCGAATCGCCATAATCCGCCAGCATGTCGGCCACTTCGCCATGCTGATGCTGCACCTTATCCAGCGCCGCATTAGCGGAACGCGTGAAGGGCATGGTGGTCGGATCAACCTCTTTCTCTTGCGCATCCCATTCGGCAGCCACCGCCTCGGCCATGGCGCGGGTCGGCAGGATCAGAGCAACCTTGGCCGGGGTTTTTACCCTGCGGCCATCCAGTTCGACCGTATGGCCGCCTTCGGTTTCAACCACGGTACTGTCAGTCCAGAAGCGTTTGGGTTTCCAGTCGCTCATCTTAGTTGTCCCAGATCTTGGCCAGTGCGTCTGGCAAATGTTCAAACCCGTCGATCACCATACGCGCAGCCTGCAGCGCCGTGCGGTCGTGATAACCCCAGCTGACGCCGATCCCGGCGACCTGTGCAGCGGCGGCCATCTCCATATCGAAACTGGTATCGCCGATCATGACCGCCTGTTGTGGCCTGACCCCTGTCTCGGCCAGCGCAGTTTCGATCATCGATGGGTGCGGTTTCGAGGGGTGATGATCAGCCACCTGTCGGGTCACAAAATAGCGTTCAAGCGCATGCGCCTCGAGCAGCGCATCCAGCCCGCGCTGGGATTTGCCAGTGGCCACGCCCAGCAGAACCTCGCCCTGCCCGTGCAACGCCTCGATCGCCGCGCGTGCACCGGGATAAAGCGGCGATCTGGCCGCCCCCTGTTCCAGCCGTTGCGCATGGTAGGCCTGCTTGTATCCCTCAACCAACTGACCCTGCACCCCGTCCGGCTGATCCGGCGCAAGGCGGGCCATCGCATGAGGCAAGGACAGACCAACGATCGACAGAATGGCCGTGCGGTCCGGCACCTGCAGCGAAAGCGCCTGAAAGCACGCGGTCATAGCCGAAACGATGGCCCCCTGACTGTCGACCAGAGTGCCATCCACATCGAACAGAACCAGCCGCAGGGGGGCGCTCATCGCAGCTCCTCGAACGGGTCATCCGCGGCAAGGTCTTCGGTCCAGCCCAGCGTGTCCCAGCTGTGTTTCATGTGATCCGGCAGCGGGGCTTCAATTGATATCGGTTTGCGGGTCATCGGATGTTCAAAGGACAGCCTCCGCGCGTGCAGGTGCAGCTTTTTGCTGATGACGCCGCCCAACTGCGCGCCCCAGCCGTCGCCAAGATTTTCCTGCCCCGAGCCGCCGTATTTGCCATCGCCGATGATCGGATGGCCAATTGCCGCCATATGCGCCCGCAATTGATGGGTCCGGCCCGTGACGGGCTCCATCGCCACCCAGGCGGCACGGCCCGCAACGCGGTAGAGCGTGGCATAGAGCGTATGCGCGCGTTTTGCGCCGGGGGTTTCGTTGACCTCGCTGGGGTGCACGGCGATCATCTTCTCGCCTTCCCCCTGCTTGCCATGACCGGGGGCCTTGACCAGACCGGTCTTGATCTCGCCCAGATAGGGCGTCGGAACCCCAGCCACCAGTGCCCAATAGATCTTGCGTGTGTTGCGATGGCGGAAAGCAGCGGTCAGCCCTTTGGCCGCTTCTCGGGTCCGGGCCATCAGCAGAACGCCAGATGTGTCCTTGTCCAGACGATGCACAAGGCGCGGGTTCTCGTCATAGCCAAAGCGCAGCGCCTCGGACAGGCTGTCCACATGGCGGGTCTGACCGCTGCCACCCTGCACCGGCAGGCCATGGGGCTTGTTCAGCGCCAGAATATGGTCGTCGCGATAGATCACACAGGACTGGATCATCTTCGCATCCGCATCGGATACACGGTGCTTTACCTCGACCGGTTTGTGATCCGCGTCGGGCAGTGGGGGCACGCGTACGGACTGCCCGACCTCCAGCCGGGTCGAGGCTTTGACCCGCCCGCCGTCAACGCGCAGCTCACCCTTGCGGCACATCTTTTCGATGCGGCCCTGGCTGACATGCGGAAACAAGCGGCGCAGCCAGCGATCCAGCCGCTGGTCGCCGTCCCCATCCGCCACGGTGATCATCTGTACACCACTCATGCCATTGCCCCTTGTTCCGCACGGTTATCCCGCCCGAAATATGTCTGTGTTGATACCCTAGAAAACATGCGCGTCTGTCGCGCGCATCGGGCGCAGAGTCAAGCCAACCCTAGCCCGAGTTCCGCTGGGATCGCAGTTTGGCGAAATACTCCAGCCGCTTTTTCAGCTCACGTTCGAACCCGCGTTCGACAGGCTGATACAGATCGGGCCGCTTCATCCCATCGGGGAAATAGTTTTGGCCGGAAAACCCGTCCTCGGCATCATGATCGTAGGCATAGCCCGCCCCATAGCCCTGATCCTTCATCAGCGATGTCGGCGCGTTCAGGATGTGCTTCGGTGGGGGCTCACTGCCCGATTGCTTGGCCAGCTTCATCGCAGCCTTGAATCCGACATATGCCCCGTTCGATTTCGGGGCCAGCGCCAGATACACCACCGCCTGCGCCAGCGCCAATTCTCCCTCGGGCGAGCCCAATCGTTCGTATGTTTCCCACGATTGCAGGCAAATCGCCTGCGCCTGCGGGTCAGCCAGACCGATATCCTCGACCGCCATGCGGGTCAGACGGCGGGCCAGAAAGCGAGGGTCTTCCCCTCCGGTCAACATGCGCGCGAACCAATAGAGCGCCGCGTCCGGATCCGAGCCGCGCACCGATTTGTGCAGGGCCGAGATCAGGTTGTAATGCTCGTCCCCCGACTTGTCGTATTTCGAAGCGCGCCGCATCAGCCGTGTCGACAACGCCTCGGGCGTCAGCGGGTCTTTGACCTGCCATGCCGCAACCTGCTCGATCAGGTTCAGCAATGCCCGCCCATCGCCATCCGCCATCTCATGCAACGCATCCCGCGCAGCCCCGGACAGCGGCAGGGCGCGATCCAGCTCTTTCTCGGCACGCTGGGTCAGGTGTTCCAGATCCGCAAGACTGAGCCGCTCCAGCACCAGTACCTGCGACCGGCTGAGTACGGCCGCATTCAATTCAAACGAGGGATTTTCGGTCGTGGCCCCGACCAGAAGGATCGTCCCGTCCTCCATATGTGGTAGAAAGCCATCCTGCTGCGCCTTGTTGAAGCGGTGAATCTCATCCACGAACAGCAACGTCCCCTGCCCGTTCTGACGTCGAATCTTCGCCGCCTCGAACACCTTTTTCAGATCGGGAACGCCTGTAAAAATTGCGCTGATCTGGATGAAATGCAGGTCCGTCTCTTGCGCCAGCAACCGTGCGATGGTGGTCTTGCCCACACCCGGAGGCCCCCAGAAAATCAGGCTGGACAAGCTGCCCGAGGCCAGCATGACCCCCAAAGGTGCATCCGGACCCAGAACCTGCGTCTGCCCTATCACCTCGGACAGCGCCTGCGGCCGCAGCCGATCCGCCAGCGGGCGGTGCGGTGCGGCGGCGGATTCGGATGCCCCGGTATCAAACAGATCGGACACGGGTTACAACCGGAACCGAAGCGATACGGACCGCGCACCGCGCTGGATCTCGAATTGCAAACGGCGACCGGGGTCGGTCAACGCGTTGGTCACGTCAGCAGGTTCTGCGATCTCGGCCCCGTTGATACTGTTGATCACATCGCCAGCCCGCAGACCCGAGCGGCCACCGTACCGAGCCGCATCCACAACCACGACCCCAGTCACCGACAGGGGCAACCGCAGCCGCGTGATCACTGCGGGGTTGATGCGCGACACGGTCAGGCCGGGCATTACGGTATCGTCGTCCAGTGTGGTCTCATCTGCGGCGGGTGTTTCCGGAGCCCTGACCAGTGCAACACTGATATCATTGCTTTGGTCCCCACGCAGGCGTGTCAGGATCGAGGTCCCACCAACACCCGCGACAGACATGCGAAATTTCATCTCGGCGGGTGAGTTAACTTCGTCGCCGTCCACATGGGTCACCACATCCCCCACCCGCAGCCCGGCCTCTCCCAGCGGGCTGAGCGGGTGGATGTCGGAAATCACCACACCGATCGGGAACACCAATCCCAGCGACTCGGCGATATCCGCACTCATGTGCTGGCCGGATATCCCGGCCCATGGGCTGATGAAACCGTCATTCCCTGCCTGCGCTTGCCGCAAGAACTCGGCCACAAGATTGGCCGGTATGGCAAAGCCGATGCCGTTCGACCCGCCCGAGCGCGTCAGGATCGAGGTGTTGATGCCGATCAGATCGCCGTTCACATCGATCAGCGCACCGCCCGAATTCCCCGGATTGATCGCCGCGTCCGTCTGAATGAAGTATCCTCGCGCATTGCCGGTCGCTGTCCCGGTGCGCGCCAGACCTGAAATGATGCCCGACGACACGGTCTGCCCTACGCCAAACGGATTGCCGATGGCCAGCGCCAGCTCTCCGACCTCAACATGATCCGAGTCGCGCAGCATCAGGAACGGCAGGTCTTCGGCCTCTTCCAGCCGCAGGATCGCAATGTCGCTTTCCTTGTCGCCCAGAACCACCTGCGCCGAGTATTCACGCCTGTCGGTGGTCACAACCCGGATTTCGGTGGCCGTCCCGACAACGTGGTAGTTCGAGACCACATAGCCGTCGCCCGACAGGATCACCCCCGACCCCAGCGAGTTCTGCACCCGTTGGCGTGGTTCATTAAACCCCCGGCCAAAGAAATCCTGAAAGAACGGATCCGAAAACAGCGGATTGGCCCGTCCTTCGCGCACGATCTTGGCATAGATGTTTACCACTGCGGGCGAAGCTTGCTTGACGACAGGGGCAAAGCCAAGGCTGATTTCGGCCTTCGATGTCGGCACCTTTGTTTCGGCGTGACCAACGGTGGCAACAAACAGAAGAGACAGGGTCAGAAGGGTACGGATCATGGAGGCTCCGGTGACTGTGCCCGCCAAGATATGCTGACCCAAAGCCATGATTGCAAGCGGGCTTTGACCCAAAAGAAAAACCTCCGCCCGGTTGCCCGAACGGAGGTTTGTGATCGGTCAGGGACCTGATCTTATTCTTCTGCGGCCTCTTCGGCGGCAACGCGGGCTTTGTCAGCCGCACCTTTGGCGTCGATGTCGCGGTCAACGAATTCGATGATCGCCATCGGGGCCATGTCACCATAGCGGAAACCGGCTTTCAGAATGCGGACATAACCGCCCTGACGCTCGGCATAGCGGGGGCCCAGAACTTCGAACAGCTTGGCGACGTCTTTGTCTTCTTTCAGCTGCGAGGCTGCCTGACGGCGGGCGTGCAGGTCGCCGCGCTTGCCCAGAGTGACCAGCTTTTCGATGATCGGGCGCAGTTCTTTTGCCTTGGGCAAAGTTGTTTTGATCTGCTCATGTTCGATGAGCGAGCCAGCCATGTTCGCAAACAGAGCCTTGCGGTGCTCATGAGTACGGTTCAGGCGGCGATAACCACGTGCGTGACGCATTTTCTAGTTCCTTCTTTCGCGTTTTGCTTTGTCTGGCCGGCGATGCGTGTCACCGGCTCTCCTTGGGGCGGAAGTGCCCATTTAGTCCCCGGCAACCCGGGCATTTGGGAAGACGCGCTTAGAACGCGTCTTCGAATTTCTTCGCCAGATCTTCGATGTTGTCGGGCGGCCAGTCCTCGACATCCATGCCGAGGTGCAGACCCATGCCGGACAGCACTTCTTTGATCTCGTTCAGCGACTTGCGGCCGAAGTTCGGGGTGCGCAGCATCTCGGCTTCGGTCTTCTGGATCAGATCGCCGATGTAAACGATGTTGTCGTTCTTCAGGCAGTTTGCCGAACGGACCGACAATTCCAGCTCGTCGACTTTCTTCAGCAGCAGCGGGTTGAACTCCAGACCATCGTCTTCGTCCTGACGGCCAGCCGATTCCGGCTCGTCGAAGTTGACGAAGATCGACAGCTGATCCTGCAGGATACGCGCGGCGAATGCCAGTGCATCCTCGGGCGTGATCGAACCGTCGGTGTCGATCTTCAGAGTCAGCTTGTCATAGTCCAGAACCTGACCTTCACGGGTCGGCTGAACGTCATAGGCAACCTTTTTGACCGGCGAATAGATCGCATCAATCGGGATCAGGCCGATGGGTGCGTCTTCGGGCTTGTTCTTCTCAGCCGAGACATAGCCCTTGCCAGTGTTGACGGTCAGTTCCATGAACAGGTCTGCGCCATCGTCGAGGTGACAGATGACGTGATCGCGGTTCAAAACCTCGATACCGGCGCTTTCGCTGATGTCGCCTGCAGTGACAACTGCGGGGCCTTTGGCATTGATCGACAGGCGCTTGGGGCCTTCGACTTCCATGCGCAGCGACACGCCTTTGAGGTTCAGGATGATGTCGGTTACGTCTTCACGCACGCCCGCGACCGAGGAGAACTCGTGCAGGACGTTGTCGATTTGAACGCTGGTGATGGCCGCACCTTGCAGCGAGCTCATCAGAACGCGACGCAGCGCGTTGCCCAGAGTCAGACCAAAGCCACGCTCCAGCGGTTCTGCAACCAGGGTTGCCTGACGTGCCGGATCGTTGCCCGGCTTGCCGTCAAGCTGGGTCGGCTTGATCAATTCTGCCCAATTCTTATGGATCATGTAATCCCTCCATTCCTGTCCGCGCCCCATGACCAACAAGGTGCAGACGCCCGAGGTTCAAAATGACGTGCTGGGGCCGTGCAAAAACACAGCCCCAGCCTAATTCAAAATCGCTTAGACGCGACGACGCTTCGGCGGACGGCAGCCGTTGTGAGCGATCGGTGTCACGTCGCGGATCGACGTGATGTTGAAGCCCACTGCAGCCAGCGCACGCAGAGCCGATTCACGACCCGATCCGGGGCCCTGAACTTCGACTTCCAGCGTCTTGACGCCATGTTCCTGCGCCTTCTTGCCTGCATCTTCTGCAGCCATCTGAGCCGCATAAGGTGTCGATTTCCGCGATCCTTTGAAGCCCATGGTGCCGGCAGACGACCATGCGATGGCGTTGCCCTGTACGTCCGAGATCAGGATCTTGGTGTTGTTGAAGGTCGAGTTCACATGGGCAACGCCCGATGCGATGTTCTTACGCTCTTTGCGTTTAACGCGAGTCTTGTCACGTGCCATCGGTCAGACCCTCCCTTATTTCTTCTTACCGGCAATGGCCTTTGCGGGGCCTTTGCGGGTACGAGCATTGGTGTGGGTACGCTGACCGCGAACCGGCAGGTTGCGGCGGTGACGCAGACCGCGGTAGCAGCCCAGATCCATCAGGCGCTTGACGTTCATCTGAACTTCACGACGCAGATCACCTTCGACGGTGAAGTTCGCATCGATGTGCTCGCGGATGGCCAGAACTTCGGCGTCGGACAGTTCGTTGACGCGACGATACGCTTCGATGCCCACGGCTTCGCAGATCGCTTTGGCCGAGGTGTTTCCGATACCGGTGATATATGTGAGGGCGATTGGTACCCGCTTTGCAGTCGGGATGTTTACGCCGGCAATACGTGCCACGTGTCACTTTCCTTTTTGTTGCGGTTCCGTAGCTCCGGAACCTTTTTTCACAACACCTGACCGTGGCAGTGACGCCAGAGGGTCCAGTATTATTCGAGGTGGTCGGGGCGGTTAGGACGAATCCCTCACGCGATCTTGATTCCCTTTAGGGATGGGGGTCGATATGGGCTTTTGGCGCTGGCGTCAAGCCCATACTCAATCTGGCCAGCAAACCTTCTCTCTGACGTATTGATCGAAGATAAAGTGCTTGCTGGTTTGGTCGTTGCAAAAGTCCATGTGAGTATTAAGGCTACCCATGCTCATCACAGCGAAACCGCCCAACAAGAGTCCTCCGACAAGGCCGGCAACAAGCCCAGCCAAGAACGCAGCAGAAGCTTTGTTGTAGTCATTCCAGAACACAAAATACCTGACGTTTAGCCTAGAACGGCCTCGATCGACGCCGTTACCTCTTTGATATCCGCCAGCCCATTCACCGGGCGCAGATCGCCTTTGGCGTAGTAATAGCCAATCAGCGGCGAGGTCTTCTTGTAGTATTCCATCAGGCGCGTACGAAGGCTGTCTTCGTTATCGTCGGCGCGACGGACGAAGTCATTTTCCTTGCCGCAATTGGTGCATTTTCCATCGGCTGGAATGGGCTTGGTGTGGTCATTGTAGACCTCGCCGCAGCCCGCGCAGGTTGACCGTGCGGTGATCCGGTCGACCAGTGCGTCGTCATCCACACGCATCTCGATCACCGTATGCAGTGACTGACCCAGCTTGGTCAGCAGTGCCGACAGGGCATCGGCCTGCGCCAGGGTGCGAGGGAAGCCGTCAAAGATGAAACCTGCGCCTTTTTCAGTGGTCAGCTTCTCTTCGATCAGGCCGATCACGATTTCATCCGTGACCAGTTGCCCCTTTGCCATCACCTCGGCCACGCGGTTGCCCATCTCGGTGCCGCTGGTCTTGGCGGCGCGCAGCATGTCTCCGGTGCTGAGCTGCACCATGCCGCGGGTGTCAACCAGATGCCGCGCCTGCGTACCTTTGCCTGCCCCCGGGGGGCCGAGAAGAATGATGTTCATCGACGGGTCGGTGCCTTTCTGCCGCGTTTCTTGCTTTTGCCGCGCAACTGGGACTTTTCAATCAGCCCCTCATACTGGTGCGCCAGCAGGTGGCTCTGGACCTGTTGGATCGTGTCCATGGTCACCGAGACGATAATCAGCACGGACGTGCCGCCGAAATAGAACGGGATGGCAAACTGACCGCGCAGGATTTCCGGCAGCAGGCAGACGGCGGCCAGATAGGCCGAACCCAGGACCAGCACGCGGTTGACCACATATTCCAGATACTCGGCGGTTTTCTTGCCCGGGCGGATACCGGGGACAAAACCGTTCTGCTTTTTCAGGTTGTCCGCCACATCGTCCGGCTTGAACGACACGTTGAACGTATAGAAATAGGCAAAGAACACGATCATTGAGGCGAAGAACAGCAGGTACAGCGGCTGTCCGGGTCCAAAGTTGGCCAGCAGCCACGACATGATCGGGCCGTTGGTGGCCCCCGACGAGAAGGTCGAGATCGTCACCGGCAGCAGCAGCAGCGAGCTGGCAAAGATCGCCGGGATCACGCCCGCTGGGTTCACTTTGACCGGCAGGTGGCTGGAGCCACCTTCATAGACTTTCATACCGGCCTGACGGCGCGGGTATTGGATGTGGATCTTGCGCAGTGCACGTTCCATGAAGACCACAAAGGTGATCACGGCGATGACCATGATGATCACGCCCACGATCACGGCGGGGCTGATGGCACCGCTGCGTCCGCTGGCAAAGAACTGGGCCAGCGCGGCCGGAACCTCGGCGATGATACCGACGAAGATGATCAGTGAGATCCCGTTGCCGATGCCGCGTGCGGTGATCTGCTCACCCAGCCACATCAGGAACATGGTACCGCCGACCAGAGTGATCATGGTCGACATACGGAAGAACAGGCCCGGATCGGTCGCCAGATCGCCCGATTCCAGCGACACGGCTAGACCATAGGCCTGAACGGTGGCCAGCGCCACGGTGCCGAAACGGGTGTATTGGTTGATCTTCTTGCGCCCCTGCTCGCCCTCTTTCTTGAGCTGTTCGAGCGCGGGAACCATGGATGTCAGCAGCTGCACGATGATCGAAGCCGAGATGTAGGGCATGATGCCGAGGGCAAAGATACCCATCCGCCCCAACGCCCCGCCGGTGAACATCGAAACCATGCCGCCGATGCCTTGCCCCGCTTGCTCCATGAACTCGCGCAGTGCCTGACCGTCAATGCCCGGCACCGGAATGAAGGTGCCCAGACGATAGACGATCAGCAAGGCCAGCGTGAACAGGATGCGGTTGCGCAGATCGGTGGCTTTACCAAGGGCAGACCAGCTTGTGTTGGCTGCCATTTGTTCTGCTGCTGATACCATAAATCGGTCTCTCTTATGCAAACACCGCCCGGAACCGTTTTCCGGCTCGGGCGGCGTCTTGGAAAACTCTGAGGTCTATGTAAGCGGGTCTTGGCCCGCTCACAAGCGCTTACTCTGCCGCAGCAGCTTTTGTGACCGTCAGTGAACCGCCCGCTTTCTCAACTGCCTCAACAGCAGATTTCGAAGCACCAGTGACTTCCAGGTTCACTTTGGCGGTAATTTCACCTTTGGCCAGAACGCGGACACCGTCCAGCTTGCGGCGGACCAGACCGGACGCAACCAGGGCGTCTTCGGTGATCGCAGCCTTGGCGTCCAGCCTGCCGGCGTCGACGAATTTCTGGATCAGGCCCAGGTTGATAACGGCGAATGCCTTGCGGTTCGGCTTGTTGAAGCCACGCTTGGGCAGGCGCTGGTACAACGGCATCTGGCCGCCTTCATAGCCATTGATGGCCACACCCGAACGGGATTTCTGGCCTTTGATACCACGGCCACCCATTTTACCCTTGCCCGAGCCGGGACCACGGCCAACGCGGGTCCGTTTCGGTGCAGCGCCGGGATTGTCGCGCAGTTCATTCAGTTTCATATCGCTTCTCCTTCGCCGGAAATGACCCCGAAGCGTGATGGTCAGACACGGCATTTCTTGGTTTTGATTCTCGTGGCGCGGTGCCACCGGAGCCCGATACAGCGTTCTGGCCCCAGTTGCAAGTTTTGTCTGGCCAGCAGCGCCACCCCCTTCCCAGCAACGCAAAAGAGACGCCCCGGGGGCGCCTCTTTTCTCACCAGGCAAACGGGTTCGTCTTACGACCCGTAAACATGCTCGCGTGCGATGTCGGCGATGTCGCAGCGGCGGATGCCGATATCGTTGAGTTCGCGGTCGTTGAGGCCCTGCAGTTCGGCATAGGTGCGGCTGTATTGCGCCCGCAGAGCATTGGTCTCTTTGATCCGTGCAACAAGGTTTGCAAACCGTTCGCTCAGAGAGAAACCGCCATGTGTCAGTGTAGCTGTATGTGCCATATCTTAGATCCTTTCTGTGCCAGGGCGCATTCCCCGGCGCTTCCATTGAGTTCCTTCTTGGACAAGGTTCAGATAGACCTTAGTGATAACGCTAACAATATGGATTTGGGTCTAGCCGCTATGCGAACAGCGCAACGCCCGGAGACGCAGAGTCCCCGGGGTACTGGCAGATCTGACATCCGACGCAGGCTTACTTTCTGATCTGGCCGATATATCGCTGCTTTTGCTGGTTCACCAAGACCAGCTGACCGTTGTTGACCACATAGAGGTCGAACCGGGGCTGGTCATATCCGATGCAGCGCACCCCATTATCGTAGAACTTGTAGGCGGCGGCTTTCCAGGTCTGCCCGCCTCGTTTGTAGGAGTAAGAACCGTTGGCGGAATAGGTCTCAACGTCTTTTCCGGAATAGACGACCTTGCGCCCGGCAATGTTCTTTTGCAGCCATGCTGCATTCACCTTCTGATCCCCATCGGAAAAATAACTATTGAATTCTTTGGGGGCTTTGGCCGGGCACTGTGCATAAGCAGCAGCAGAAATGAAAGTCGCACACATCGCGGTCAGTAAAATCTTCATCGTTCACATCCATTCAAATAATAGAAGATAACGATACCGCAGCCTGACCGAATGGCAATAAAAAAGCCCCCGACATCGTCGGAGGCTTTTGCAATCTATAAAGAGCGGTCTTAGCCGCGCTCTTCGATAATCTCAACCAGATGCGGGATCTTGTTGACCATGCCGCGGACCGAAGGAGTGTCTTCCAGTTCACGGGTTTTGTGCATCTTGTTCAGGCCCAGACCGATCAGGGTTGCGCGCTGTTCGGCGGGGCGGCGGATCGGCGAGCCGATCTGCTTGACGACGATGGTTTTTGCCATAACTCGCTCTCCTTACGCTTCGGCTTCGGCCGGTGCTTCGTCCCGCTTAGGCAGGATGTCAGCAACCTTTTTGCCACGACGCTGTGCAACCGAACGCGGGCTCTGCTCTTTCTGCAGGCCGTTGATGGTGGCGCGGATCATGTTGTACGGGTTCTGCGAGCCCAGCGACTTAGACACAACGTCCTTAACGCCCAGCATTTCGAACACAGCACGCATCGGACCACCGGCGATGATACCAGTACCTTCAGGCGCGGTGCGCATAACCACTTTACCGGCGCCGTGACGGCCTTCGATGTCGTGGTGCAGGGTCCGACCTTCGCGCAGTTGCACGCGGATCATCTGACGCTTGGCTTGTTCGGTCGCCTTGCGGATGGCCTCGGGTACTTCTTTCGCTTTACCCTTGCCAAAGCCCACGCGGCCTTTCTGATCGCCGACAACCACCAGAGCGGCGAAGCCAAAGCGCTTACCACCTTTTACGGTTTTCGACACACGGTTGATCGCAACCAGACGATCTGCGAATTCCGGTGCTTCATCGCGGTCACGACCACGGCCCCGGCGGTTTTCACGTTCTGCCATTTGGCATCCCTTTTCTCATGTGGCGCATTCGGCGCCGTTTAGTTCAATCCAAGTGAGCCCCGACTAACGCCGAGGCCCCCGGATCATCGGGGCGGATCGAAACCCGCCCGCAAGTCTTAGATCTTCAGACCACCTTCACGCGCGGCGTCGGCAACTGCCTTCACCTTGCCGTGGAACAGGAAGCCGCCACGATCGAAATAGGCCTCTTCGACGCCTGCCTTCTTGGCACGCTCGGCGATGGCCGCGCCCACTTTGGTGGCCGCTTCGACGTTGTTCTTGCCAACAACACCCAGATCTTTTTCCAGGGTCGAGGCTGCAGCCAGGGTCACGCCACGAACGTCGTCGATCAGCTGAACGCTGATGTTCTTGTTCGAACGGTGGACCGACAGGCGTACACGGCCCGCGTTGACTTTGCGAAGTTTGTTCCGAACGCGCAGGCGGCGCTTCAGAAACAGGGTTCTTTTGCTGTTTGCCATTGTCTGCGTCCTTACTTCTTCTTGCCTTCCTTGCGGAAGATGAACTCGCCCTTATAGCGGATGCCCTTGCCTTTATACGGCTCGGGACGGCGCCATTCGCGGATCTTGGCCGCGACTTCGCCCACCTGCTGCTGGTCGATACCTTCCACAACGATTTCGGTCTGCTTCGGTGCGGTGATGGTGACACCTTCCGGAGCGGTGAAATCAACATCGTGGCTGTAACCCAGGTTCAGCTTCAGGGTGTTGCCCTGCATCTGAGCCCGGTAACCAACACCCTGGATCTCCAGCTCTTTTTTGAAGCCTTCGGTCACACCAGTTACCAGGTTGGCAACCATGGTGCGGCTCATGCCCCACTGCTGGCGGGCACGCTTGGACATGCCACGAGGGTTGATTTGCACGACATTGTCTTCGACCGACAGCGTGACGTCATCGGTTGCGGTGAAGCTGCGGGTGCCTTTCGGACCCTTCACTTCGATGGTCTGACCCGACACAGAGGCGGAAACGCCGCTGGGCAGCTCGACCGGTTTTTTACCAATACGAGACATTGCAGACCTCCTTAGAAGACGGTGCAGAGCACTTCGCCGCCAACATTGTTGGAGCGAGCGTTTGCGTCCGACATCACACCTTTCGGAGTGCTGACAATCGACACACCCAGACCCTGACGGACCTGCGGGATGTCATTGACGCCCATGTAGACGCGACGACCGGGCTTCGAGACCCGCTTCAACTCGCGAATAACAGGGGTGCCTTCGTAGTATTTCAGGCTGATTTCGATGGCCGGATGACCGTTTTCACCGGTCGTCGCTTCGTAGCCACGGATGTAACCTTCGTCCGCCAGCACGTCCAGAACCCAGCCGCGCAGTTTGGATGCGGGGGTGGAAACGGTGGACTTGCCGCGCATTTGCGCGTTGCGGATACGGGTGAGCATATCGCCGATAGGATCGTTCATATCTATGTCTCCCTTACCAGCTCGATTTCACCATGCCGGGGATCTGACCAGCAGAACCCAGCTCGCGCAGCGCGATACGGCTGACCTTCAGCTTACGGTAGTAAGCGTGGGGACGACCGGTCAGCTGACAGCGGTTGTGCAGACGGGTAGCCGAGCTGTTGCGCGGCAGTTTCGCCAGTTTCAGACGCGCTTTGAAACGCTCTTCCATCGGGCGGCTCTCGTCATTCGCGATTTCTTTCAGCTCGGCACGCTTTGCGGCATATTTGGCCACCAGGCGTTCGCGCTTCTTCTCGCGTTCGATCATTGCTTTTTTAGCCATGTCTCAATCCTCCCGGCGCTTACGCGTTGAACGGCATGTTGAATGCTTTCAACAATGCCTTTGCTTCAGCGTCGGTGTTCGCTGTGGTGGTGATTACGATGTCCAGGCCCCAGACCTCGTCGACCTTGTCGAAGTCGATCTCGGGGAACACGATGTGTTCTTTCATGCCCATGGCAAAGTTGCCACGACCATCAAAAGAAGGCTTCACACCGCGGAAGTCACGGATACGCGGCATCGCGATGGTGATCAGACGGTCCAGGAATTCGTACATCCGGTCACCGCGCAGGGTCACTTTCGCACCCAGCGGCATGTCTTCACGGACGCGGAAGCCCGCGATCGACTTTTTCGCCAGGGTCGCAACAGCCTTTTGGCCTGCAATCGCGGTCAGATCCTCGACAGCCGCCTTGGCTTTCTTCGAGTCTTTGACAGCTTCTGCACCACAGCCGATGTTCAGAACGATTTTTTCCAGCTTGGGCAACTGCATGTCGTTCTTGTACCCGAACTCTTCTTTCAGAGCGGCACGGATGGTTTCAGCGTACTGAGCTTTCAGACGCGGGGTGTAGTTTGCGGTATCAAGCATCGATCACGTCCCCCGTGGTCTTGGCGAAGCGCACCTTCTTGTCGCCTTCCATGCGGAAGCCAACGCGGGTTGCTTTGCCGTTCTTGTCCAGCAGAGCCAGGTTCGACAGCTCGATCGGGTTTGCCTGAGGCAGGCGGCCACCCTGGCTGTTCTGGGTCTGGCGGGTGTGGCGGATGGCGATGTTGATGCCATCGACAACAGCTTTACCGGCTTTGGGGTCAACCGAGGTAATGGTTCCCTCTTTGCCCTTGTCCTTGCCGGCCAGCACGACGACCTTGTCGCCTTTGCGGAGTTTAGCAGCCATGATTACAGCACCTCCGGAGCCAGCGAGATGATTTTCATGAAGTTCTTGCCGCGCAGTTCGCGAACAACGGGGCCAAAGATACGGGTACCTACGGGCTCGTTGTTGTTGTTCAGGATGACGGCGGCGTTGCGATCGAAACGGATCGCGGTGCCGTCTTCGCGACGGACTTCTTTGGCGGTGCGTACGACGACGGCCTTACGGACGTCCCCTTTCTTTACGCGGCCGCGCGGGATGGCTTCCTTCACCGAGACGACAATGATGTCGCCGACGGAGGCGTATTTACGCTTGGAACCACCCAGGACCTTGATGCACTGAACTCGGCGTGCGCCGGAGTTGTCAGCGACATCCAGATTGGTCTGCATCTGGATCATGTGGTTTCTCCCGACCTGTGGGGGCTGGTCTCGTTAGATCCCCCAGGGTTTCGACAAATGGAAAAATCCCGGAAGCTTACGCTTCCAGAACTTCCCAACGTTTCGTCTTCGATTTCGGTGCGCATTCGATGATGCGAACGGTGTCACCGACCTTGAAGGCGTTCTTTTCGTCATGAGCCCGGTATTTCTTGGACTTACGAACGGTTTTGTGCAGCAGCGGGTGCTTGAAGCGGCGTTCAACCGAAACGGTCACGGTCTGCTCGTTGGCGTCGCTGGTTACGGTGCCGGACAGGATACGCTTGGGCATCTGATTTACTCCTCGGATGCCGCAGCAGCGGCCTTTTGGTTCAGAATGGTTTTGACACGGGCAGCATTGCGGCGGGCCGCTTTGATACCAGCAGTGTTTTCCAGCTGACCGGTTGCCTGTTGAAAGCGCAGGTTAAAGCTTTCTTTCTTCAGGTTGGCCAGTTCCTCGCGGAGCTGGTCCGGGGTCTTGTCACGCAGTTCTTGGGCGTTCATCGCCTTTTTCCTTTGCTCAAAACACCAGAAGGCCCCGTGCACGGGTCACCTTTGACCTGGTGGATGAATGATAGACATACGAATCGCCCGACAACGCCGGGAGACCGCAGGATGCCGCCGTATAAGGGTTTGGCGGGTGGGTGGCAAGAGGAAGTTTGGAGGATCGCTGGCTAAGTCGACGCGTCTCGAACTGATCAACGCGCACATGCCTCAAAGGCGACCCACGAGACATATATAGTTGCACACGATATCGCCGCCCAAATGGCGCCCTCAAATCTCGGCAGGTGGTGTAGATGTGATCGCCAAACGACTGCGAGGAGGCTCTCTTTGAGCTTCCAGCCTGAGCGATGCAATGTGATCAAATAAAGAAGGAGAAACCCACCCCAAAAAACTGGCGTGCCAGCGCTCACAGCATCGCCTATGCAGAGGTTATTCCCACTTGTAGTTGAAGCTGACACTAATCCGCTCATCCTCAGCCATGTTCATCGGCACCTCGTGGCGCAGCCAGCTTTCCCATAGCAGGACGTCTCCCACCTGCGGCTTCATATAGATGAACGGCTGCAAATCCCGCCGTCCACCCTTCAGCCGCGTCGGCGCGGCCATCATTCGGCCTGAGCGGGGGTCTTCCAGTTTCAGCGCACTCGCCCCTTCGGGCATCGCCACATAGGTCGTACCCGAGATCACGCTGTGCGGGTGTAGGTGGCTGGAATGCATTCCGCCTTCGGGCAGGATGTTGATCCACAGGTCCTCCAACTTCAGCTCGCCCTCGCCCAGATCGAATTCCAGATCTTTGGCGAAGGCCGCGACGTGCTGGTCCAACGCGGCGACCAAATCGGCGAAGATCGGGAACCGCCAGGGCAGATCGGTCAGCGAGGCATAGCTGGTATAACCGGGATAGCCGTTTTCCTCGCACCAGTCCTGCCCGGCCTCATCATCCTGAGCGATGACAAGGCAGGAGCTTTCCAACTCGCCCGCATCGATCTTGGGGTCGAACTCGGACAAAGCTGCGCGATAAAGACGGGTAACGAAGAGTGATTCAATCTGTGCCATGGGCCGGGCATACCTCAGCCCTTTCGGCAAGACCAGACGCTTAGGTCTTGATGGGCCCTTTGCCACAGCGCGGGATCGGGCGACCGCCATCGGCATAAGCAAGGCACAGCACGATCTCATCCGGTTTCGGCGCGTCCGGAATGTTCAGCGTCATCGTGTCGAAATGATCGAATGACCACGGATTGTCCTTGTGCCCCAGCGGCAGATCAATTGCACAGCCCGGCGCGCCCAGCTTGGCGTTCGAAGGGATCACCGCCTCACCTCCGCCCGCTGCCGCGCGCATGGGTGCGCCGAGCTTGGGATGGATCACCGCCCCGCCCTGCTCAAGGTCGCCGTTCATGCCGATGATTGCTGCCTTGCCATATGACACCGGCGCACCGTCCAGTTGCGAGACCGCATCAGCCGCAAGGTCAGGCCCCAGAAGGGCTCCGATCTCGAACAGCTCTGAAAGGTCATCCGCATGACGCCCGGCCAATGGGTTCTGTATCACCGCCAAGGCAGCGACCCGGCTGACAGGATCACAAGGTTGGCCCAACTGATCAGTGGTTATGATTTCCTTGACGAACATCTTCTTGCGTAGCTGCACCATAGGGCCCTCCCATTCCTGCAGGTTAACGTAGGGGCGGCGCAGTGAGACGTCGACTGTTTTGACCGGCTGGCAGATTACAAGAGGTCGACCCAAAAGAAAAACCCCCGCCGGTGTCCCGACGGGGGCTTCAAATCGTAGGGTGGGGTTTTACCCCGCCGCCTTACCAGTCTTCGCGAACCACGACGCGGGTCTTGATCGGCAGCTTCATCGCAGCCAGGCGCAGGGCCTCGCGGGCGATGTCGTCATTGACGCCGTCGATCTCGAACATCACGCGGCCAGGCTTGACTTTGCATGCCCAGCGGTCGACCGAACCCTTACCTTTACCCATACGAACTTCGATCGGCTTAGCCGTGACCGGAGTGTCGGGGAAGATGCGGATCCAGACACGGCCCTGACGCTTCATGTGACGCGTCATGGCACGACGTGCAGCTTCGATCTGGCGTGCAGTTACACGCTCAGGCTCAAGAGCTTTCAGGCCGTAGGTGCCAAAGTTCAGATCAGAGCCGCCTTTGGCGAGACCCTTAATCCGGCCTTTGTGCATCTTGCGGAATTTAGTACGCTTTGGTTGAAGCATATCTTTCCCTCCTTAGCGACGACCGCCACCAGCACCACGAGGTGCAGGGCCGTCCTGGAGTTCCTGTGCTTTACGGTCACGTGCCTGCGGATCGTGCTCCATGATCTCACCTTTGAAGATCCAGACCTTGATCCCGATGATCCCGTAGGGGGTCATCGCTTCGGCATGTGCGTAATCGATGTCGGCGCGCAGGGTGTGCAGAGGCACGCGGCCTTCGCGGTACCACTCGGTCCGTGCGATTTCGGCGCCGCCCAGACGACCAGCGACGTTCACCCGGATACCCAAGGCGCCCATGCGCATGGCGTTCTGAACCGAGCGCTTCATTGCGCGACGGAACGAAACACGACGTTCCAGCTGCTGAGCGATGGACTCGGCAACCAGCTGCGCGTCAAGCTCGGGCTTGCGCACTTCGACGATGTTCAGGTGCAGTTCGCTGTCGGTCATACGCGCAAGCTTTTTGCGCAGAACTTCGATGTCTGCACCTTTCTTGCCGATGATGACACCCGGACGTGCTGTGTGGATCGTAACGCGGCACTTCTTGTGCGGACGTTCGATGATCACGCGGGCAACACCGGCCTGCTTGCACTCTTTGTTGATGAACTCACGGATCTTGAGGTCTTCCAGCAGAAGATCACCGTAGTCCTTGGTGTCGGCGTACCAGCGGCTGTCCCAGGTGCGGTTGACCTGCAGGCGCATGCCGATCGGATTTACTTTATGACCCATTAGGCTTGCTCCTCAACTTGACGCACCTTGATGGTGATCTCCGAGAACGGCTTCATGATCTTGCCGAAACGGCCACGGGCACGCGGACGACCGCGCTTCATGACCAGGTTCTTGCCAACCCAGGCTTCGGCGACGATCAGCTCGTCAACGTCCAGGTTGTGGTTGTTTTCGGCATTCGCGATTGCGGACTGCAGGCACTTCTTGACGTCCTGCGCGACACGCTTGTTCGAGAAAGTCAGGTCGGTCAGAGCCTTCTCAACTTTCTTACCGCGGATCATTTGCGCAACCAGGTTCAGTTTCTGCGGGCTGGTACGGAGCATGCGGGTTTTCGCCATTGCTTCGTTTTCAGCCACGCGGCGGGGGTTCTTTTCCTTGCCCATGACTTACTTCCGCTTCGCTTTTTTGTCAGCGGCGTGGCCATAATAGGTCCGGGTCGGCGAATATTCACCGAACTTCTGACCGATCATGTCTTCCGAGACGTTGACGGGGATATGCTTCTGGCCGTTGTACACACCAAATGTCAGACCCACGAACTGGGGCAGAATGGTGGAACGACGCGACCAGATTTTGATGACTTCGTTGCGGCCCGACTCGCGCGCTGCTTCGGCTTTTTTCAGCACGTAAGCATCGACGAAAGGACCCTTCCAAACAGAGCGAGACATGGATTAACGTCCCTTCTTCTTGGCGTGCCGCGAGCGGATGATCAGCTTCTGGGACGCTTTGTTCTTGTTGCGGGTACGCTTACCCTTGGTGTCCTTACCCCACGGAGTAACCGGTGTACGGCCACCCGAGGTACGACCTTCACCACCACCGTGCGGGTGATCGATCGGGTTCATTGCAACACCACGAACCGACGGACGAACGCCCTTGTGGCGCATACGACCGGCTTTGCCGAGGTTTTGGTTGGAGTTGTCGGGGTTGGACACGGCACCAACGGTGGCCATGCATTCCTGACGAACCATGCGCAGCTCGCCCGAGCTCAGACGGATCTGAGCGTAGCCGCCATCGCGACCAACGAATTGAGCGTAAGTACCGGCCGCACGTGCGATCTGACCGCCTTTGCCAGGCTTCATCTCGATGTTGTGGACGATGGTACCGATGGGCATGCCCGAGAACGGCATTGCGTTGCCCGGCTTGATGTCGGCCTTGGCGGATGCCACGACTTTGTCACCAACAGCCAGACGCTGCGGAGCCAGGATATATGCCTGCTCGCCGTCTTCGTATTTTACCAGTGCGATGAATGCGGTCCGGTTCGGGTCATATTCGATCCGCTCGACGGTTGCCGCGACATCAAATTTGTTCCGTTTGAAGTCAACGATCCGGTAGAGACGCTTTGCGCCACCGCCGCGGCGGCGTGAAGTGATCCGTCCGGTGTTGTTCCGGCCGCCCGATTTGGTCAAACCCTCTGTGAGAGACTTGACCGGACGTCCTTTCCAAAGCTCCGAACGGTCGATCAGCACCAGCCCGCGCTGGCCCGGCGTCGTCGGCTTGTACGACTTGAGTGCCATGCTTTCTGTCTTCCGTTTAGCAAGTGCAGGGGGTTCCCTGCTATGTGATAGGCCCCCGTAGGTGCCAAGGGTATAGGGCCCCGAAGGTCCCCGGTTACAAATATCAGAGGCCCCGGAACGAATCCGAGGCCGCAAGATTGGGAGCGTTTAGCAGTGTTGGGAGTGGGTGTCTATAGGCGAAGTTCTAATCCCGGGGCTCTAGTTTCTCTATTGAGCTGTCCACCGAAGGAATTTCCTTGTCTAACGCCGAATTGCCATCTTCCGAAAACGAAGCGTCATCACTCACGCTTTTCTTTCTCTCCGCTTCCCACTCCTTCACGTAGTCATCGTAATGGCTAGGCGTTGGTTGTTCTCCCTCGGCATGGGTTAGCTTTAGAACCGGCATTTCAATTTTGTTGAGCTCGATAAATTTCTCTAAATATTCCTTCAAAACCTTGCAATCGTCTACAACCGCAGGCCGCTGCAACAGCTCTGCTTCCAGTCTTTGAAGCTCTCGCTCTCCGGGATTTCGAACTGTATTGATCGAAATGATTGGGTACGGTTCGCCATTCAGAACACCCTTAAATGACTGTGTTTCATGGAACCTGAAGTCTGCGTCAAAACCCGTTGCGTCTGGGTTTCCCTTGGCCTTCGCCAATAGGAAAGCCAGAGCAGGAGAAATGGTAAACGTATTTACGGTGGAATTGCGCGAAATGCGAAAACCACCGTCAATTCCTTTACCCAAGAAATCAAAGCCTGCGGGATTGTTATCGACCTTCCTTTCGAACCCCTCGGTCCTAAGCTCATTCAAGCCAGCATAAGGATCTTCGGACTCACCTTTCCCAATGCCGATGCTACAGTTAGGGCTGGGGAACGCCGCAATCCAGCCATTTCCTTTTGTGTTGAGACCCTCGTAGGCCGCCACCTTTTCACCAAAAGCGTGAAGTGTCTGAGAAAATGCCGTCACATATGCACCCAAATGCGTGACACTCTCTACGCGGTTAACGAAGAGGATTTCGTCCCCGATTGTCTTCCAGATTTGCGGCAGGCATTCTTTCTCCTCTGCACCGATCCCGTCGATTTCGCCACAAACTTCGGTGAAGTGCTCTGAGTACAAACTCGGAAACTGATCATAAAAAAGCTGGAACGCTTTAAGCCATCGGAAACTGTTATTCTTTGACTTGAAGGCCGTAGACCCGGTTAGGTCTACGGACAAAAAGAGGCGAACCCGATAATCGGGAACAGATAGTTCTTCCATTGCGTTTCTCGGTTAGGAAATTTTTAGATTATCCGCACGAATTTTTGCAGCGTGCAGACTCACCCCACACACCGATGCCGCATTTGAAGCTCCACCAGAGCGATAAGCTTCCGTAAACTCCTCAGAAGGCATCAAGAACGCTGCGGCGAACCAATTTGCTTCCCATTCAGCTCTCTGCTGATCTTGATCACTTTGGTCTACATAACGAGTTGCACGCATAACCGCGTTTTCGTTGACCTTCTTAATTGCTCCAAAATGTAGGAGAAGATGGCCCAACTCGTGTGCAATCGTAAACCGATCACGCTTCAAAGAAGTGTGGCGTGAAACATATATCTCGAAATCATTGACTGCTCGCGCGACGATCGAACCACTATCTTCGTCGCCGAACCCACTTGTTCCCACGACAAGCTTGCCACCGCTTTTCTGAACAAGCTCCTCAATACTATCTCCCGGGCCAAAACCGATCTTTTTGGCCAAGTCCTCTGCATATTTTTCGACACCTGCTTTGGAAGCACCCAGCGCCTTGGGAGCGTAAAAATTATCTTTCAAAATACCCTCCATTTGCAAACGTTAGACATTTGCAGAGCAAATTTAGCACGTAAAATAGAGCCGAAACAAGTTAATATAGCATTATATTGCCCTGCGTCACTTTATCCACCCAACATGATGTGCCTGTATGTAATTTAGGTCGCACTACCCACAAAAAAACCCCCGCTTTCGCGGGGGGGCTTTATCTCTCTGGAAAGACGGGTTCGATCAGAGACCGGTGGACACGTCGATGGTGTTCCCCTTTTCCAGTGTCACATATGCTTTCTTGATGTCTTCCCGCGCTCCCAAGCGCGGGACAAGGCCGAAGGCCACCGCGCCAGCGACTGCCGTCCCGGCGGGCTGGCGCTTTGAGGGCGTTTGCTCCTCGCTATGAGGTCAGATGTATTTGGCACCATAAAGTGCACAGCTCGACCGTTGCAGCGCCATCCCACGGGCAGTCGCTGGCGCGGCTCATCGGGTTGCTCGGGCGGGTCGGATCAGAGGCGGCGTGCCCCCTCACCCATACAGCGCGCGAACCTCGGCGAACGACAACAGTCGGCGGCTGCTCTCATCCCACAAGTGCAGCCGCGCGTTGGCGAGGCTTTCTCGGATGGTCATACGGTTGCTGTTTGCCAACTCATCATGATCGCGCAAAACTTCGGTCAGGCGGTAGAACGGAATGCGGCTGTAAAGATGGTGCACGTGATGGATGCCGATATTGGCGCTAAACCACTGCAACACAGGTGGCAGGATGTAATGCGAACTGCCGTGCAGGGCGGCCTCGTGCAGTTGCCAGTCGTTATCGGGGTCCCAGTGCGTGTCCTCGAACTGATGCTGTACGTAGAACAGCCAGACACCAGCCGTTGCAGCAATCAGGGTTGAGGGTAGGAAGATCAGAAGCATCGGCATCAGCCCGCCGAAATAGTAGATCGCCAGAAGTGCGGCCAAAATGGCGACATTGGTACCCATCGCGCTGACCCAGAACCTGACACTCCGCGTCAGACCAAGCGGAAGGCGGTTCTGAAACAGAAACAGATAGCCGGGGCCAAGGACGAACAGGGTGATAGGGTTTCGGTACACGCGATACCAGAATTGGTTCATGGGCGTTTTCGACTGATACTCGGCCACTGTCAGAGTATGGATATCGCCCATCCCCCGTTTATCCAGATTGCCCGAGCTGTTGTGATGTGTGGAATGCGTCCGGCGCCAGACGTCATAGGGTGTCAGGGTCAACACTCCGATCATCCGTCCGACCCAGTCGCTGACCGCGCGGTTCTTGAAAAATGCCCCGTGCCCGCAATCATGCTGGATCGCAAACAGGCGCAGCAGGAAGGCGGCGTTCAGGACGGAAATTGCAAAAGCCAGCCAGTAGCTGAGCGAAAGCGACATCCAGGACAGTGCCCAAAGCGCAAAGAACGGGACAATGCTAACACCCAGTTCAAAGGAGCTGCGCCACTGGTTGGGTTCGCGATATTTCGCAAGTGTCGTGACCCAATCCCGCGCCGAGGTCATATTCGGGTTGCCCCGGGTCGAGAAAGAGGGTTCGGTCATGCGCCTGCCATGTATTCTTGCTTGTAGGGACCCGGATAGACACCCCGCCCGGGATAGCAAGGGAATTCCGGGAAAGATGCCGGATTTGCGCTCAATTCTTGGTGTTGTTGCCAAAGAAAAACCCCCGCTTGCGCGGGGGCCTTTATCTTTTTCCAAAGACGGGTTCGATCAGAGACCGGTCGACACGTCGATGGTGTTCCCCTCTTCCAGGGTCACATATGCTTTTTTGACATCTTTCCGCTTGCCCAGCTGGCCGCGGAACCGCTTGACCTTGCCTTTGGTCACGGTGGTGTTCACCGCTTTGACCTTCACACCAAACAGCGCCTCGACGGCCTCTTTGATCTGCGGCTTGTTGCTGTCGATCGCCACTTCAAAGACAACCGCGCCGTTTTCGGACGCCATGGTCGACTTCTCAGTAATGATCGGCTTGCGGATCACGTCGTAGTGTTCTGCCTTCGCGCTCATTTCAGACGAGCCTCCAGTGCTTCGACAGCCGCTTTGGTGAGCACCAGGGTGTCACGCTTGAGGATGTCATAGACGTTTGCGCCCATCGACGGCAGGATATCCAGACCTTCGATGTTCTTGGACGCTTTCAGGAACCCTTCGTTCACGGTCGCGCCGTCGATGACCAGAGCGCGTTTCCAGCCCAGGTTTGCAACCTGTTTGGCCAGAGCGGCGGTCTTGCCTTCGGCTTCGGCGTTCTCGATCACAACCAGTTCACCTGCCTTGGCTTTGGCCGACAGAGCGTGGCGCAGGCCAAGCTTGCGGAACTTTTTCGGCAGGTCGTGGCCGTGCGAACGGACGACGGGGCCTTTGTAGATACCACCACCACGGAAGATCGGCGCGTTACGGTCACCATGGCGTGCGCCACCGGTGCCCTTCTGGCGATAGATCTTCTTGGTCGAGTAGCTGGTTTCCGAGCGGGTCTTGACCTTGTGGGTGCCGGCCTGCGCGTTGTTGCGCTGCCAACGGACCACGCGGTGCAGGATGTCCGCGCGCGGCTCAAGACCGAACAGGTCTGCATCCAGCTCGATGTTGCCGGCTTTGCCGCCGTCCAGTTTGATTACATCAAGTTTCATGCTTCACCACCTTCCGCGGGCGCTTCTTCCGCCGGAGCTTCGGTTGCGGCACCTTTTACGGCTGCCGGGAACGGCAGGCCTTCCGGTGCTTTCTTCTTCACGGCGTCCTTGACGGTGACCCAGCCCGATTTCGGTCCGGGAACGGCGCCTTTGATGAAGACCAGACCACGGTCGGCGTCGGTTTTGACAACCTCGAGGTTCTGGGTGGTAACACGGGCAGCACCCATGTGACCGGCCATCTTCTTGCCTTTGAACACCTTGCCCGGGTCCTGACACTGACCCGTTGAGCCGTGCGAACGGTGGCTGATCGAAACACCGTGCGAGGCGCGCAGACCACCAAAGTTCCAACGCTTCATCGCACCGGCAAAGCCTTTACCGATCGAGGTGCCCGAAACGTCAACTTTCTGACCTTCCAGGAAGTGTTCTGCCGAAATCTCGGCGCCCACATCGATCAGGCCATCTTCCGACACACGGAACTCGGCCAGCTTACGCTTGGGCTCAACCTTTGCAGCGGCATAGTGACCGCGCATGGCTTTCGAGGTGCGTTTTGCCTTGGCAGCACCGGCGCCCAGCTGAACGGCAGTGTAGCCGTCTTTGTCAGCGGTGCGCTGTGCAACAACCTGCAGGTTGTCCAGGTGAAGAACAGTCACAGGAATCTGCTTGCCGTCTTCCATGAACAGGCGGGTCATGCCAACTTTTTTTGCGATAATACCAGAGCGCATTCTCATACCCTCCGATCTTATGACTGCAGCTTGATCTCGACGTCCACACCAGCAGCGAGGTCGAGCTTCATCAGCGCGTCAACGGTCTGGGGGGTCGGATCAACGATGTCCAAGAGACGCTTGTGCGTGCGGATCTCGAACTGGTCGCGGGATTTCTTGTCAACGTGAGGGCCACGGAGAACCGTGAACTTCTCAATCTTGTTCGGCAGCGGGATCGGGCCGCGCACGTTCGCGCCGGTCCGCTTGGCAGTGTTGACGATCTCTTGCGTGCTGGCATCCAGAACGCGATAGTCAAATGCCTTCAGCCGAATACGGATATTTTGGCTTTGCATAGATACAGCCTTTTATCAGGCGTTGAGGTTGAGAGGAGGACAGACGCGCATCGCCAACCCTCATCGAACCCAAAAGGCGGGAATCACCCCGCCTTGATGTTCTTATCGAGAACTCGCGCGTATTAGTGGGGTTGGTGGGGTTTGGCAAGGGGGGAAATTCTGGAGGTTCGAATTGGTTCGCTTTTCACGGAGCCAAGAGAAGTATTGGTCCGCCCATGATTACACTTCACTAAAGGTTCTTAGTCCTTTTGCACCAAGAACTCACCTGCTGAAGACAGTCTCTGAGGACATATCGTTGACTAACAGAACTTTGGTAGTTGCCCAGCGGAGCCATAAACCCATGGGCGATACTTTCAAACAACTCTAAGTTCTCGTAGGCAATATTCGTTCCCGGCAGCCGTACAAATAGCTTGCCCTCATCGAAGCCAAACCGCATCGGAATTTGCTCAAATTTTGTAACTTCACCAATGGTTTTTTCGGATATCTCTATATCTCGCTCATCAAAGCGATGAATACTGTCGGAAAGGTAGGAGTACGAATAAAGTCCATATCCGAGTTTTGGAAATTCTCTAGCTTTTTGATGAGGTAGGCAGGCGCAGCGAAAATCGCCCGGTACCAATGAGCCTCTCTTTCGACAAATCTCTTCATAGGCATCAATTGCAAAAGCTCCTGCATGACAACAATCCAACGTTAGACTAAACTTACAGCGTCCCAGTTGATTGAAGTCTTGCCAAGGCTCGGTCGCCTCCTCCCCGGCCACGCAACTCTCTAAGAATGCAAGAAAATCGGTCGCACAAATCGGGCCGTCAGCTAACAGCAATGTGGCATCATGAGTGCCGTGATCAATGTCGCCATGCCCAGAAAAGAAAACATTTATCTGCCCACCTCGCCACTCCGGGTCGTCAACGTTTGCTTCGAAGAACTCTCGGCATAACTCGCCGACACGTAGAAGCTCCTCTCGCGTAGGATTCGATACAAGTACATCCTCGCTGAACGTCCCCGCATCGAGCCGGAACCCTGGCTTGAAAACCAACTCAGGATATAACACGACGGACATCTTGTAATAGTCGTTCATAGCAAGGACATCTGATCGAGCGTTTTGCAATCGAGCATAACGTTTTTCTCTCAGGTCATCTCGATCGCCTTTCCACGAATCCGGACCATCACAACAGATAAGAATACTGAAACAGAAATTCCTTAGTTGTGGACCAACTGGCAACGGGAGGCGTTTGTGAAAGCGGTCGTTAGAACGTTCGGTCTTTAGGAACAACCCATCGACGTCCTCAGAAAGCGTAAGTTTTTGTTTCGCTGCAAACGCCGAGTTAGGGTCTTCTCCACGAGCTTTAGCCCATTCAATAATCTTTTCTCGCGTTATCGGGTGCTGCTCATGAATTTGCTCAATCATAGCCTTACAATTTACCGAAGCTAGAGATTTTGAAAGGTTGTACGTCAACCTTCTTGCGTGTCACATCTCCAAACAAAAAGGACGTCCCGAGGGACGCCCTTTCCATTCGATCATTCGCGTGCGCGAGTTACTCGATGATTTTCGACACAACACCCGCGCCGACGGTGCGGCCGCCTTCGCGGATGGCGAAGCGCAGACCGTCTTCCATCGCGATGGGCGCGATCAGCTCGACGGTGAAGCCAACGTTGTCGCCGGGCATGACCATCTCGGTGCCAGCCGCCAGAGTCACGGTGCCGGTCACGTCAGTGG
>NZ_JBQFQE010000015.1:0-46821 GCF_056536725.1 Ruegeria sp. CJ3
AGGATTTGATGCTCTCGGTTCATGGGGCGGGCTCCGGTTTGGATGAAATTGCTTGGCGTGAAATGAAAACGGCGGCTCAACCGAGCCGCCGATGATGTTGGTTGCGTCTGACTATGCGGTCTTGCGCTGGCTTGCGGCCGGGTTGAGAAACGCCGCCATCCAGCCGACACTGACCGGCGTGTCATCCGGCCCGTCACATGATGTCAGCGCAGGTTCTGCAACTGCACCGATGCGTTCGATGCGTTTCAGGATCAGATCGCGATTGATATCGGGATTGAAGTCAGGGTGCTGCTGAATGGCCAGCAAATGCTGACCGATGGTGAAACCGCTGACCGGGCAGAAATCGCTGCTCAGAAAGATCTCGGCCCCCTCAGGCGCGGTGGCAACCTGATCCTGATGCATCGCGTGCAGCATGATGTCGTCGGCCCGTGCGGCAAAGCCGGTATCGCGGGTCACGGACACAGGCATCAGACCGACGCCCCAGCCCTTGGGGCTGCGCTCCACCGCGCCGCCAAGTGCATGGGCGATGGCCTGATGCCCGTAGCAGATACCGATCATGCTGATCTTTTGTTCGTCCACCGCGCGGATGAAATCGAACAGCCGGTCCTGCCAATCCAGATCTTCAAACACCGAGTATTTCCCGCCGGTGATGATATAGGCGTCAAAGGCCGCAGGCTGGGGCAGCGTGTCCTTGACGGCGCTGACCACCGTCCAGTTTGCGTGGGGCAGATGCGGCTCGAGCGCATTTCGAAACCTCTGAGGCGATGGAAGGTGCTTGGGCTTTTCGCCGGGTTCCGTATGTCCGATGTGAAGTATGCAGATATCCATGATGTCCTCCGGGGGCGTTTGGTATCCCTTAGGACGGATTGCGATGGCAGAATACTTTATTGCATTGCCTTATCGCATCATAAGGCCGATCTCATAATTTCACCTTATGCCCGCCTCGGGTAACTTAATAAGATTTCGATCTTCCGAGACCCAAGCCATAAGCTGGTCAGTCGGATTCGAAAATGAGGTTTGCACATCAATCCAGATATACAGCCAGACCACCCGTGCGATGATCTGGTGTGGATATCGGCGGCACTTGTGACCGACCGGCGGTGTTTTCGCCGCGGCAGACTGAGCCCGACTTTACCCTGCGCGCGCATGTTGACCAGCCCTGGGCTGACACCTGGCCCAAGCGTGCACCGAAAGAAAACTCTGAAAATCAGAGGAGGAATGAGAGGACTATGATGAACAAGACCCTGTATACACTGACGCCCTTGCTGCTGGCAGCCAGTGTCACCACCGCAGCCGCCGAGATCAAGTTCAGCGGCTACGGACGCTTCGGTATCGGTTACCTCGAGGACCGTTCGACCACCAACGACAACATCTCCGACACCATCCTGATTTCGCGTTTCCGTCTGAACCTCGACGGCGTCGCCCAAACCGACGGCGGGATCGAGTTCTCGGCCCGTGTTCGTCTGCAGGCTGACGAAAGTTCGACCACTGGTGAAGCCGGTGCGGCAGGGCTGAACGGCGCGCGCTTTTCGATGATCTACGAGGGCCTGCGTGTCGACGTGGGCAACGTCGGTGGTGCTATCGAGAACATGCCGAACCGGTCCGGCAACCAGCCCGGTCTGGAGAGCTTTGTCGATCAGAGATCCGGCGACAACTATGAGATTCTGGGCTACACTTCGACCGGCACGGGCGACAATGCCGTTTTCTTCAAATACGCAATCGGCAACTTCGCGGTCGGTGCATCCTATGACCAGAACTCGACCGACAACGGCAATGTTGCGTTGGGCGGTGCGGATCAGTGGGATGTGAGCTTTCAGTACAGCTTTGAGAACGTCACCGTTGCCCTCGCCTATGGCGAAACCGATGGACCTGCAGACGGTATTGATCCCAGCCTGCTGATTTTCACATTGGGCGCTGATCTGGGCGACTTCTCGGGCACTTTGCTTCTGGCTCGGGATGACGACACCGAGGTGAACTCGTTGGGCGAAGAGACCGACGGCACCGCGTATGGTGTGTCGATGGCCTATGATCTGGGTGCTGCTACCACCATTCTGGCATCGTATGGCGACGGCACCGCGGATGGCGACACCCAGGAAATCGGGATCGGTGCGATCTACGATCTGGGCGCGGGCGCGACGCTGCGCGGGGGTGTTGGCAGCATCAAGGAAGGGTCCGCAGACCGCCAGATCCGCGCGGATTTCGGCGTACGCTTCAACTTCTGATCCGATTTGATCTTTTGAGATGGGGCGGGCCTTGGGTCCGCCCTATTTTGTTGTCGGGGCCTTTGGCGATCTTGGCCGCACGCCCGTGACTTGCAAAGGCGCAAAAGATGGTCATGGACTCGCCCGGGATAGTTTGACTTAATGCTGTTACAAAAAACATCCATCTAGCTTCGCGTTACTGGATCTACCAAGGGGAAAACCATGAAATATTCTTTGCTCGTATCATCTGTCGTCGTGTCGGCGCTTGCGGCGCCGGCATTGCAGGCCGACACGCTCAGATTGCTGACGTGGGGCGGGTACGCGCCGGAAGACGTGATCGCGAAGTTTGAGGCCGAAACCGGCCACACGGTCGAGGTTACGACATCGAACAACGAAGAAATGATCGCAAAGCTGCGTGCGACCAACGGCGGCGGGTTCGATCTGGCACAACCCAGCCAGGACCGGATCACCAGCGCGCAGGAAGAGTTTGGGATCTACAAGCCCATCGATATGTCCCGCGTGAATGCGGAGCTGTTCATTCCGTCGATGCTCAGTGCGACGGCAGGGAACACAACCTTTGATGGTGAGGTCTATGGCCTGCCGCATGTCTGGGGCACCAGCGGTCTGGTGGTGAATACGGCCGAGGCCGGGGATGTGACCGACTATACCGACCTGTGCGATGCATCGGTTGCGGGCAAGGTCTCGTACCGCCTCAAGCGCCCGACGCTGATCGGGTTTGCCTATTCCATGGGGCTTGATCCCTTTGCCGCCTATGGCGACAGCGACGCCTATCAGGGCATTCTGGATCAGGTCGAAGCGAAGCTGACCGAATGCAAACCCAATGTGAAAACCTATTGGGGCGGCGGTGACGAGATCAAGAATCTGCTGCGCTCGGGCGAGGTCGTGGCCTCGATGGCGTGGGATACCGGCGGCTGGCAGCTGAACGCGGACAATCCCGACATCACATTTGTGGCACCGGAAGCAGGCGCACTGGGCTGGATCGACACGTTTGTCCTGCCTGCGCGTGGTCGTGCGGATGATGCCGCCTATGACTGGATCAACTTCGTGATGCGCCCCGAAATCGCAGCGATGATCACCAATACTGCTGGTAACTTCACCGCTGCTGTCGATGGTGATGCGGGCGTCAACGCCGATCTCAAGGCGCGGTATCAGGGCAGTTTCGATCAGGAAGCGATCGACAACATCAAATGGTACCCGCCGGTCCCCGCAGGCCTCGAGGCGATGGAAGGTGCGACGCTGGACAGGATCAACGCGGCCAACTAAAGAACAGACACCGGACGAAAAGGGGGCACCTTCGGGTGCCCTTTTGCTTCTTGCGAGGTTGCAATTTTGACGAATACCACCCCTGACCTTGAATGCCGTGATCTGATCAAGGATTTCGACGCGTTCCGTGCTGTCGATCATGTCAGTTTCGACGTGCCGCAAGGCTCATTCTTTTCGATCCTCGGCCCCTCGGGCTGTGGCAAGACCACGCTGCTGCGGATGATCGCCGGGTTTCAGACCCCGTCGGCCGGAGATCTGCTGATCAAGGGCAGATCCATGATCGGGGTGCCGCCGAACAAACGGCCGGTATCCATGGTATTCCAACACCTTGCGCTTTTTCCGACGATGAATATCGGCGACAATGTGGGCTTCGGTCTGCGCCAGCGCGGCGTGTCAAAGTCCGAGATCAAGACCCGCGTGGAAAAGGTGCTGGACCGTGTCGGCCTGCCGAACGTGACGCACCGCCGGGTCGATCAGCTGTCCGGCGGGCAAAAGCAACGGGTCGCGATTGCCCGCTGCATGGTTCTGGAACCGGATGTGCTGTTGCTGGACGAACCGCTGGGTGCGCTGGACCTGAAGCTGCGCGAGCATATGAAGGTCGAGCTCAAGTCGCTTCAGTCGGTCTTTAACACAACGTTTGTCTATATCACCCACGACCAGTCCGAGGCGCTGGTGATGAGCGACAATATCGCCGTGATGAACAAGGGGCGGTTCGAACAGATCGGCACGCCGCATGATGTCTATCACGCGCCCGATACGGCCTTTGTCGCCGGGTTTGTCGGAGACGCCAACAAGATATCGGCGCAGGTTATCGCAACGGATCAGGGGATGCTGATCCTGCGGGCGGATGGCGGTTCGGACATTCGTGTCGCCGCCGGGGCAGCGCAGTTGCAAGCGGGCCAGAACGTCCAGGTTTTCCTCAGACCCGAAGCCATCGAATTGGTGCCGAACGGGGCCGACGCGGGCGATGCCTCAAACGTCAGCCCCGGCATTGTCGAGAACGTCCTGTTCAACGGCGCCAACAGCATGGTGACCGTGACGGGTACCGACGGCGTCAGCTGGAAAGCGGCGCTTCCGCAAACCGGTGAATTTGCCACGCTGCAAAAGGGTGATGCGGTGCGCACCCGTTGGCAGCCCAAACAGGCGCGGTGCTATCCGGCGGCGGAGGGCTGAGCCATGGTATCCGATACCTCACGGCTGGGGTTCTACCTGCTGCTGGCGCCGATCCTGTTGTGGCTGATTGTGCTGATCATCCTGCCGCATGTGGGCCTGTTCCTGGTCTCGATCAGCGAAAAGATTGGGCCGCGCGAATACGAGACGGGGTTTGACAATTACGCCGCCTTCTTTACCGAGCCGCTTTACTGGCGCACCTTTGCGCGCACCGCGATCATGTCGATACTGGCCACCGCGCTGACGCTGATCCTTGGGTTTCCGATTGCCTATTACATCGCCAAACTCACCCGGGGGCGCACCAAGACGACGCTGTTTCTGATGTGCATGATCCCGTTCTGGGTGTCCGAACTGGTGCGCACCTTTGGCTGGATGATCCTGCTGCGCGAAACCGGTGTGTTTTCAAACGTCCTGCAATATCTCGGGCTGGTCAGCGGACCGGTCGAGATGCTGTATAACGACGCCGCGATCATGGTGGGCCTTGTCTATACCTCGATCCTGTTCATGGTTGTTCCGCTGGTGACCACGCTGGACAGTCTCGACGACAGCCTGATCGAGGCGGGCTATGATCTGGGCGGAACCAGCATGTCGATCATGCGAGAGATCGTGATCCCTCATGCCATGCCTGGCATCGTCTCGGGCTGCATTGTCGTCTTCATGCTGTCACTGGGCAACTACCTGACCCCGATCCTGCTGGGCGGCAAGGACAGCCTGTGGTTCACCGGCATGATCTACACCCAATTCATCACCCGCTTTAACTGGGAGCTCGGCTCGGCCTTCGGCTTCCTGCTGCTGGCGTTGTCGTCGCTTGTGGTGTTCCTTGGGCTGAAACTGTCGGGCCAGTCGCTGTCCGGGACGATGGGGCGCTCATGATACCCAGTATTCCCCAGCCCGCCTTCACTAAGCTGTGCTATCGCGCCTATGTCGCGGTTTTCTTCATCTATCTCGCGCTGCCGCTGGCCGTGGTCTGCGTCTTTGCCTTCAACAACAGCGTCTTCCCGTCGCTGCCATGGGAAGGCTTTACGATGGCATGGTTTTTTGGCACCGACGCGCCGTTTATCGGCGTCTTCAACGAACGTTCGATCATGCGGTCCATCGGAATCTCGGCCTTTGTCGCGGCCTGGGTATCGGGGCTTTCCGTCGTGGTTGGCACCTGCAACGCCTTCCTGTTCGTCCGGCACGAGTTCAGAGGCAAGGCGTTCCTCTATATGCTCATGCTGTTGCCCCTGATCATCCCCGGTGTGATCCTTGGTATCTCGATCCTCGTCTTCTTCAGTTCCGTGGCGAATAATCTGGAAGACGCGACAGGCCTTTGGTTTGATGGTCTGAGGCCCGGGCTGATGCTGGTGATCCTCGGGCAATTTTCGTTTATCACCACCTTTGCAACCCTGGTAATCTCTGCGCGCTTGCAAAAGTTCGACCCCAGCCTCGAGGAGGCGGCCCTGAACCTGGGCGCCAGCAAATGGGGCGCGATCCGTCAGATCACGCTGCCGTTCCTGCTGCCCGCGATTGTCGCCTCTGCCGTGGTCGCGCTGCTGATGAGTTTCGAGAACTTCAATACGACGCTGATACTGGTCGGGTCCGAGTCGCCGCTGACGATCACGATGTTCGACAAGCTCAAGCAAGGATCGACCCCGGTTCTTAACGCCGTGTCCTTGCTGCTGATCATCGTGTCCGCCGCGCTGGGGCTGCTATCGCTGCTGTTTCAGAAATCGGGGAGAGCACGGTAGCTGCTTGGGCCTGGCTGGCGCATCACCCAACCGACGGGTTTGCCCATGTCGATGGTGCGAAGGGTTGAATAAGGGCGCGTTTCACCAGTTCCAGATGATCCTGACCGTAAAACGGATCCCCGTTCACGATATAGGTCGGGGATCCGAATACGTCCTTGGCGCGGGCCCAGTCCGAGTTCGCAGCCAGCTGTTGCTGCACCCCGTACGACCCTGCGCGCCTGAGCAGCGCATCGGGATCGTGGCCAAGCTCGGCGGCAATCGCCGCCAGTGTCGCGGTGTCTGACAGGTCGGCATCGTCGCGCCAATGCGCTTCAAGCAATCGATGCGCCATGGCGTCAGGGCCGGGCCCGGTCTCGCCAAGCGCAAGGATAAGACCCGAGGCCAGGCTGTAATCCGCATCGTGAAAAGTGGGCCGGAACCGGATGACCGGAACGCCACGATATTCCGCCCATCTTTCGATCTCGCGCCCGAAGAAATAATCCACATGCGCTTGCGTGCGGGCGCGAAATGGCTGGCTTCCTTGCGCCTCAACAACCGGGGACAGAAGGACCGGTTTATGCACCAAAGTCACATCATGTTGGGCGCAAATACGCCGCAACTCTGCCGATCCGAGATAGGCAAAGGCGGAATGAGCCGAGTAGACGTATTCGATAACGGACATGCCATCGTTATGCGCAAAGCGGTGCGGAAAGTATAGCCTCGCCAAAGCGCTCCGTGATCAGCACTATTGAATCGCCCGACAGGGCGCAACGTGCCCGCTAACTCCGGCTGACAACTCCAGCGTCCAGCCATGCATCGAACTGGGCCAGTACCGCGTCGCAGAACGCGCTGTCGTTGATATGGGTGTCCAGTTCGGTCATCGATACCCGGCCCGGCATGATCTTGCGGGCTTCGTCGACCATGGCCGCAAGGGCCTCGGGATCGTGGGTCTCGCCGCCTTCCTTGTCCCAGGCCTCGACGCCCTGAGTTGGAAGGAAAAAATGAACCGGTCCAGTGGCGGCATCCAGCCGGTCGGCGAGTTCGCGGATCCAGGCGCGGCGTTCGTCGCCGTTGAAGACCGAGCTCTTGATCAGACGGTTGTGCTCGTGAAAAGGGCGGTCGGTGTACTGGTCGGGGATCTCTTGCCAGCCGGCGAAATCCAGCAGGTCCAGCGCGCCCGGCGCAACCATCTGCGGTGTGCCCGAGCGCCCGGCATTTGTCAGGCGGTCCGTCCCGCTTGAGACGACCGAGCCTGCCAGAAAGTTGACGAACTCCTGCAGACAGAAATCCATAACGCAGGCAAAGGCACCTTCGGCTGCCAGTTTCTCGAAGGCCATGCCGCCCATGCCGGTCGAGTGAAACACGGCGACCTCAAAGCCGCGGTCTTCCAGCGCCGGTTTCAGGGTCTTCATGTAGCGCAGGCAGGACGACCCCAGGCTGGTCATACCGATCAGTGGCTTGCTGCGGTCGGGCGCGATGGCGGCTTTGGTCGCACCAACCACGGCACCGGCGGCCTGGCTGAGAGAGGACCGGCAGACCGAGTTCATGCCATAGAGCCCCCCGGCCCACAGGATCATCTGAATGTCCGGGGCCAGACGGTGGGGTGGGATCAGGGGCGAGAAGCTGACGGTCGAGACGATGTATTTCGGCACTCCCATCGGCAGCGCCTGCGCGCAGTCCAGCGCCAGATCGGTGCCCATGGTGCCGCCGGTGGCCAGCATCCCGTCCAGCCGACCGTCGGCATAGGCTTTTGCCACCACCTTGGCGGCCCCGGCGGACATGACGCGGAACGCTTTGTTTTCATCCCCCAGCGCGATCACCTCGTCGATGGTCATGCCTTCGGCGGCGGCGACCTCGTGCTTTGAGATATAGGTCGGGGCTTGGGGATCGCCCAGAACGGACACGTCCATTGTCAGTACATTTGCGCCTTGCGTGCGGATGACGTCTTCGAGAAACCGCATCTCGGGGTCTTTGGTGTCGTATGTCCCGATCAGCAGGATCGTTTTGTCGGTCATGGGGTCCTCCGGTCCGTGTCTGCGATCTGCTCTGTGGTCAGAGTTTGATCCATGCGGTTTTCAGATCGAGGTATTTTTCTAGCGCATGCAATGACTTGTCATGCCCGTTCCCCGACTGGCGCACACCGCCCAGCGGAACCGTCAAGTCAGAGCCGCCATAGGTGTTCACGTGAACAACGCCTGCGCGGATGCCTGCGATCATGCGGTGGGCGCGGCCAAGGTTCGATGTCCACACGCCCGAGGACAGGCCGTAGACTGTGTCGTTTGCCAGCCGGATCGCCTCGTCCTCGTCCTTGAAGGACGTGACCGCCAGAACTGGGCCAAAGACTTCGTTCTGGAACAGGTTGTCGGTGGGCTTCACGCCGGTCATGACGGTTGGGGCCATATAGTACCCGCCGGTGTCTTCGAGAATGCGCGTGCCGCCGGTTCGGCGCTTGGCACCTTCGGCCTCGGCCTTGGTTACGAAATCCAGATTCGAGTCCAGTTCCGACAACGAATGAACCGCGCCGATTTGCGTGGTCAGGTCCAGCGGGTCGCCGACCCGCATCGCCTCAGCGTGTTGGACCAGTTCGGCCACGAAATCGTCGTGGATGTCTTCCTGCACCAGCAGGCGCGATCCGGCGATGCAGATCTGGCCTGCGTTGCGGAAGATGCCGCCTGCCGATACTTTGGCGGCCTCGCTCAGATTCGGAGCGTCGTTGAAGATGATGTTGGGGGATTTGCCACCCAGTTCCAGATAGCAGCGTTTCATATTCGACCGCGCCGAATATTCCAGCAGCCGCCGCCCCGTTGCACCCGAGCCCGTGAACACCATGATGTCCACATCCATCGACAGGGCCAGGGTTTCGCCGACCACACGGCCCGCGCCGGTGACGACGTTCAGCACCCCGTCGGGCAATCCGGCCTCGGCGGCAAGTTCGGCCAGCCTCAGCAACGACAGGGATGCACTTTCGGCGGGTTTCAGCACCATCGAATTCCCGGTGGCCAGCGCCGGGGCCAGTTTCCATGCGCCGATCATCATCGGCATGTTCCATGGCACGATAGCACCGACAACCCCGACTGGCGCGTGATGGATCAGGCCCAGCACGGTGTCCGCTGTCGGGGCGATCTGGCCGTAGACCTTGTCGATGGCCTCGGCGTAGTAGCGGAAGGTGCCCGCCGCCGACAGCGGTTCGGCTTTCAGGGCCATGGTGATCTCGGTGCCATTGTCGCGCACGCCCAGAACCGCCAGTTCAAGGGCGTGTTTCTCGATCAGGTCGGCCAGCTTCAACAAGACCTTCTTGCGCGCTGCCGGGGATTGGCGGGACCAGCGGCCATCCTCGAACGCGGTGCGAGCGGCGGCAATCGCGGCCTCCATGTCCGCTGGCGAGCCGTCGGCGATCCGGGTCAGCACCGTGCCGTCAATCGGGGACAGCACGTCGCGGTGGCCACCGTCTTGTGCCGGGACCCAGCGCCCGTCGATGAAATGGGACCGGGGCGACAGGGTCTGGGATCGCAGGGCGTCAATATCGGATTGGTTCATGGCAGGATTACCCTTGCTGATTGGGGTGATCGGAATCGACCGGTTGCGCCGTCGGTTCGGGTTTCAGCTTGTTGCGGAATTCAAAGTACAGCGTGCGGAAATGCAGCAGCAGGACCAGCACGATCAGCGCCGTCAGGATCGCCGCGATCGGGCGGTCGACGAAATCGAGCGGGGTTTTGACCCGCGCCATGGCGCTGCGCAGCTTGACCTCCATGATGCCGCCCAGAACCATGCCGAGGATGATCGGCACAATCGGCAGGTCCAGCCGTTTCAGGATCAGGCCGAACACTCCGAACCCGGCGGCGATGGCGCAGTCGGTGATCGAGTTGCGCAGGCTATAGACGCCAACAAAGGCCAGGATCAGGATCATGATGCCCAGAAACCGGGTCGGAATGCGGATGATTTTCAGCAGCAGGTTGGTCGAGAACAGCAAGAAGACCAGAACGATCACGTTCAGCAGGATCAGCGCCATATACAGCGCCATCACAAAGTCCATCTGGTTCTCGAACAGCTGCGGGCCGGGGATGACGTTGTGTACGTAGAACACGGACAGCATCATTGCAGTCAGCGCCTCGCCGGGGATACCCAGTGCCAGCAGCGGGATCATGGCAGCACCCGGAACCGCGTTATTGGCGGCCTCAGAGGCCACCAGCCCCTCGGGCGCGCCATCGCCGAATTTCTCGGGGTTTTTCGAGGTCTTTTGCGCATAGGTGTAAGACAGGAATTGCGAGGTGAACTCGCCCGTGCCTGGCACCATGCCCATGAAGACGCCGATGCTTGAGGATACGGTGGCGACACGCTTAATGCCCAGCAGTTCCTTGAGACCGGCGAAGATATTGCCGCTGACATGCGCCTCGCCCGGGGCATGGTTCTTTTCCAGCAACAGCAGCAGCGCCTGGCTGATCGCAAACAGGCCCAGCACGACCACGATCAGATCGACGCCCGAGGCCAGCCAGCTTTGGTCAAAGGTAAAGCGCCGGGTGTATTTGACCGGCTCAAGTCCGACCGTGTTCAGGAAGATGCCGAAGGCGGCCAACATACCGGCGGCGAAAATCTGCCCTCGGTGGGCCAGAATGACCAGAACGATCCCCAACAAGGCTGCCAAAAAGATTTCGCGGCTGCCGAAATGTGGGGCGATCAGGGCAAGGACCGGCGACAGGATCATCAGGCAGATGATCGCAAAGACGCCGCCAAAGAAAGACGCGGAATAGGCCAGCGACAACGCCCGGTGCCCCTGTCCGCGTTTGGTCATCGGATAGCCGTCATAGGTGGTCAGCGCGTTGACCGCCGTGCCGGGCGTGTTGATCAGAATGGCCGGGATCGCGCCGCCATACATGGACGAGCCATAGATGCCCAGCAGCAGCGTCAGCCCGACAATGGGTTCAAATGCAAAGGTGGCAGGCAGCAGGATGGCGATGGCCACGGCCGCGCCGACGCCGGGTACGGCACCGATGATGACGCCGCCGATGGAGCCTACCAGCAAGGCGGCAATCACCTGCCATTGCGTCAGAATTGCAAGGCCTGACAGAAGCGTTTCCATAGGGACCTCAGAGATACGTCAGCGCGAAGGTGCGCACGGAAGCGGGCAGGTATTCATAGGCGGCCCCTGCGGGTATCTTCACCTGCAGGAAGGCGCGGAATATGAGTGTTACTGCAGCGCCAAAAACGGCGGCAAGCGTGATGGACCGGACGTCCCGGAACCCTGTGCGAAGGGCGAGGAAAACGGCGAAGAGCATGGTTGACGGCAGGTATCCCAAAAGCGGGACGACTTTGACGTAAACCAGAAAATAGGCGACGTATTCGAGCGCCCGAACCCAAAAGACGACCTCGGGCCAGCGGCCCGGAATGCGATCTGACATGGCTGAGCTGAGCCAGTGCAGAAAGGCAAAGATGACCATCGCCCAAAGCGAGATCATGGGCCAGAAACCGGGTTGCGCAAACCACTTGGTCCGTTTGACGACCTGGGTCTGCTCTCCAAGCTGCGTCAGTAGGACGACGGAAAAGATCAGGAAGGCCTTGGCGAACACGACATCGCCGGGCCGGCGGTATCGTTTGAACATATCCTGAAGCGTTCTGGCGATCATGGCCCCCTCCCAAACTGCGGAAAGGCCGCGCGGAATCCCCGCGCGACCCTTCGGTTCACTTATTCGCCGACCAGAGCCTGGATTGCGCCAATCGTCTCGCTGTCGCGCTCGATCTGCGCGTTCGAGGCGTCAGCGTCCTGCCAGTAGATCAGAACGCCGGTCTCACCGATCAGGTTTTGCGCCTTTTCGGTCTGCAACGCCTGCTGAGCCGCCGCTGCGATTTTATCGCGCGCCTCTGCCGGGGTGTCCTTGTGGACAAACAGACCGTTCCAAAGCGCCACGTTCAGATCCGAGTGCAACTCGCTGACGGTGGGTGTGTCCGGGGTCAGGCTGATGCGCTCGTTGCCGATGCTGGCCAGAACGTTGACGTCATCCATGCAGGGCAGGATCAGCTGTAGCGTCGTGTTGATCACGTCGACATCGCCGGATGCCAACGTATTGCAGTCCAGCGCGTCGAAGGCCGCCTCGCTTGCAAAATCAAAGCCCGAGCTGATAGCGGCCGCAAACGTGACCTGTGTGGGCGGCAGGAAGGACCCGAAATGCCCCAGCGCCACGTCGTTGTCCTTGCCATAGGCAACCAGTTCTTCCCAGTTCGCAAAGGGGGCATCTTTGCCGGACGCGATCACGAAAGGATAGGTCATGAAAATGCCGATCGGCTCGAACGGGTTCGGGGACAGTTCGGGGATGCCGATCTGCGGACCGCCGATGGGCACGTCGGTCACAAAGGACCCGATGGTGTAGCCATCCGCCGGTGCGGTGGCCACTTCGACAGCGCCCGGGAAGGGGCCGCCGCCGCCGCCGGGTTTGTTCACGACGGCGGCCGGAACGCCGTACATGGCTTGAAATTCATCCGCGATGATCCGCGTCAGCACGTCCTCGAGATCGCCCGGAGGCCACGGAACGACAAAGGTCACTGGTTTTTCAGGGTACTCGGCCAGTGCGGCCGTTGCAGAAGCAACAAAAGCGGCGGCTGTTAGAACTTTCTTCATTGGCACCTCCCGTTGTGGTTCATTAATTGAACCGCGTTACCAATAATAATGTTGCGTTGTTAAGCGTATTCTGTCAAGTATTACCTTAGCCAGAGGATATGAAACACATGGGTACCGCCCTGAACGCCCTGAAAATGCTGAACTACTTTTCGAACGCCCGGCCCGAAATCGGGCTGAGTCAGTTCGCGCGGTTGTCCGGTTTGAGCAAGGCCACCGCGCTGCGGCATCTGCGGGCGCTTGAGGAATACGGGCTGGTCGAACAGAATCCGATGACGAAATCCTATGCGGTCGGACCGGTCGCGCTGCGTCTGGCGGCGTTGCGCCAGATTGCCCGACCGGGCATCGAAAGCGCCCGTCAGAGAATGCAGACCGCCATGCACGATGTCGGTGAAAGCCTGCATTTGTCTTTGCTGGAAAAAGATGCGCTGCGGACCGCGCTGGTGGTAGAAACCACCCATCACAGCGTCCGTGTCAGCCTGGACCCCAGCGAGATCCTTCCGATCAATGCGACCGCTTCGGGCCTGTGTATGCTCAGCTTTGGTCCGGCGTTTCTGGCGGATCGCCTCGGGCAGGACGACCACGTGCAGTACACGGACACCACGCTGACCGACCCGGTTCAGATCAGCGAACGCGTCGCGGCAATCAGCCAAACCGGCTGGGCCAACAGCAACGGAAGCTATGAGAGTGGCGTCCACGGCTATGCAGCCCCCATATTCGGTATTGATCAGGTGGCCCTGGGAACCATTGCCATTGCGGTTCCCGAAGGCCGCGCCACGGGCGACCTGCTGCCCGGGATCCTGACAACCCTGCGCGCCCTGACGACTGACCTGACCGCGGTTTTCGGCGGCCAGCTTCCCGACACATTCCCAACCGAATTTCACCCCTGAGCAGGTGGATCCATTCCCGGAGGCCCGTGACATGAAAGACTCGAACTTTCTCAAGGAAAACAACGCCCGTCATTTCTGGCACCCGATGGCGCATCCCGCCGACAGCCAGAAAAACCCGCCTACCATTCTGAATGGTGGCGAAGGCGTCAGCATCATTGATATCGACGGCCACAAGGCGCTGGACGCGGTCGGGGGGCTGTGGAATGTCAATCTGGGTTATTCCTGCGAGCCGGTGAAGCAGGCCATCGCAGATCAGCTGAACGCGCTGCCCTATTACTCGACCTTCCGCGGCACCAGCAACGACAAGGCCATCGAGCTGTCATATGAACTGGCGCAATTCTTTGCGCCTGACGGTCTGACCCGCGCGTTCTTTACCTCGGGCGGATCGGATTCGGTTGAAATCGCGCTGAAGCTGGCGCGGCAATACCATAAGGTACGGGGTCAGACGGGGCGGACCAAGTTCATCAGCCTCAAGCAGGGCTATCACGGCACCCATTTCGCCGCCGCCTCGGTCAATGGCAATCAGAAGTTTCGGGCGGCCTACGAACCGATGATGCCGGGATGTTTCCACGTTCCCGCGCCATGGGCCTATCGCAACCCGTTCGACGAAACGGACCCCGAGCGTCTGGCCCAACTGTGCGTCAACGCGCTTGAGGCTGAGATTGCGTTTCAGGGGGCCGACACCGTTGCTGCCTTCATCATGGAGCCGGTTCTGGGGGCAGGGGGGGTCATCCCGCCTCATCACAGCTTTATGCCCATGGTGCGCGAGGTCTGCTCGAAACATGGCATTCTGCTGATCTCGGACGAAATCATCACCGCCTTTGGCCGGACCGGCAGCGAAAGCGGCGCGCGGCATTGGGGCGTGCAGCCTGACATCATGACCACGGCCAAGGCCATCACCAATGGTTACTTCCCCTTTGGCGCCGCGATGATCTCGGGCGCGGTTGCCGAGGTGTTCGAGAGTGATACGACCGGAAAGGCCTCGGTTGATCAGGGGTATACTTATTCCGGCCATCCCGTCGGCGCGGCGGCGGCCCTTGCGGCGCTGTCGGAAATCAACCGTCTGCGCATCTGGGAAAATGCCGGTGCGCGCGGGGACGAGTTGTTCGCGGGGCTGCAGAAACTGGCCGAGAAATACGATGTGATCGGCGATGTGCGGGGCGGCGAGGGGCTGATGTGCGCGCTGGAGCTGGTATCAGATCGCGCGACCAAGACGCCGGTTGCCAAACATCTGCCGCTGCAGGTTCAAAAGGCGACCTATGAGGATGGTGTGATGATCCGCGTATCCGGCAACAACATCATCCTGTCACCGCCGCTGATCGTCACGTCCGATGATGTGGCCAAGATCCTGTCGGCGCTGGATACCGGGCTGGCCAGCCTGTAGGGGGGGGTCAGACCTTGATCGCCTGAAGCTCTTCCAGCAGGTCCAGCAGTTGGTCCAGCTTCTCGCGGCCCATCTGCGCCTCGATATTGCTGGAAATCGCCAGCGAGGTGGCAAGGTTGTTTTCCAGTACCGCGCGGCCCGTATCGGTGATGCGGACCATGGTCCGGCGTTTGTCTTCTTCGTCCTGGCGGCGGGTGATCTGGGCCTCGGCCTCCATCTTGCGCAGAATGCGGGTGAGGCTTGGCAGCAGCAGGCAGGCCTCATGCGCGATGGTGCTTTGTTCAACTTCGCCCAGCTCGTCCAGAACCCTGAGGATGCGCCACTTTTGTTCGCTGAGCTGGACGTCATGCAGCATTTCCCGGATCGGTGCCATGACGGTTTCGCGGGCGCGTAGCAGGGCAATTGGCAGGGATCGGGCTGTGCTTTTGGTGTGGCTTTGCGTGGTCATGCGGATTTCTAGAGCGCCAGTTTCGGAATTGCAAAGATTAACAAGACAAGTTCTTGACAGTGTGATTTCAAAATACTAAATATGTTAAGCAATAGGAGGGGGGTACATGCCACATTTTCACGTCGAGTATTCCGGCAATCTGGAAGACAAGATTGACATGGCTGGCCTGTGTGAGTGCATCCGGGCAACCGCTGCTGGGATCGAGACCTTTCCGATGCCGGGCATTCGCGTCCGCGCCACACGGGTCGATCATTATGCGATCGCCGACGGTAACCCGGCGCATGGTTTCGTCGATATCTCGATCCGTTTGCGCGCCGGTCGGTCTGATGATGTCAAGCACGAGGCCGTCCAGCGTATTTTCGATGCGGTCAAAACCTATCTACAGCCCGCATTCGCCGACCATTCCATCGCGCTTTCCCTTGAGATGCGCGACATCGACCCCAAGCTTTCGCCCAAGACCGGCACGATCCGTGACCATCTGGGCGCATCCACGTAGGAGACCTGAGCCATGAGTGCACTCGATTCAAACCTCGAAAAACTGGCGGGGTTCCTGGCGCGTTTCAAAGAGACCGGTATCAGGAACCGGATCGCGGGGCAGGATGTTGGCGGGGCTGCTGGCGTGTTTCAATCCACCTCGCCGGTCGATAAATCGGTGATTTGCGACGTGGCCCATGGCACGGCTGCGGATATCGACGCCGCAGCCGATGCCGCACATGCGGCCTTTGCCGCGTGGCGCGACATGCCCGCCACCGAACGCCGCCGTATCCTGCTGAACGTGGCCGACGGGATCGAGGCCCGGGCCGAGGAAATCGCGCTGTGCGAATGCTGGGACACGGGCCAGACCCTGCGGTTCATGTCCAAGGCGGCGTTGCGCGGGGCCGAGAATTTCCGCTATTTCGCGGATCAGGTGGTGCAGGCGCGGGACGGGCAGCACCTGAAATCGCCGACCCTGATGAATATCACCACCCGCGTGCCGATCGGCCCGGTCGGCGTGATCACCCCATGGAACACGCCGTTCATGCTGTCGACCTGGAAGATCGCACCTGCGCTGGCCGCAGGATGCACGGTGGTTCACAAACCCGCCGAGGATTCGCCCCTGTCTGCCCGCCTGCTGGTCGAAATCGCCGAAGAGGCCGGGTTGCCCAAGGGTGTGCTGAATACCGTGAACGGTTTCGGGCCCGACGCGGGCAAGGCCCTGACCGAGCATCCGCTGATCAAGGCCATTGCCTTTGTCGGCGAAAGCCGCACCGGCAGTATCATCACCAAACAGGGGGCCGATACGCTCAAGCGGATGCATCTGGAACTGGGTGGCAAGAACCCGGTCATCGTGTTTGATGACGCCGATCTGGATCGGGCGCTGGATGCGGTGATCTTCATGATCTACTCGATCAATGGCGAGCGCTGCACCTCGTCCTCTCGCCTGCTGGTGCAGGACAGCATCAAGGATGAATTCGAGGCCAGGCTGATCGAGCGCGTGAACAACATCAAGGTTGGCCATCCGCTGGACCCGGCGACCGAGATTGGGCCGCTGGTCACCGAGGAGCACTATAACAAGGTCACCAGCTATTTCGATATCGCCAAACAGGACGGCGCGACCATCGCGGCGGGGGGCGAGACACTGGGCGACGAAGGCTATTTCATCCGCCCGACCCTGTTCACCAACGCCAACAACCAGATGCGCATCGCGCGCGAGGAAATCTTTGGCCCCGTCCTGACCTCGATCCCGTTCTCTACCGAGGAAGAGGCGTTGCAGATCGCCAATGATACGCCCTATGGCCTGACCGGCTATGTCTGGACCAATGATTTGACGCGGGCGTTGCGGTTCACCGACAAGCTTGAGGCCGGGATGATCTGGGTGAACTCGGAAAACGTCCGCCACCTGCCGACGCCCTTTGGCGGCGTCAAGGCCTCGGGCATCGGTCGGGATGGCGGCGATTGGTCGTTCGAGTTTTATATGGAACAAAAGCATATCGGTTTTGCCACCGGTCAGCACAAGATCATGCAGCTGGGTAAGTAAAGGCCCGCATACCGATCGCCGACCGGATCTTATGCAACAGGAGGAACTGTCATGGGAAAGATTGTGCAGGCTGCGAAGATCACGCATGTGCCAAGCATCTGGATGTCCCACACGATGCCGAAATACAAAGGCATCCGCCAGCCGGCCATCGACGGCTATGCGCGCCTGCGTCAGGACGCGATTGACCGCAAGGTCGACACGTTCGTCGTGTTCGACACCCACTGGATCACCAATCAGGGTTTTCACCTGAACACCAAAGAGCATCACAAGGGCCGGTTCATCAGCCACGAACTGCCCCACATGCTTGCGGATATGGAGTTCGACTATCGCGGTGACCACGCGTTGGGCGAGACCATCCTTGACGTTCTGCGCGAGCGTGGCGAGCGGGCGCTGGGGCATTCGCATCCCGATATGGGAATGGAATACGGCACCCTTCTGCCGATGCATTTCATCAATGGGGGCGTCAACGCCCGGGTTCTGCCCGTGGCGGTCAACCAGTTCTCGTCGATTGCCGAAAACCGGGCCTGGGGCGAGGCCATCGCCGAAGCCATCACGCGATCGGACCGCAATGTCTCGATTCTGGCCTCGGGGTCGCTGAGCCATGATTTTTCGCCCAATGAACGCTCGGTCGAAGGTCTGAACTCGGTGAATGGCGAGTTCAACCGCCAGATGGACATGCGCGTGCTGGACCTGTGGGAACAGGGCCGGTTCGATGAGTTTCTGGAGCTTCTGCCCGACTACGCCAAGAAATGCGTGGGCGAATGCGCCATGAATGACACGGCGTTGCTGTTCGGGGCGCTTGGCTGGGGCAGCTATAAGGGCGAGATCGACATCTACACCCCGTATTTCGGCAGTTCTGGCACAGGTCAGGCGAATATCAGCTTTTCGGTGTAGGGCCGGAAACAGAGACAGAGTTCAAATGACGGATACATACATCTGCACCCCCGGCTCCGGGGCCCGAAGGATGGGTGTTTCTGCGGCAGTGGAAGGCTAACGCATGGATTGGGACGCGTTTTCGCATTGGGGGCAGCACATCGCCAGATGGGCCGCCGATTATCACCGCACTCTGCCGGATCGTCCGGTTCGGGCACAGACCGCGCCCGGCGAGATCGCCGCACAGCTTGAGGCCGTGCCGCCCGAGGCGGGCGAGCCGATGGAGGCGATCATGGGCGATTTCGAACGCATCGTGATGCCGGGGATGACCCATTGGCAGCACCCGCGTTTCTTTGCCTATTTCCCGGCCAATGCCGCGCCGCCGTCGATGCTGGCCGAGATGCTGGTGACCACAATCGCGGCGCAATGCATGCTGTGGCAGACCTCGCCCGCCGCGACCGAGGTTGAAGGCGTCATGGTCGACTGGCTGCGGCAGGCGCTTGGCCTGCCCGACGGCATGACCGGGGTCATTCAGGACAGCGCGTCTTCGGCCACCCTGTCGGCGGTGCTGACCATGCGGGAACGCGCCACGGGCTATACCGGCAACCGGCAGGGGCTGAACGCCAAGGGTGCGCTACGGATCTATTGTTCCGATCAGGTGCATTCGTCGATTGACCGCGCCTGCTGGGTTGCCGGGATCGGTCAGGACAATCTGGTCAAGCTGCCGACGCGGGGGCCAACCTATGCGATGGACACCGATGCGCTCGAGGCCGCGATCCGCGCCGATCTTGCCGCCGGTCATATCCCTGCGGGGATCGTCGCCATCACCGGCGGCACCGGCGTGGGGGCCTGTGATGCTCTGGCGGCGGTTGCGGATATCGCGCAGGCCTTCGATCTTTACACTCATCTCGATGCGGCCTGGGCCGGGTCGGCGATGATTTGTCCGGAATTCCGCGCGGCGTTGTGGGTGCAGGCCGACCGCTATGACAGCATCGTCTTCAACCCGCATAAATGGATGGGCGCGCAGTTCGACTGCGCCATCCAGTTCCTGCGCGATGCCACGCCGCAGCTGAACACGCTGAAGATCGAGCCGGAATACCTCAAGACCACCGGGGCCGAGGTGACCAACTACTCGGAATGGACCATCCCGCTGGGGCGGCGGTTCCGGGCGCTGAAGATCTGGTTCCTGTTGCGCTCATACGGGCTGGATGGCCTGCGCGAACGCATCCGCAACCACGTCGCCTGGGCCAATGAACTGGCCGAGCAGATCGGAGCGATCGAGGGGTTCGAGATCACGACCGGACCGATCCTCAGCCTGTTTTCCTTCCGCTGCCCCGGTGACGACGCCATGCAGCAGCGTTTGGTGGACGCGCTGAACGATGATGGCCGCATCTACCTGACGCAAGGTATGTTCGATGGTCGCAAGATCATCCGCTTTCAGGTCGGCCAGTTCGACACCACCCGGCAAGACGTGCTGATGGCCGCCGATGTCATTCGCGAGATTTGGGAGACATTGTCATGAAGTTCGCAACTTTCTCGGCCGAGGGTCGTCAGTTTTTCGGGGCCATCACCGAGGCCGGCGCTATTGCCCTGAACGATGCGTTTCCGGATCATGCCAGCCTGTACGACGTAATCGCGGACGGTGCCTTCGATCAACTGGCCAAAGCCGCCGAGGGCCGCGCGGTGACGCACCGGGATTTCGCCTATGACATGGTGATGCCCGACGCGCGCCGTATCCTCTGCGTGGGCGTCAACTTTCCCGACCGCAACGCGGAATACAAAGATGGCAGCGCGCAGCCGAAATATATGTCTCTGTTCCCGCGCTTTGCCAGCGGCTTCACCGGCCATGACCGCCCCCTGATCCGTCCGCCCGAGAACCACACGCTGGATTACGAAGGCGAGGTGGCCATCGTGATCGGCAAGGCCGGACGCCGCATTTCGCAGGTAGATGCCTATGATCACATCGCGGCGCTGACTCTGTGTAACGAAGGCACGATCCGCGACTGGGTGCGTCACGCAAAGTTCAATGTCACTCAGGGTAAGAACTGGGACAATTCCGGTGCCATAGGGCCGTGGCTGGTGCCCTTCACCGACGCCGCGCAGCTGGATGAGGCCCGTATCCAGACCCGGGTGAACGGTGAATTGCGGCAGGACGACACGCTGAACCGCATGATGTTCCCGATCCGGCGCGAGATCGAATATATCTCGACCTTCATGACCCTGCAGCCGGGCGACATCATCGTGACGGGTACGCCCACCGGGGCAGGGGCGCGGTTTGATCCTCCGAAATATCTGGCACCGGGTGATGTGGTCGAGGTGTCGGTCGACGGGATCGGCACGCTGCGCAACACGGTCGAGGATGAGCGTCCATGACGCCCGAAGATCACGCCCGCGCCGCCGCTGATCTATTGCAGGCTGAGCGCACGGGTAAGCAGATCGGCCTGCTGACCCTGCGGCATCCCGAGATGGGGATGGACGATGCCTATGAGGTGCAGAACGCCATCTATCGCCAGAAACTGGCCGAGGGGCGCAAGGTGATCGGCTGGAAGATCGGCCTGACCTCGAAGGCCATGCAATATGCGCTGAACATCGACATTCCCGACAGCGGCATCCTGTTCGACGACATGGCGTTCGAAAACGGCGAAACCGTCCCGGCGGGCCGCTTCATCCAGCCGCGGATCGAGGCCGAGATCGCCTTTGTCATGAAATCCGCGGTGGGGGGCGAGAACGTAAGCCGGGATGATATCATCGCCGCCACGGATTACGTTGCGCCGTCCATCGAAATCCTCGACACACGCATTCAGCGGGTCGATCCCGGGTCCGGCAAGGCGCGCACGGTGTTTGATACGATCAGCGACAACGCGGCCAATGCAGGCATTGTTCTTGGGGCCGAACGCCACGCCTTGAGTAGCTTTGACCTGCGCTGGGTCGGCGCGCTGACCTTCCGCAATGATGAGATCGAGGAAACCGGGCTTGGGGCCGGGGTGCTGAACGACCCGGTCGAAAGTGTGGTCTGGCTGGCCCGACGCATGGCGCAATACGGTCAGAGCATCGAGCCGGGGCAGATCATCCTGTCCGGCAGTTTCATCCGCCCGGTCGAGTGCCCGGCGGGCACCAAGATTCACGCCGATTTCGGGCCATTCGGCTCGGTCGATATCAATTTCGCCTGAGAGGAGAGGGGATATGCCAGCGCCAAAGAATGAGTTTAAGGCTGCCCTTGGGGCCGGACGCCCTCAGATCGGGTGCTGGGTCGGGTTGGCCAGCGCCTATTCGGCCGAGATCGCGGCAACGGCTCAGTTCGACTGGTTGCTGGTCGATGGTGAACATGCGCCGAACGATCTGCGTTCGATCCTTGAACAGGTGCGGGTGATCGAAGGGTCGGGCAGTGCGCCAGTTGCGCGCCTGCCGATTGGCGAGACCTGGATGATCAAGCAATATCTGGACGCAGGCGTGCAGAACCTTCTGGTGCCGATGGTCGAAAGCGGCGACCAGGCGCGTGATCTGGTGCGGGCGGTGCGCTATCCACCGGCTGGCGTTCGGGGGGTGGGATCTGCTTTGGCGCGGGCCTCGCGCTTTGCCGCCATTCCCGATTACCTGCAAACTGCAGATGACCAGATTTGCCTGTTGGTGCAGGTGGAAAACAAAAAGGGTATGGCCGCGCTGGACGACATTCTGACCACGGATGTGGATGGTGTGTTTATCGGCCCGGCCGATCTGGCCGCCGACATGGGCCATCTTGGTGACGCGGGTCACCCCGACGTGATCGCAGCCGTGTTGGACGCCTTGACCCGTATCGTCGCTGCGGGCAAGGCTGCGGGCATCTTGGCGCTTGATCCGGCAATGCAGCGCAAATGTCTGGATCTGGGGGCCAGCTTTGTGGCCACGGATATCGACGTCACGCTTTTTGCAACAGCGATGCGCAACGCCGCCAAGGCAGGGCTTGATCTATTGCCGGATCAGACCGTTTCGGGTGTCGCCACGACCGCTGCGGCCGGTAAGTACCTACAGCAGCTGTGCAAACACTGGTCCCATAAGGCCGAGGTCGAGTTTGATGAGACGAAAGGCAGCGTATCCTTTCCCAGCGGGAACCGGGTCACCCTTGCCGCGGACGGTGCCAAGCTGACACTGACCGCCACGACCGGTCCCCGAGGTGACTTGGCAGGTTGGAAAGACGTGATCGAAGCGCATCTGGTGCGGTTCGCCTTCCGCGAAGAGCTGCACATCGACTGGTCTGAATAGAGGTTTCGGAAAAAGGACCTGCATCACCCTGGGACCCTGTGCCCAAATACCATCCGCCCGACCTGCTGCCCTTTGGTTTCTTCGGCTCGGCGGTTTGTTTTGTTGGTGTGACTGGGCGGGTCTACTCCTTTGCGGATTTTGCGATATCGCGCAGTTGAAATTTCTGGATTTTGCCGGTCGAGGTTCTTGGCAGGTCAGTAAAGACAACCGCCTTCGGCGCCTTGAACCCGGCCAAACTGCCGCGGCAAAAGCTGATGATCTCTGCCTCGGTGGCGTTATGATCGGGCCGCAGTTCGACGAAAGCACAGGGCACCTCGCCCCATTTGGGATCGGGCTTGGCGACGACAGCTGCCCCCTGAACGGCGGGGTGACGATACAGCACCGCCTCGACCTCGACCGACGAGATATTTTCACCGCCCGAGATAATCACATCCTTCAGGCGGTCTCGGATCTGGATATAGCCATCCGGCTGCACGACAGCGGCGTCACCGGACCAGAACCACCCACCCTCAAAGGCCTTTTGAGTCGCCGCGGGATCTTTGTAATACCCCTTCATCACGGTGTTGCCGCGAATGGCGATCTCGCCCTGCGTTTCGCCGTCACGCGGGACTTCCTGCCCGGTTTCGCTGTCCAGAACGGTGACATCTTCGACCATGGGAAAGGCGATGCCTTGCTGGGCCTGCAGTTGAGCCTGCTCGGTCGGGTGTTTCTCGTCCCATTCGTCTTGCCAGAGGCATTGCGAGATATGGCCGTAGGTTTCGGTCAGGCCGTAAACCTGCATGACATCAAGGCCCATCGCTCTGGTCTTTTCCAGAACCGACGGGGGCGGGGGCGCACCGGCGGTCAGAACCCGGATCGCCGGGTCGAACGGAGCCGTTCCCGCCTTTTCGTGTTCGGCGACCATCTGCAACACGATCGGTGCAGCGCCCAGATGCGTAACGCCATGAGTGCGGATGGCATCCAGAACCTTGTCCGCTGCCGGGGTGCGGGTGAAAACCTTGGTGCCACCCAGAATTGCCATCATCCAGGGATGGCCCCAGCCGTTGCAGTGGAACATGGGAACCACAGACAGGTAGACCGGGTAATGAGGCATCTCCCAGGCTGCTACGGTCCCCAACGCCATGAGGTACGCGCCGCGATGGTGATAGACCACGCCTTTCGGGCAGCCCGATGTGCCAGAGGTATAATTCAGCGCAATGGCATCCCATTCGCTGGCCGGTGCGTCGCAAAGGTTCGGGTCGACGGCCGACGCTGCCAGTTCTTCGTAATCCCGTCCGCCCAGCGTTTCCGAGGCGGGTGCGTTTGGGTCGTTGATTTCGACCACGGGGATGGACCGGCCCAGTCGCTGGAAGGCCTGCGACAGCAACGGGACAAACTCGCGATCAACGATCACCAGCTTTGTATCCGCGTGATCCAGAATGTAGGCGATCGTTTCCGGCTCGAGGCGGGTGTTCAGAGTATTCAGAACGGCGCCCGACAGGGGCACCGCAAAATGCAGTTCGAACAATTCGGGGATGTTGGGGCAGAGCACTGAAACCGTATCGCCCTTGGCCAGCCCCAGTGCGCTGAGACCGCTGGCGATGGACCGGGCGCGCGTCCCAAGCTCGGCCCAGCTTCGGCGCAGGTCTCCGTAGATAACCGCCACGCGGTCGCCATGAAGCGAATTGGCCCGGGACAGGAACGACAACGGCGAAAGCTGTACGAAGTTGGCTGCGTTTTGCGTCAGCGCATCGTAGTTTGATTGCATGGCCTTCCTCCCAAAATGACCAGATCATAGTTTCTTGGCTCATCGGCCCATTTGGTGGCGCGGAATTTTCAGCCAGAAAGCCCAGTGGAAAAACCGGTACTCGATATGATCCCCTACAAACCAGCCACTGTCTGGTCGAGCATGTCTCGGTCATATCAGGATCGTCAATGGTGCATTGCCATGACCCTGCCTGATTAATTTCTGATCTGGTGTTGTCTAACTCGAACGTATCATCTGCAAAATGCGCGAAAATCTTGAAGGGGTATGGAATTTTTAGTGTTACGAAGCACGCCAACGCTGAAAGGTCTTAGCGCTTTCGAAGAAATCTATGTTCTGGGGAGCTTCACTCGGGCCGCCGATGCGTTGAATGTTCAGCACCCTGCCATCCGCTATCAGATCGCCCGCCAGAGCTGCCCAAAGTCATCCCGATCCGACGCTTGGGCGATCTATGGCGAATGACCCGCAACGTAACCTTCGCCTTTGGCTGCCCAGTCGACGCTTGCGTCAATCGGGTAGATCGGGCGGGGGGTTTTCTTGAAGTCTATTCGGGACAGTTCGGGGGACGTCAGGCCGGGGCCGTCGATTTCTATGACACGGTCAGGCGTGAAAAATTCGTCGAACCCGGCCCGAAAGTGGCCGCGGGATTTTACCACGATAGTGCTGAAATCAGCGATGTTCAGCCCGAAACGCTCGACGAAGGCAGGTTCACACAATTGGCGGCGAATGCTTGTGACCATGATCAGCACGCCTTGGCACCGCAGAAGGGCGCATCGACCAAGGTCTTGCCGCCCGCCAGCATACAGGCCACGCCTGCAATCGACCGGGCCATCGGCCAGTTTCACAACGTCGACGTCAGCTGTCAGATGGCCCGATTGCGCGTTGGGTTCGGATCGGTTGAACCGGGCTTGAAAACTTGCGCCCTCGCCATGTTCCGCAGCCTCGGCGGCGAGCTCGGGGTCAAATAGCATTCCGACCAGAGCGTTTCCGACCCCTGCGTCGAGCATGGCGCGGAGAATGGCGAGCGTGTTGCCACGTCCTCCGCCGCCCGGGTTATCTGCCACGTCTGCATATATCCGAGCGGTCCCCCTATCCGACATCAGGCGAACGGAATCGTCGATCGAGGTCAGGTTGATCCGGAACTCATGACGCGCGTCCCAAAACGCCTGACCGATTGCGCGCGCGGTTTTCAGCGCGACCGCAGAGGTATCCGCCGTGACCGTGACATTCACTCCGGCTTTCGAAGAATCCCCGACGGAAAAGCCTGCGCATAACGACACGTTCCAGATCGGGTCGACCGCCTGCGCCACCGCCTCTGTCATCAGCCGCCCATATGGTCCACCAGTCGTATCCTGCGTGGTTGACGGCGGAATAAAGGGCAGGCGGACCAAGGCACGGCCTGTCTTTTCTCCGTTCAGAAGCCGTTTCATCGCACCGGCGGCTTCCTGTCCCCGTTCGAACTGATCCACATGAGGATTGGTTCGATATGCGGCGATAAAGTCCGCACCTTTGATCATGGCCGGGCTGACATGGGCGTGTAGATCCAGCGTGACCACCAGCGGGACAACCGGCCCGACAATTTCGCGGACTAAGGAGATCAGCGTCCCGTCGGGGTCTTCGTCATTGGTTGCGATGCAGGCTCCGTGCGCATCCAGATAGACACCGTCCACATCAGCCGGAAGCTGGTCACGCACCACTTGCAATAGTTCATCGAAAAACGGGCCGTCCATCATGCCGCCAGCACCTGCGAAAGCCGCAAAGACTGGCACGGGGTCAAACGGCCCGAAATCCTCTCGGAACCCTCTGATGCCCGCCGAGGCGAGGGACGGTTTGTCCTTGAGGTCGCGAGCGAAGTCTTCTCCGATGGCCAGACGTTGGGCGGCAAAATCCGTGCGTGCGGTGATCGGCGCGGCGCGATTGCTTTCCAGATGGAAATGGATCAGGGCAATCCGGGGCAGAGTCATGTCTTCAGCTTCACTTTATGCGGGGATATGGGCGAAATCAGATTCGCGGTTAGCGACCTTCCAGTGCAACAAGCAGATCGGTCCGTGATCTTGAGCGATGTTTCGCTAGCAAATCCGCCGCTTCTTCAGCTTGGCGTTCCAGCGCGAGGCGCATGATCTGCTCATGTTCTTCATCGACCACGCGCACGTAGTCGGGTTCGAATATCCTCTTTGGCAGAAGAATCCGGCGATATCGCTCGGAATGCAGGCTTAGTGTCCTGATAAAGAACTGATGCCATTCGGATGTATGGGCTCCGATCAGAGCCAGATGAAATTCCCGATGGTAGTATTCCCGTTCGATCAGCGAGGTTCCTTCTCGGGCGCGCTCGCGCTCAAGTCTGTGGAACGCCAGAACCATGCGTTCTTCCCACTCGGTATCCCCATGCTGGATCGCCTGAACGAAGGCCTGCGATTCCAGCTGGTCCCGTAGATCGAGCACCTCGACCAGATCTTCGGCGGACAGATCGCGGACGCTGAACCCGGTCATGCCTTTGGTTTGCACAAAACGCTCGCCCGCAAGCCGGTTCAGGACCTCCCGGCATGATCCGGTGCTGCCGCCATATTCGGATGTCAGCTCACGCACTTTCAGCTTTTGGCCCGGCTCAAGCTTTCCAGAGCGGATGTCCTCGAGAATCGAATCATAGATTCGGTTCGTGATGGGTTCTTTGGCGGTCGAGGTCGCTGAGGTGGGCAAAATATCTGTGCGCATTCCTAGTGTTTAGCATGCGATCGGGCATCAGAAAATAGTCGAATTTGAAATTATTGACCGATAATTCCAATCCTGCTACAAATCAGTCGATCATCGAAATAATAGAAATGTTCGAACATATGCCTGAGCACTACGACATAGCCCCCATGCCGGACCAGATTGACGGCGAAATCTTGTCGATGTTATCCGGCGTTTCGGTCGCAACGGTCGGTCACCTGACCTGGACCGGCTTTCTCGATCATCGTCGCATCACGCCGCGCCAGTCCGACAAACGCATCATGGGAACAGCCGTGACGCTGCGACTGCCCACGCCGGATTCCACTCTTTTGCACTATGCGTCTGGGCGCGTGCGGCCCGGTGATGTCGTTGTGATCGACCGGGCAGGGGACACCCGTCTGGCCTGCCTTGGCGGCAATGTAGCCTATGGGCTGGTGCAGGCGGGCGCGGCGGGTGCGATTGTCGATGGCCCGATTTGCGATCCCGACGAAATTCGCGAGCATGATCTTCCCGTGTGGTCCGATGGCGTTTCGCCCATCACCACGCGTCGGACCGGCCCCGCTGGCAGCCTGAACCTGCCCGTCAACTGCGGTGGCGTCGTGGTTCACGCGGGGGATCTGATCATGGCAGACGATAGCGGAGTGATCTGCATTCCCTGCGCCGAAGCCTCAGAGCTAGCCAAAGCAGCGGCGGCGAAAGAGAACACGAGCACTCAGCGCCGTGCCGACATGAAGGCCGGGGCCACTTTGGGTGCTTTGTCCGGGGCGGATGATCTGGTGGCGCAATACGCCGTGAACGTGGAGACCGCGCAATGACCGATCTTGCAGCAACCACCATTCTGAACGCACGCGCAGCCGTCGCCGCCGACAAGCCCTTCCTGATCCCGGTCGGTTCGACCGAACCGCACGGCTGCTACACGCCCATGGGGGATTACCGGTTGGTCGATGAGCTGGCCAAGCGTCTGGCCGAGGCGACAGGTTGCATCACCGTGCCGACGCTGCCGTTTGGCCATGCCACCTATTTTCAGAACGCCCCCGCCGGCATCGCCCTGTCGGCTGAGACATTTGCCGCCGTATTTTCCGAGATCGTGGACGGCCTCATTCGGGACGGGGTTCGGAATATCCTCGTCCTGAACGGGCATGGCGGCAATTCCGGGATCATCGCCAATCAGCTTCGTCTGGCACGCGCCAAGCACGGCATCATCATTCCGTCGGTTAATGTCTGGGGCAAGTTCGACGATGATGTGTGGAACCGTGCGCAGCCCGAACTCGGTATTCGCGCCAAAGGCCACGGGACCGAGCCGATGGGCTCGCTCAGCCGCTATCTGTTCCCCGATGACTGCCCGCAGCAGCAGGACGTGTATCGTGAGGGCAAGGGCGAGATGAACGGGATCCCCCTTGTTTCCCTGCATCAGGGCAAGTTCGAGGATCTCGACATAAACCTACCCGTTTATGCTGAGGACATCAGCGAAGACGCAAAAATCAACGGTGAAAACGTGCCGTTCAGTGCCGAGGCAGGCAAGATCTTCTTCGACGACATTCTGCATAAGCTCACCCGCTTTGTGGATGCTTACTTCAACCTCAATTCTGCGCATACCAATCAAGGGAGAACACCATGTACAGAACACTCAAAAGCGTAGCGGCAAGCGCGACGATCGCGCTGGCCGCTATGGCCGGTGCTGCAACAGCTGCCGACAACTTCCCGAACGGGCCGGTCACGATCGTTGTGGGCGCAAAACCCGGCGGCGGGCTTGATACACTGTCCCGCATCTTCGCTCCGGCTTTGACCGAGGCACTGGATAATCAGCCCATCGTCGTGGCAAACCGCCCGGGCGCAGGCCAGCTGATTGGTCTGAAATTCACCAAGCCGTCGAAGCCGGATGGCCAGACCGTCGTGATGATCTCGGGCTCGGCCATGATCGCAACGATGGTCAAAGAGACCGGAGTTGACGTCCTGAACGACTTCAAACCGGTTGCGCATGTTGCCGTGGCGAACCTGGCAGTTGTTGCGCCCAAGGCGCGCAACCTGAACTCGGTTGCCGATCTGAAGCAAGCCATTCTGGACGCCGATGCGGCAGGCGAACAGCTTCGCTGGGCCCATACCGGCAAAGGGTCGATCACCGATGTTGCGATGACCAGCTGGCTTCTGGCCAACGGTCTGCAGGACAAGGTGCAGGACGTACCCTTTGCAGGCGGTGCCCCGGCCCGTGCTGCGATCATCGGCGATCAGGTGGCCTTTGGCGTGGTTGGCACGCACCACTATCTGGCCAACCTCGACACCATGAGCGCAATCGGCGTTATGGCTGAAGAACGTGATGGTCTGGCCCCCGACATGCTGTCCTTCGCCGAACAGAACACCGAGTTCGTCGCAATGCCCGCGCCTTACCTCGTGCTTGCCCCCAAAGACACCCCCGACGAGGTGATCGAGGAACTGACGGCTGCGTTCAAGTTCGCCATCGAAGACCCGGCGACGCAGGAAAAAGTCAAGAATGCGAACCTGAATGTCGTGTTCATGGATGGTGCGGAAACCCATGAGCACATGAAAACGCTGATGGACGCATGGCGCCCGACGACCGACGCGGTCGCAGGCTCGCTGTAAGAGCATCTTGATCAGGACCGGAGGCGGTACGCTGCCTTCGGTCAACGGAAATAGGGAGGGAAAGATGCCTAAGTGGCTTGACGGCGAGATCCTGTTCGGTCTCTTCATGATCGTTGTTTTTCTGGCAGGCGCGTATGATCTGCTGTCGGTTGGTGGTTTGGCTGGCATTGCACAAGACAGCGGAGTTGCCTTTGCATTGGCCATCATCGTGTTGTCGGTCATCTTGCTGGCCGTGGTTGTCCTGTCGCCCTCCGCACGCGCCAGTCTTGAAGAGCGTGAGGATCCGGATGCCTATCTGCCGTTCATGACGCGGCGCGGCGTTCTGATTGCGCTGGTGGGCTGCTCCTACCCGATCATCTTCTGGGCTGCTGAATACATCATCGCTACGACCATCGTGGGCTTTGTCGCGATCAGCCTGTTTACCGGAGAATTCGGCCGCAAGCAGGCAACGATTGCGGTGTGTTTCACCCTCTTCTCATACCTGCTGTTCTTCTTCTTCCTGGGCATCACGGAAGGGGACGGCGCGCTGATTTCGACTGGGTTGAACGACAAGGTGCCCACATGGCGCCGAGACTTCTTTGCCGCGTTCTGAGCGCATCCGAAGACCGATCAAAAGGAACTAGAATATGTCTCCATTCCTGGAAGGTATGTCGGCGTTCATCACCAGCCCTAGTGCGGTGATTGTCGCCATCATCGGCTCGGTTGCGGGTATCCTCGTCGGCGCCGTGCCGGGGCTGAGCGGTACAACCGCGGTCGCCCTGCTATTGCCCTTCTCGTTCTATCTGGATCCGCTGATCGCGTTGATCCTGATGTATACGATCTCAAAATCATCGGATTTCGGCGGCTCGATCCCCGGAATTCTGTTCAACACTCCCGGGACCCCTTCCGCGGCTGCGACCATGATCGAAGGTCATCCGCTGGCGCGGAAGGGATACCCGGTCAAAGCGCTACGCGCTGCTACGGCGGCGTCGGCAACGGGCGATTTCTTCTCGGAGTGTCTGCTGATCTTTGGCGCGGCCTATCTTGCAGTTTACGCCGTCAAAATCGGCCCGCCCGAGCTGGTGACGATCTATATTCTCGCCTTTGTCGTGATCTCTTCGATCATTGGTGAATCGATGATCAAAGGCATCATCAGCACCTTGTTCGGCATTACTCTGGCCTTAGTCGGGTTCGATCCGATCTCGGGCAATCTGCGCATGACCTTTGATCAGCTGCCGCTGATGGATGGATTGCCGCTGGTCCCGGCGTTGATCGGCATCTTTGTGGTTGGCGAAGTGTTCCACCGCTTTGACGTTCGGGATTTTGGCGCGACCTCGCACAAGGATCAAAAGAACCAAAAGAACGAAGTCAGCAAACCGGACGATACCTTCGGGCTCGCGGATTATCTGCGGGTTCTGCCGACGATCATACGATCCATGTTCATCGGAGCCTCGGTCGGCATGTTCCCTGGCATCGGAGCCTCGGTCGCGTCGTTCCTGTCCTTCGGCGAAGCCAGACGGCAGGCCAAGCCCGATGACGAATGGGGCGATGGCGAGGTCAAAGGCGTTGCAGCTTCAGAGGCCGCCAACAACGCCACCTCGGGCGCGAACCTGATCCCGCTGCTGACGCTGGGGATTCCCGGCTCGACACAGGCGGCTTTGTTGGCGGGTGCGATGTTGATCCATGGCATCACCGTCGGGCCGCAGGTCTTTACCGAAGACGCCAACCTGATCTATGCACTGTTCAGCGCCGGTCTGTTCTGTATCGTCGCCTACTTCGTCGTGGGCTTCTGGTTCAGCCCGATGATCGGACGGATCATTCTGGCGGTGCCTGCGCGGATCACATATTCACTGATCCTGATGATCTCGGTCTCGTCGGCGTATGTGCTGCACTCGTCCCTGTTCGACGTATGGATCATGGTTCTGTTCGGCGTCCTTGGCTATCTGTTCCGGCGTTATCACTACAACATCCCGGCCTTCATGATCGCCTTGCTTCTGGGCGGCGGCATGGAGCGTGCGGTGCGTCAGACCCAGTTGCTTGCCAACGACGGCCTCTGGATCATCTTCCAGCGTCCGATTTCGCTGACGATCCTGATCCTGACGGTGATCATGATCATCATGCGGATCAGAAAAGCCCGGATGAACAAGGCGCTTGCCGCCATTCAGGACGACTGATCCCAAACACAGCACCTGCCCTCTGCTGCCGCCCGCGGATAGAGGGCAGAGCCTTTCAAACGCTCGAGGTTTTCTTATGGCTATTCCCGCCGAAATTACCGCCTTTGCCGACGAAATGACTGGCTGGCGTCGACATCTCCATGCCCACCCCGAACTGGGGTACAAGGAATTCGAAACCTCGGATTTTGTCGCCCGCCAACTGACGGAATGGGGCATCCCGTTTGAACGTTTGACCGAGACCGGCATCGTCGCAACTCTGCGCGCGGGCGAAGGCAACCGTGCGGTTGCCCTGCGCGCCGACATGGACGCGCTGCCGATGGAAGATCAGGGTGACTCGCCCTGGGCTTCGACTGTGCCGGGCGTCATGCATGGCTGTGGCCATGACGGGCATACCGCTACGCTGCTTGGCGCGATGAAATACCTGTCGCAGACGCGTCGGTTTTCGGGCACCGTTCATGCGATCTTTCAACCCGCCGAGGAGGGGCTGGCTGGCGCCAAAAGCCTGCTTGATGCAGGCCTGTTCGAAAAATTTCCAGCCGACATGGTGTTCGGCCAACACAACGACCCATTATTGCCCGAAGGCGTGATGAGCGTGGTCAAAGGCCCGACAATGGCGGCGTCCGACCGGTTTTACATTACGGTCACGGGCAAGGGCGGGCATGCCGCTCGTCCGCATCATACCGTCGATCCGCTGATCGCGGGCGCGCAGATTGCCTTGTCGCTGCAGACGATCCTCTCGCGCCGCATCGATCCGTTGGAAAACGGCGTGATCTCGGTGACGCAGTTTCATGCGGGCACAACAGGCAATGTGATCCCTGAAGTGGCCGAACTGCAAGGCACCGCCCGCAGCCTGACACCCGAGGTTCAGGACGAATTCGAAAGGCTGATTGCCGAAGTCGCCCACAATGCGGCGGCAACGATGGGAGCCGAGGTTGCCGTCGATTACCGGCGCGGCTATCCGCCGGTGATCAACGCAGATGTGCCGACTGATTTTGGCATGGACGCCGCCATCGCTGTTGTTGGTAGCGACAATGTAATGATGAAGCGACCACCGGCGATGGGGGGCGAGGACTTTGCCTTTTTGGCACAAGCGCGCCCCGGTTGCTTTGCCCGGATCGGCACCACCAAACCCGGTGAAACGGCCGTGCCGCTGCACAATCCGCGCTACGATTTCAATGATGACGTTCTGCCCGTCGGCGCGGCATGGTTTGCCGAGGTCGTCGAGAACGTGCTGGCCCCGACCAGCATGCCCAACTGACATGAGCACCGTTCTGGAGCGCATCGCGGATTGGTGCATCTCGTACCAATCGACAGATCGTCAACGCGCGCTTGCAGCCGATGCGATCACGGACACGCTCGCGTGTATGTATCTGGGCCGTGATGATCCGGCGACGCTCAGTGTACGACAGGCTTATTTGTCGGGGTCGACTCAGGACGGCCCGGCGCGGCTGATTGGTGGCGGGCGGTCAGACGCTGCAACTGCCGCAGCGATCAACGGAACCGCAGCCCATGCACTGGATTTCGACGATAATTTCCGCCCCGCGCTCAGCCACGCTTCGGCGGTTTCAGTTCCGGCTTTGCTGGCAATCGGCGATGAGCTGAACGCATCCGGCGCAGAGGTCGTCGAGGCCTATCTGGTCGCGCTGCAGGTCCAAGGCCTGATTGGCGCGGGTGTGGTGCCCTCTCACTACACCGCTGGCTGGCACAGCACGTCGACAATCGGCACCATCGGAACGGCGGCTGGCGTGGCTTCGATGATGGGGTTCGATCGCGCACAAATCGTTCACGCAATGTCGCTGGCCGTCAGCTTCGCCTCGGGCAGCAAGGCCCAGTTCGGTGCGCCAGTGAAACCGTTCCACGCGGGAATGGGCGCCAAAAATGCCATCGAAGCCGCCCGTCTGGCGCGGGCTGGCCTGTCCGGGCACGCTGATATCATTGAGCGGGGGCAGGGGTTTCTTGAGCTTTTCGGCGGCAAAGACCCTCGCGGATACGGCGATCTCAACATAGCCCCCGACATGCCCCACTATATCGAAACCGCCGGTGTCATGCCAAAACGGTTCGCCTGTTGCGGGTCCAGCCATATGGCCATCGACATGGCGCTGGATCTGCGGGATGAAGGCGCGATCACCCCCGAGAACATCGCGGACATCTCGGTCAAGGTGCGCATCGCGAATTATCGGAACATGCCGTTCACGCATCCCGAAAACGAAATGGAAGCCCGGTTTTCCATGTCCTATTGCATTGCGCGCGCGGTGCGGGCGGGCCGATTGAGCGTCACGGATTTCACCCCCGAAGGCGTGGCGAACCATGCGGACGAGCCTCTGCTCGACCGGACCAAGATGACCCACTACACGGTCGAAGAAGAAGCAGCCGAAGATTTTCTGCCGCATATCCTGACTGCGACACTCGTGGATGGATCACAGGTCGAGCGGGTTCGGCGCAATCCAAAAGGCAGCATCACCGAGCCATTTTCTGAGACGCAGAAACGAGACAAATTCATCGATTGTATGGGTGGTCATGAAAATGCGGGTGACCTCTACGCACTGTCGCAAGGTATCGCGACGCTAAAGTCGCTGGACGCCCTCACCCCTCTTTTTCGATGACGTCACCTGATCTTCAAGCACTTCATGCTGCGACAGATTAGATGTTAAGTAGTGATCGGGGCAAATAGTAAAAAACCAATCACGCGTTCCTGAGGTCACAGTTTTGAAAGGCGGAAAGTTCATGACAGCCCCCGTGAAACTCCAGCGATGACGGTCGTTCTGACCTTCGCAGTTGGTCTTGCTGGCGTGGCCGGGTTTCACTTGCTCGACCTACCCTTGCCTTGGTTGCTAGGCCCCATCTTCGCCTGCCTCATAGCGGCTGCTTTCGGGATGCCGCTGCGCGGGATTGCGGCCGTGAACAAAACCATGCGGACTATTCTGGGCGTAGCCGTCGGGGCGACCCTGACACCGGCGGTTCTGGCGAGTTTCCCATCCATGTGGCCCACGCTTGCCATGATCCCGGTCAGCGTGATTTTGATCGGACTGATCGGCGTACCCTATTTCCGTCGCGTCTGGGGATATGACATGCCGACCGCCTACTATGCCGCGATGCCCGGCGGGCTTCAGGATATGCTGGTTTTCGGTGAAGAGGCCGGTGGCAATGTGCGGACCCTCTCGCTGATCCATGCAACGCGGGTTCTGCTGATCGTTGCGGCGCTGCCGTTTATTCTTGAATTGATTTGGGATGTCGACCTCAGCAACCCGCCCGGCGCGCCTGCGGCGTCGATCCCGTTGCAGGAATTACTGATCATGCTGGTTTGTGCCATCGCAGGCTGGCGCATCGCTGAACGGGTCGGGTTGTTCGGCGCGTCAATTCTCGGCCCGATGATTGCGGCTGCGATTGCCGCCCTGACCGGGTTCCTGCACTTTCGCCCGCCTGCCGAGGCGATCTGGCTGGCGCAGTTTTTCATCGGGCTGACCGTGGGCGCGAAATACTCGGGCGTGACGCGCGCCGAAGTTCAGCGCGACCTTGTGGCCGGGGTCGGCTTCTGCCTCGTTCTGATCGCGTTGACCTTCGCGTTGGTCGAGTTCGCGATTATCCTTAACCTTGCACCGGGACGCGAGGCCCTGCTGGCTTTCGCACCGGGCGGGCAGGCCGAGATGGCCGTACTGGCGCTGATCGTCGGAGCAGACGTCGCCTTCGTGGTTGCGCATCACGTGTTTCGGATGGTGCTGGTCATCCTTGGTGCACCAATCGTGATGCGGTTCATCGGCTAGGCGGTCCGGGGGCTATTCTCGGGGGTTGGGTCGGGATTTCTATGATTAGCGCCGTGCCTTCGCGCTTCGGAACAGCAGAAGGAACACGAATGCCGATCCGATGGATGTCGTGACGATGCCCACCGGCAGTTCCTGCGGGGCCAGCAGCAGGCGGCTGATAATGTCGGACCCCGTCAGAAGCCCCGCGCCCACGATCGCCGCCGTCGGCAGCAGCTGGCGGTGCAGCGGTCCGGCGATGCCGCGTGCGATATGGGGCACCATCAGGCCGACAAAGCCGATGACACCGGCAACCGAGACAAAAACGGCCGTCGCCAGCGCGGCAACGAAGAACATGCTGAACCGTAGCCCCTGAACGGGTACTCCGAGGGTAGATGCCGTCAGATCTCCGGTCAGCAGCGCGTCCAGCCAGCGGCTGCGATAGAGCGAATAGCTGAGGATCAGCAGCAGACCGGCGCAGACCAGCGGAAACGTCTCCCACCGTGCAAGGCCCAGACCGCCCAGCATCCAGAAGATCACCGAATGCGCCGCGCGGCTGTCGCCTGCGAAAATCAGATAGTTGGTGATGGCCGAGAACAGGAACGAAACTGCCAGCCCCGCCAGGATCAGTTTTTCCGGCGCGCTGGTGCGTAGCCCGTGGACCAGCGCCAGCACGATGCCCGATGCGATCAGCCCGCCACAGAACGCCGCCAGAGGCAGGGTCCAAAAGCCCAGAATATCGCCCGTTACGGTAATGACGAACACGGCCCCGGCTGCGGCCCCCGACGACAGGCCGAACAGGAACGGGTCGGCCAGATCGTTGCGCGTTGTGGTCTGCAGGACAACACCGACCAGCCCAAGCCCGGCCCCGATCACCGCCGCAAACAGCGCGCGCGGCAGGCGCAGATCAAAGACGATCCGGTGCAGCGGCGACATCTCGCCCCCGGACAGCCCGGTGCCCAGCAGAACGGCGTCGACCGTATCGGGCAGGGGGATCGGGGTGGTGCCGTAGATCGTCGAGATCAGCAGAAGGGCGGCCAGTATGACCGCCCCCAGCACAAGTGTCAGGCCGGTTCGGCCCATGTCAGCTCTGACCCGGATGCATGGCCCGCGCCATTTTCGAGATCGCCTCGATATTTGCCGGTCCGGGGGTCAGTTCCTCGTACCGCAGGCCGATCCAGCGCTCGTTCTTGACCGCGTCGGTCTGCGACATGACGGGGTGTTCCTGCAGGAACTTGAACGTATCCGCCGCGCCATTGCCGGTCTGATAGTCCAGCAGCACCAGGAATTCCGGATTTGCGGCCGCTACGGCCTCCCACGAGGTGCGGCCCCAGCTGGTATCCATGTCATGGGTGACATTCTCGCCGCCCGCTGCGGTAATCATCGCGTCGGGGATGGCGAATTTACCGGCTGTGAAGGGCGCATCCGCCGGACCGTCCAGCAGGAAAACGCGCGGTTTGGACAGATCGGCAGTCTTGGCCTCGATCCCGGCCAGTTGCTCTTTCCAGCCAGCGACCAGCGCCTCGGCCTTGTCCTCGACATGCATCACCTTCCCCAGACGCAGGATATCGTCAAACAGCAGGTCCATGCTGGCTTCGGGGCGGTCCTTGTCCAGATGCACGCAGCTTTCGGTCAGGATCATGGTCTTGATGCCAAAGGGTTCCAGCGTGTCGGGCGTTACGTCGCCGCCCGGCTTCATGCCGTAATACCAACCGGCAAAGAACAGGTCCGGTTCGACCGCCACAAGGTTTTCGACCGTGGGATATTTCGGCGCAAGCTCGGGGATGTCGCCGCGCAGCGTGTCGAATTCGGGGCTGGTCTTGTACCAGCCGGTGATGCCGGTCAGACCGACGATCTTGTCCTGCAGACCCAGCGCAAAGGCCATGTCGGTCATGTTCATGTCATGCACCACCAGCCGCTCGGGCGCGGTGTCAAAGACCAGCGGTTCACCGCAATTGTCGACGGTGATCTCATGCGCGGCAGCGCTGCCCGCCATGGCTGTGGTCAGAACCACGGACCAGATGTGTTTCACTCGGGGATACTCCTTGATTGAGTTGAAATTGAGGTTCTTCGGATGTCCAGCGCCGGAATCATGCGGCCTTCGTGCGGCAGGCACAGGTAATCGACCCCAAACGTGTCGCGCACCCGATCCGAGGTCAGCACCTCGGCCACGGGTCCAAAACCGGTCAAGCGGGTGGATTTCATCAGCGCGACATGGGTGGCGAATTCCGGGATCATGACCAGATCGTGGACGATCATGACCACGGTAATGCCGAGTTCCGCGACCAGAGACAGCATCCGCCCCTTGGCATCGGGGTCCAGATGGTTGGTCGGCTCATCCAGAAACAGCAGCGACGGGTTCTGCGCCAGCGCCCGCGCGATATGGGCCCGCTGACGCTCGCCCCCGGACAGCACGGCCATTTTCTTGTCGGCCAGAGTTGTGAGTCCGGTCAGGTCCAGAATGCGCGACAGGTCGGCGGCATGATCTTCGGCCGAGCGGTCGGCCCGAATCGGGATCTGACCCAGCGCAACATAATCGCGCAATGACAGCCGCCCGTCGGGATATTCCTGCTGACTGACCACGGCGATCATCCGGGCCCGCTCGGACGCGGACATCTGCCTGAGGCTGCGCCCCCTGATCAGCACATCCCCCAGCGCCAGATCGACCGCACCGCACAGCAGGTTCAGTAATGTGGTTTTTCCCGCTCCGTTCGGACCGGCAATAGCCAGTATCGCGCCTTCGCTCAGTTCGAACGACACGCCCTGCAACAGGACGTCGCCGTTCAGCGCATAGTATTCAAGGTCGCGTGCTATCAGGAAATCCGGAGTTTTCATGCCTGTCCCTCGCCGTGGATCGCAGGCAGGCGGGACAGTGTCTTGGTCAGCAGCGCGGGCGGTCTGTCGGTGGCATTCGTCCATCCGTCTGCCGTGTTCTGATATTGCAGGGCGAATTGCGCCAGCGCTTCGACATCCGCTTTTGTCTGGATGTCCCCGAACAGGTATTGGGCCTTCCCCGTGGCCTGAAAGCCAACGGTCCGGGGGCGGTCGCAGCCCGCCATGCAATCAATAGTACGGATCGCAAACCCATGTGGCAGCTTGCCCGCCAGATCGCGGTGCAGGGTATCAGCAGGCCTGCCTTCGGCACAGGTGGCGCAGATCAGAAGAAAATGGTCAGGTCGTTCTGGCATTGTCCGCTCCACTTGCTGCCAAGCGCGGGCGGAAGGTGCCGATCATGTAATCACGCGTCAGACGTGCCATCCAAGCCTCCTTCCAGGACGCCCCGCCCCGGGTTGGTTAACATTTGATGGCAGGTCTCCTGACTTGCGGGTCTGTGCTCGGCCGTCCTTCCCGGCCCTTGGGCCAGTGGGTGTTTGGCGTCGCTCACCGCTTACAGTTGCGGGGGCAGTTACGGATTTGGCGTATCCCGGTCATCCCGGTACCGCACCGTATTCCCTTTTCATCCCTTGGGCGCACCGTCGGGAACCATCGGCGATCTGAGTGCCCGAGAAAGAGGGATGCGTCAATATGATCTTTATCACTTGTCGCCAGAATTTTCAGATGGGCCTCGGAGGCGTTACCTTTATCGCCACCGGTCATGATTCACCCAATAGTGGGGATTAAAGTCTGCAAAAAACAATACTTGTGTGGACTTTGTTGGATATTGATGCGAAAACCGCGCAAAGTAGTGAGGGTTGCGAACGTGATCGCCCGAAATTCGTTATCTCCGAGAGAGCTTCAGGTAATCGAAGCGCTGCGTCAACTGGGCGGTCAGGCCCGCAATGTCGAGTTGGCTGAAACGCTCAGCGTTTCGGACGAGACGATCCGGCGCACTATCAAATCGCTGTCCAAGCTGGGAATAGTCGAGCGGAACCATGGCATGGTTCGCCTTTTGGATGCTCAGCACGAGATCGGCTTTTTCCAACGCCTTGGCGAGTTCACCGAAGAAAAGATGCAGGTTGCCAAGGCAGTTGCCAGCCTGGTCCCGGACGGGGCCACGCTGTTCCTTGACGTCGGAAGCACGACCGCATTCGTCGCCGAGACCTTGCGGGACAGGCGCGATCTGACGGTTGTGACCAATTCGATGAACGTGGCGCATAAGCTTTTGGCACACAACGGAAACCGCGTCTTTCTGCTGGGTGGTGAAATGCGCAAGGACGAAATGGGGACGTTCGGTTTCGTCGCCGAGGCGCAGGTGCGCCGCTATACGTACGACATCGCGATCCTTAGCCCGGATGCGCTGGATCCGAAATTCGGGTTTCTGTACCAAAGCCCCGGCGAGGCCGAGCTGGCCTCGGTGGTGGTGGACCGCACAAGTCGGACCATGATCGCCATGGTGCATCAGAAATTCGACACCTCGGGGCCACATCAGGGGTTTGAGCCTCAGGCTGTCGATCAACTGATCACCGATGCGCTTCCCGGGAAAAAGCTGGCGGCAAAACTTGAGGGCTGGCAGATCAAAACACTGTTGGCGGCTGAATGACATATCTCCGCACCAAAGACGGGTTTCCTGCTGATAGCAGCGCGCAGGATGAGCCCCAACCAAGACCTGAGGCAATTACATAATGGCAATACTCGTTTTCTTGATGCAGCTAGCCGGCGCAACGATGTTGCTGCTGTTTGCGGTGCGCATGGTGCGCACTGGGATCGAGCGCAGCTATGGTGCCTCGTTCCAGCGGGTTCTGACCCGCAATGACAGCATGATCGGCGCAAGCATGACGGGCATGTTGTTGGCGGTTGTGCTGCAAAGTTCTGCAGCGGTTGCGCTGCTGGCTTCGGGTTTTGCCGCCGGTGGGTATCTGGCCTTTTCCGCCGGTCTGGCGATTGTGCTGGGCGGTGATTTGGGCTCGGCCCTGGTGATCCAAATTCTGTCGTTCCGGCTGGACTGGCTGGTACCGCTGCTGCTGGCGGTGGGCGGTTGGCTGTTCGTCAAGACCGAGCGTAAGAAGCCTCGCCAGATCGGACGCATCCTGATGGGGGTTGCCTTCATCCTGATCTCGCTGCGGTTCCTGCGCGAGGCGATGGACCCGATCCGCGACAGTGCCTTTCTGCCCGCCATCGCCGACTATCTGGTGCGCGATTATGTGGCCGCCTTTCTGGTCGGGGGCGCGCTGGCCTTTGTGATGCACAGTTCGGTCGCGGCGATTCTCATGTGCGTGACGCTGGTGCAGATTGGAGCGCTGCCATTTTCGGCGGGTCTTTCGCTGGTTCTGGGGGCTAATCTGGGCAGTGCGCTGATCCCCGTCTGGCTGACCCGCGGGATGGAGCCGCGCGCAAGGCGCATCCCCTTTGCCAACCTTGCACTACGCGGACTTTGGGCTGTTATATGCCTGTTTGCTGCCAATCTGGCCCTTAGGACCGGAATGCTGAGCGCGGACTATCAGGGACAGATGCTGGTCAATGCGCATCTGGCGTTCAATGCATCTCTGCTGATTCTGTCGATGCCGTTCTGCGGTATGCTGCATGCCCCGTTCGAACGGTTCTTCCCGGACACAAAACCCCAGACGCAGGGCGATCCGCTGACCCGCCCGGTCAGCGCGCTGGACCCCGACATGGTCGAGAACCCTGTACTGGCCGTTTCGGCTCTGAAGCGGGAACTGCTGCGGATGGCCGAACTGGTCCAGACCATGTTCAGCCCGCTGCTTGGACTGTACCGGTCGGGCGATGACGAACAGATTAAGGCGGTTCAGGCCATTGATCTGGACGTGAACCAGTGCCTGACTGATATCCGCGCCTTTGTCGCCGCGCTGCCCGCCGAGAAAATGGACAAGAAAAGCTCGGAAACAGCCCGCGATGTGCTGGAATACGCTGTCCGGCTTGAGACTGCGGGTGATGTGGTGGCCAAGCGGCTGACGGTGCTGGCGGTTGAGCTGCGCGAAACCGGCAGGCAGTTTTCGCCCGAAGGCTGGTCCGAGGTGCAGGATATGCACGAAAAGATTTTGGCCAACCTGAAGCTGGCGACCAATGTGATCATCTCGGAAGATCTGGAAAGCGCGCGCCTTTTGAATTCGGAAAAGACCGAAATCAAACGGGCCGAACGGGACAGCCGCAAACGCCACTTCCGGCGGTTGCAGAACGGAATGGTCGATAGTTTCGAGACCAGCGATGTGCATCTGGAAACCCTGCGGGCCCTGCGCGAGTTCAACAGCCATATCGCGGCGATTTCCACGCCGATCCTGTATTCCAACGGCCAGTTGCTTGAGACACGGCTGATTGAAGAATTGCCGGCCCGCGAAAGCCAGACGTAAGTCGGCCGAGTCGTCCCGCTCGCGGCGGGACGGGTTGTTGCGGTCATGGCCCCGCGCAACCATCGGCCGAATTCGTGCTGCGTCTTTTGGGCCCCTCGGGATGTGATAGGGTAACAGCACCCCTGCGATTTACGGGCGATACGGGCGTCATGTGGTGGAAATTTGGGCGAAACCGCCTCAAAACGCTGAATTTTTTACAGGAATATAATATATAGGTAAAACCTATGATATAGTAGATATTAACGATTTTTCTTGTTTCTGGTTTCTGTCAAATTACTGTCATCAACAACCAATAATGGAAGCGCCACATGAGAATGGCGTCTGCGTCATAATCTACACAACAGAGGACAACATGAAAAAATCTCTTTCCACGTTCACAGCAGTTGTAGCGGCCTCGCTGATGGCCACTGCGGCCGCTGCTGAAACCGAGCTGACTGTTTACACCGCTGTCGAGGCCGAAGACCTGGCCCGTTACGCTGAACAGTTCAACGCCGTGCATCCCGACATCAAGATCAACTGGGTTCGCGATTCCACCGGTATCATCACCGCCAAGCTGCTGGCCGAGCGTAACAACCCGCAGGCTGACGTGGTCTGGGGTCTGGCGGCAACCTCGCTGCTGCTGCTGAAATCCGAAGACATGCTGGAGCCCTATGCGCCGGTTGGTGTCGATAAGCTGGATGCGAAATTCGTCGACAGCGGCGATGTGCCCAGCTGGGTTGGCATGGACGCGTGGGTGGCCTCGGTCTGCTACAACACCGTCGAAGCCGAGAAGGTTGGCCTGACGCCGCCGACCTCGTGGAAAGACCTGACCGACGAGCAGTACAAGGGTCACGTGATCATGCCGAACCCGAACTCGTCGGGCACCGGCTTCCTGGACGTTTCCAGCTGGCTGCAGATGTTCGGTGAAGAAGGCGGTTGGGAATACATGGACGCGCTGCACGAGAATATCGCGCGTTACACCCATTCGGGCTCCAAGCCCTGCAAACTGGCTGCCGCCGGTGAGATTCCGATCGGCATCTCGTTTGCCTTCCGCGGCGCCAAGTCGAAAGCCGCAGGCGCACCGCTGGACATCATCGTTCCCAGCGAAGGTGTTGGCTGGGACATGGAAGCAACCGCGATTGTCGCGGGCACCGACAAGCTGGAAGCCGCTCAGAAACTGGTGGACTTCTCGGTGACGCCTGAGGCCAACGAGATGTACAACGTTGGCTACGCGGTTGTTGCTTACCCGGGCATCGCAAAGCCGGTTGAGCACTTCCCCGAAGGTCTGCTGGACGCGATGATCGACAATGATTTCGAATTCGCCGCCAACAACCGCGCCGCCATCCTGAAGGAATGGCAAGGGCGTTACGACGGCAAGTCCGAACCCAAAGAATAAACCACTCACGTCGGAGGGGCTTAACGCCCCTCCGGCCTTTGGATAAACTCTCCCTACAACTCACGTGAACGGCGCGGCGAATTTCTGGCCACTCTCTCGTCATGGCTGCTGCGCAAAGCTCAAGGACCACTCCCCGTGCTTAAGAAAACCTCTCCCGGTGATCTCTATCTGAGTATCCAAGACCTCTGGAAGGCGTTTGGCGATTTTCTGGCCCTCCGGGATATCTCGCTGGACATCAACGAAGGCGAATTCATCTGTTTTCTGGGGCCCTCGGGTTGCGGCAAGACCACGTTGTTGCGTGCGATTGCGGGTCTGGACCTGCAAACCAAGGGGACGGTCATGCAGGATGGCAAGGATGTCTCGAACCTGCCCCCATCCGAGCGTGATTTCGGGATCGTGTTCCAGTCTTATGCGCTGTTCCCGAACCTGACGATCGAAAAGAACATCGCCTTCGGGCTTGAAAACACCGGCCGCAGCAAATCCGAGATTGCCGTGCGCGTGGCTGAACTGCTGAAACTGGTGGGCCTGCCGGATCAGGGCAGCAAGTACCCGGCTCAGCTGTCGGGCGGTCAGCAACAGCGGATCGCTCTGGCGCGCGCCATTGCCACCAATCCCGGCCTGTTGCTGCTGGATGAACCGCTTTCGGCGCTGGATGCCAAGGTTCGTGTGCATTTGCGGCATGAAATCAAGGAATTGCAGCGTAAACTGGGCGTGACCACCGTGATGGTGACCCACGATCAGGAAGAGGCGCTGGCCATGGCCGACCGGATCGTCGTCATGAACCACGGCGTGATCGAACAGGTCGGCACCCCGACCGAGATCTATCGCCACCCGGCCAACCTGTTCGTGGCCGATTTCATCGGTGAGATGAACCAGTTGACTGCAGCGGCAGGCGACACGGAAACGCTGGAACTTGGCAATTCAGTTCTGAAATGCGAGCCGCATTCGCATCAGAAGGGCAGTCGCATCGTTGCCGCCGTCCGGCCTGAGGATATCATTCCGCATGGCGAAGGCGCGCGTTCACCGGGTGCGCCCGACATCGTCACCACGCCCGAAAACGCTTTTGAGGTGCTGATCACCGAGATGGAGTTCCTTGGCTCGTTCTGGCGCTGCCGTCTGTCCCACAAGACCTTCGGAGACGAAGAGCTGATCGCCGATTTCTCGATCAACGCGGTCCGTCGTCTGGGTCTTGAAGAGGGTGGCCAGATGATGATCGAACTGCCCCGCAACCGCCTGATGGCCTTCACCCCGGCGGAGGAGGGCTGATGACCGATACCACCTCTCTGCCCGCCGGCCCGATCATCAAGGGCAAGCTGAGCCGCGACGATATAATCATGCGCGGTGGCATGATCATCATCGCTCTGTATTTGGTTGTGACGCTGGCGTTCCCGCTTTGGGCGATGCTGTCCAAATCGTTTTCGACCTTTCGCATGGAGTTGTCGCAATACGAGTTTCAGGTCAGCGACGACAATGGCGTATTCAGCGGCACCGTGCTGAATGGCGCCCAGCTGAATGCTGAAACCGGCGCTTACAGCGAACAAGACTTGTCGACCGGCTCGGACGGACGGCTGTCTGTCACCCCGTTTTTCCCGGATTTCAGTTTCCGCAGCCCGGTGATGTACCAGATCCGCAATACCGTGCCAGATGGGCGGTTCCTGATCGGGTCCAATCTGCAAACAGGCACTGATTGGGTCGAGCTCGATTCGAACACGTTCCGCAGAGTTCAGTTGCGGCCGGTCAAATCGACGGGCGTGGACAACTTCGTCAGCTATTTCTCAACCCCGGCGCTGTTCAACTCGATCAAGAACTCACTTTGGATTTCGGTCGTTGTTACGATCATTACTGTGACGCTGGCCTTTTGGTTTGCCTATGCACTGAACCGCAGCTGTATGCGCTTTAAAGGCCTGTTTCGTCTGGTTGCGATGGCCCCAATCCTTGTGCCATCACTCTTACCGGGGATCGCTTTGGTGTATCTCTTCGGCAACCAGGGTATGATCAAGGAACTGCTGTTTGGCGCCAGTATCTATGGGCCTATCGGGATCATCATAGGTTCGGTCTTCTTCACCTTTCCCCATGCGTTCATCATCATTTCGACGGCTTTGGCCATTTCCGATGCCCGGCTGTACGAGGCTGCCGCCAGCCTGCGCTCGACGCCATGGCGGACCTTCTGGACCGTGACTATCCCCGGCGTGCGCTATGGTCTGATCTCAGCTGCATTTGTGGTGTTCAATCTGGTGATCACGGATTTTGGTCTTCCTAAGGTTATTGGTGGACAGTTCAACGTTCTGGCGGTCGATATCTTCAAGCAGGTGATCGGTCAGCAGAACTTTGAAATGGGCGCTGTCGTATCCGTGGTTCTGGTGGTGCCGGCGATCCTGGCCTTTGCAATAGACCGGTTGGTGCAGTCGAAACAGGTGGCGCTGCTGTCGGCGCGCTCCGTGCCTTATCAGCCGAACCCGAACCCAAAAACCGATCGCATCATGCTGATCTATTGCAGCCTGGTCGCCCTGTTTATTGTCGGCATTCTGGCGGTCTGTCAGTTCGCTGCACTGATCAAGTTCTGGCCGTACGATCTGAGCCTGAGCTTGCGCAACTATGACTTCAACCGCATGGATGGCGGCGGTTGGGCGTCGTACTTTAACTCGATCAGAATGGCGCTGCTGACTGCAGTGATCGGCACCTCGGTCGTGTTTTTCGGCGCCTATCTTGTTGAAAAGTCAAACGGGTTCAAAACCGGGCGCGCGTTGTTCCAGATGTTTGCCATGCTGCCCATGGCGATCCCCGGAATGGTACTGGGCCTGGCCTATATCTTCTTTTTCAACAATCCCGCAAACCCGCTGAATGCGATCTACGGGACGATGGCCATTCTTGTGATCTGCTCGGTGACACACTTCTATACCGTGTCGCACCTGACCGCCGTAACGGCGCTCAAGCAGATGGACCGCGAGTTCGAATCCGTCTCGTCGTCGCTAAAACAGCCCACCATGAAGCTGTTCGCCCGAGTGACGGTGCCGGTTTGCTTGCCTGCAGTGCTGGATATCTCGATCTACCTGTTCGTCAACGCGATGACGACGGTGTCGGCAGTGGTGTTCTTGTATTCACCCAAGACTACTCTGGCCTCGATCGCGGTTCTGAACATGGATGATGCCGGCGACATTGCACCAGCTGCTGCGATGGGGATGATGATCTTCTACACCAATGCCGGGGCGCGTATTTTGCACCTGATTGCGTCAAAAGGAATCCTCAGTCGAACGCAAGCCTGGCGCAACCGATAAGCCACTCACAAAAAACAATAAATGCCCGCGGTTGGGAACCGCGGGCATTTGCTGTTTCGACTCTTTTTGATCTATAAGCCGTGCTTATCCATTGATCGATATTCTCGATTTTACATATGGGGAGAGTGGTTGCAAACGTGTGTTAGTTACGCGGTATTGGAGC
>NZ_JBQFQE010000016.1:0-35331 GCF_056536725.1 Ruegeria sp. CJ3
GCAAACACGCCGCATAATCAAGCCAAACAGATGAGCCAAACTCTCTCTTAGTTCAGGCCGCCTTTAGTTCCACAAACTCTGACGACGGACACCAAAGGTATCAAGGCCGTCTTTGTCGGCGGGAAACCTCAATCAGACAAAGAGGGGAAGCATCTAGGGTAGCTGACCGAGGCAGTTCGCGGTCTTTTGTTGTGAATGGGGGAGCCTCTGGGGAGGCAGGTCTTTTGGTTTTGTCGCGAATTTCTTAGAATGCAATGTATGTTGAGCAGGAGAGCCGATTATCCTGCCAATTGCGCGAACTGTTGAAACGGTCGGAGTCCGGGCGTGAATTGCCCTTTGCGGATCATGTTGACCGGTTCTACGCCTGCAAGGACAGATGCGGCTGAAGCGAAAGATTTGAATCCCAGCGTTGGACGGATTCTACGTCTGATAAACCGGTGATCCTGTTGGATGATATTATCGAGATATTTCGTTCGAACCAACTCGATCGGTAAAGGGCACCCAATGCCTTTGAGCATCTTGTTGATCGCCTTGATCCCAGCTGTATTTGCTCCGCTCTTGTCGATGACAATTTTAAGCGGCAACCCGTTCGCCTCGAGCGCGCGGGCGAAGAACCTCGTCGCAGCAGCCTTGTTTCGACGATTGGATAGCATGAAGTCCAGTGTCTTGCCGTATTTGTCGATAGCGCGATAGAGGTAAACCCACTACCCTTCACTTTCACATAGGTCTCGTCCATGCGCCACGAGCGATCTGTGGCGCATTTGCGATACCCAGCAGCTTCAGCCACGAGACTGGCATACCGGCTGACCCAGCGGTTCAATGTCGCGTAGTCCAGGTTAACCCCACACTCTGCCATGATTGCCTCCAGATCGCAGTATGAAGCGTCATATCGGAGATAGAAGTAAACAGCGTACAAGATCACTTACCTCGAAAAATGCGCACCCTTGAATAAGATCGCCATGGTCTGCTCCGTTCTTATCCGAGCACGCGCGAACAAAAGTACGTTCGACCTGACAAGTGGAGAAAAGTCTGCGACAGAACCGATTTCCAGAGTTTGGGACAAACCGACCAACTTGCGCAGAGATGGGGACCGCCCCGCACTATACGCATAATACCACAAAAATGCGCAGCACCCATCGAGCCGCGTTCTCGTCCCTATTTCCGCTGATCCGGGCGCCGTAGCCACAGCAGCCGCACCGTCTCAGTGATCTTCACGACACGCAGCACATAATGGACGCCCCAGACACCAAAGGCCTGCCCTGCCGACAGGTCCGGGGCCCTCAGAAGCATCCTGAGGGTCTTGAAGGATGGGATTAGCTTGTGGATCGGCGGAATGTAATTCACCAGACCCCGGCGCGCATTGCGGCGCAGGCGGGCGCCTTCGATGCGGCGGGCCTTGGTGATATGCTCGCTCAGGCTGCCGCGCGCAGGGTGGCGGACAATGGCGTCTGCAGCAAACAGGATCGGCTCGCCCGCGGCCTTGGCCCGGTCGCTCCACTCCATGTCGCCGCCCGACAGCACCGTGTCATTGAAATATCCCACCCGTTCCATCACCGGACGGCGGACTATCAGGTTAGCGGTCACCGCCCGCCCGCGTTCGACCCATTTCTGCTGTTCCAAACCCAGATAAGCGTCATAGAGCTCGGTCGTCGTCCAGTCGTCGCCATTTGGAATCAGCACCACATTACCGCCGAAGCGGCCGGTTTCGGGGTGGTCTGCGGCGATCTTCAGCCCGGCCTCAAGGTAGTGCGGGTCAGGCTGGCAATCGGAATCGGTGAAGAAGAGCAGCTCGGACGATGCCGTCTCGATGCCCCGGTTGCGCGCCGCGTATGAGCCAGGCTTCGGTTCGGCCAGAATGCGGGCGTTAACGGGCAGACGCAGGCTGTCCGGCACCGGATCGCCGGGGTCATTGTTGACCACAAGGATCTCGAACCGCGACGGGTCGACGCTCTGCGCCGCCAGCCCGTCCAGACACAGCTGCAACTGGTCCCAGCTTTGATAGGTCGGAATGATGACCGAGGCGTCCGGCTGCTGGCGGTCAAATGCCACGCTCATTCCGCGTTGACTGCTTTGGAATACTGATGGTCATAGAGCGTCTTGAACGGGCCCTCATGTTCCAGCAGCTGCGCCGCGGTGCCCTGCTCCAGAACCTCGCCGCTTTCGATCACGACGATCTTGTCCGCGTGCATGATGGTCGACAGCCGGTGCGCCACGATGATCGTGGTGCGCCCCTTGGTGAGCCGGTTCAACGCCTCCTGCACCAGATGTTCGGATCGCGAATCCAGCGCGCTGGTGGGTTCGTCCAGCAGCAGGATCGGACTGTCGCGCAACAGCGCGCGCGCGATGGCAAGGCGCTGTTTCTGTCCGCCGGACAGGAAAGCCCCGTTTTCGCCGACCATCGTGTCGAACCCATCCTCCAGCCCCATGATGAACTCATAGGCATTGGCCGCCTTCGCCGCCTCAATCACGTCCTGCTGCGAGGCTCCTTCGCGGCCAAAACGTATATTGTCTGCGATGGAGGCCGAGAACAGGAAAGTCTCCTGACCGACAAAGGACATATTTTTGCGCAGGGTCTCGAACGAAGCGAACTTGATATCCTGACCATCGATCGACACCGAGCCGCTGATCGGATCGTAAAGCCGCAGCGCGAGGTTCAGGATGGTCGATTTGCCGCCGCCAGACAGGCCGACAAGGGCGGTGGTCTGACCAGCCTCGAAGGTCAGCGACAGGTTCTTGAGGATCAGATCGCGGCTGCGATAACCAAAATCGACATGGTCGAAAACCACTTGGCGCGGGCCGTCCGGCAGCGTCTTGGGGTCGGCCTCTTCTGGCAGGGTCTCGGGCTGGTCCAGCAGGGTAAACAGCATCTTCACACGACGCAGCCCTAGTTCCATCTTCACCCGCACCTTCGACAGGCGCTTGGCCGGCTCATAAGCCATCATCAGGGCGGTGACGAAAGACATCAACTCACCCGGGGTCGAGCCCGCCGAACCAAACAGGTTGGCCGCACTCAGACCGATGACCGAGGCGATGGCAAAACCGGCCAGAATATCCATCAGCGGGCTGGTTGCCGCCTGCAGGCGGGCCAGCTTATTCCGCCGCTTTTCGACGCTTTTCACAGCCGTATACATCTGCCCGGCCATACGTTCCTCAAGCCCGAAGGATTTGACCACCCGGATACCGGCGGATGTTTCCTGAATCACCTTCATGATCGCCGACATGGATTTCAGTTCCATATCCGCAATCTCACGCACCTTGCGCAGCAGCGAGCGGACCCCCCAGATCGCCAGTGGACCGATGACCAGGGTGAAAAGGGACAAAATCGGTTGCTGATAGAACATCACGAACAAAAGCCCGATCAACGTCAGGGTGTCCCGCACAGCGGTGGTCACCATGATCTCGATCACCATCCGCGCGGCTTGCGCAGACTGGGTTACCTGCATCAAGAGGTCCGAGCTTTCAGTCAGGTTGAAGAACGAAACGCCCTGCCGCAGCAGCTTGTCATAAAGCCTGATCTGCTGTTGCGCGATAATCCTGTTCCCTGCCCGTGTCAGGGCCACCACTTGCACATAGGTCGCCACCCCCTTGATCAGGAAAATGACGAAAACCGCAAGCGAAACACCCAGAATCTTGCCCGCGTTTTCGCTGTCAAACAGCGAATCCACTACGTCCCGCATAATGAAGGCAACCGCCGCAGTCGTTGCGGCCACAAAAACCATCGCAATGATTGCAACGATATAGGGCACCATCTGGGCCCGCATATTCTCGGCCAGCAGTCGCCACAGGATCGACTCGTCGGCGAGGGCGGCCAATTTCGATTTGATCTTCAGCAAGTCACGCTTCCACAAATGACCAAAGGCTGGGCCAGACATTGCGTCCAACCCGGAAAACCATGGCCGCTAGATAGTCTGCCCGCCCCGCATGAGCAAGCCCGCTTGGCCCCTGCCCTATTCGGCAGCCTCGATCCGCAGGGTTCTGACTGACGGATCAACCCGCCCATAAGCCGCCAGAACGCGCGCCGACCACTTTTGCGCAATGTAATCCGCCATGAACCGCGACGGCGCGATCAGCGTCACACAGCCCCCTGCGCGCTCGGCCTCGGCGAGGTGTTGAAACCAGCTGGCCCAAAGCTCGGGGTCGCGCCCGTGCAGGATCGACTGCACTTGCGCCCAGACGTCATCGCCTGCGGGTGGTGGCATAGCGGGCTTCGTCTGAAATGGCACGACATTTGTATTCGGCGTATCCGGAGACGGGTCCTGTTGCATCCGGTCCTGAAAATCCGACCCTATGACGGGCCAAACCTCGACCGTGTCCAGCATGATCTGTTTTAGATCCAGCTCATAAACCGCCACCCGCCCCCGGGCCGCAGGGCGCTTGACGGCAATCCATCCCACACTGCGCAGCCGCGCCATCTCGCGCTTGACCGTGCGTTCGTTGACTGACCACAACCGCGCGATTTCCTCTCGTCCGATCGACAGCTCATTGGATCGCCAGTTATACCGGGTCGTGATCAGCGTCATGATGCGCAGAATGCTGCGGTGACGGTGTTTGTCGCCTGACAACGCATGGACGGCCAACGCCGACAGGATATCGTACTTCAGTGCGGGCGCATTGCGCCCGACCGGTTTCGCGACCCGCATAGGTGCCCTCACCGCTCGTTAGTGCCTCAGGCGGGGTGTTCCCGCATCGAATACGTCGTTTGCCAACGCTTTTCATGATTGTGACCTGATTAGCGTCCAATAGCTCGATTCTGTCAAGACTTCGTTGCACCAGCGTTCGGTCCGGACCCCAATCGGCATTCAAAAAGAAAAAGAAATCGGTGAATATATGGTGATGGGGGACAGCCTGTATGACCCCGTATTAGCCTATGCTGTCCCCCTAAATGGGGCCGTACTTGCAATGTTGTCCCCCTAAATATGGTCCGGATACACCAGTATGAGCTCTGCCACGGTCATAGCGGTTTCCGAATCGGTTCGGGTGGGCCAACGCCTTGTTTTCTTACCCATGGGTAACATTGCTTCCTCATAATAATTTCTTTTGCCAAAAGCGCAAATCGGGCGTAAATAGTGAAAGCATAAAAAATAGCGTCCAACGAACGAGAGCTGAGGCATGTATACGCACGAAGACCTGAACGACCTGCGCACCCAATCCCTGAAGCTACAGGGCTGGATTCGCCAGCAGACCTTCAGCCCCGAGATGGAGAAAACCCTGCGCCGCTTTTCAAGCTGGGAGGTATCCGAACTGATCTTCAAGGTGAATCAGTCCACTTTTCGCGGCAAGCTTGCTGCGGACCCGTCCCTGCCCGGTGGTGAGGTTGAACCGGATGGCCGTCAGCGCTGGTTCAGCCTGGAAGAGGTGAACGAGCTGCGCCGCAGGCTGCGGATCAATCGCAAGGCTCTCACCCCGCCCCGCCCTGCTGGCAAACGCGCCATCCGCGCCGCCGTTGCGAATTTCAAGGGCGGTGCAGGCAAGTCGACGGTGGCGCTGCACCTTGCCCACGCGGCAGCACTTGATGGCTATCGGGTGCTGGTGGTTGATTTCGACCCGCAGGCGACGCTGAGCCATTCTATGGGGCTGACTGATGTGGCCGAGGATTATACGGTTTGGGGCATCATGGCCCGTGACCTGATCCGCGAGACGACGCGGATGAACAACCGCCCCGCCGCCGCCGAATCCGGGACCGCCCTGCCCCAACGCGAATTGCCCCCGTCTATCACCGATATGGGCCTTGGTGATCTGCGTATCTCGGACTTCATCAAGCAGACATCATGGTCGACGATCGACGCAGTACCCTCTTGCGCCAATGCAGCCTTTGTCGAATTCGCGTCAGCACAGTATCGCCACCTGAACCCGGAATGGTCGTTCTTTGCTGCGGTGTCGCGATATCTGGATCAGATCCCTGACGATGCCTATGACCTGATCTTGTTCGATTGTCCGCCTGCCATCGGCTACCAGTCGATGAACGCGGTGTTCGCCGCAGATATGCTTTATATCCCGTCCGGACCCGGGTATTGGGAATACGATTCGACCACCTCATTCATCGGTCAGTTGGCCGAAGCGCTCGAGGACCTTGCCTACGGCTTCGACAAGACCTTACCCACGGGTAAGATCGGCTTACCCAAGACTTTCTGCGAACTGCGCTTCCTGCTGACCCGGTACGAGCCCGGCAACGCGTTGCATACCGCTATGTATGATGCCTTCCGCAAGGTCTTTGGCGATCACCTGGCCGAGCACCCGGTCGAAATGACCCGCGCGGTTGAGCAGTCGGGCCGGTTCCTGAGTTCGGTCTACGAGATGGATTACCGCGAGATGACACGCGAAACCTGGCGCCGCGCGCGCTCGACCTTTGACAATGTTTATGACGAATTCCGGGGCGTGATGCTGTCGGCCTGGGACAAGCTGGAGGATGACGCATGAGCCGCAAGCGCAGAATGTTTGATATCGACGTGCCGGCGATGGAGGATATCCCGGTCGGTAAGGTGCCTGACAAGGTGCTCGAGCGGCGGCGCGGCCCGATGGCTGCGGCGATTTCGGAAAACGCCGACGCACTACGGGGTCAGCAATCGACCGAAGATGCGATCCGTGTCGAAAACGACCGGCTGGCCCATGAACTGGTCCGACTACGGGGCGAGGGTCTGGTGACAGAGCAGGTGGCGCTTGCGGACGTGTTGACCGAGCGGCTGGCCCGGGACCGCAAGCCGGGGCCGGACCCGGAGTTGGACGAGCTGAAAGCCTCGATCCGGGATATCGGCCTGTCGAACCCGATCCGGGTTGAACGCCGAGCCGATGGCCGGTTCGAGCTTGTGCAGGGGATGCGGCGACTGTCTGCCTATCGCGCCTTGTTCGAGGAAACGGGCGATGATCGCTATGCGACCATTCCGGCAGGGATCTCTGACGCGGCCGAGCTGGATGACAGCTATCGCCGGATGGTAGATGAGAACCTGATCCGCAAGGATATCTCATTTGCGGAAATGGGCGCGCTGGCGCGGGCCTATGCCGAGGATCCGGCCAATAACTGCGCAGACGTGGACAAGGCCGTGTCGACCCTTTTTAAATCTGCCAGCTACACCAAGCGCAGCTATATCCGCGCCTTTGCAAGCCTGCTGACGCGGTTGGAAAAGGTGCTGATGCATCCCAATGACATCCCTCGGAATGTGGGGGTCGAACTCAAGCGGAAGCTGGACTCCGATCCGGGGCTGCTTCAGCACCTGAGCACCGCGTTGATGAGAGAACCGGACCGCGACGGCGCACGAGAGGTTGCAATCCTGCGCGGCGTCCTGACGCCCGAGAGCGGCGCAACACCCAAGGCTCGCCCGGCGTCGACAGGCAAACCGCGCCGCGCGAAAACCACGTTCCAGGTGCGGGGCAGGGCAGGGATCGCAAAATGCGCTGCCTCGAGCGGGCGGATCGAAGTGCAATATGATCTCGACTTCACTCGCGTCGACCGCGCCAGACTTGAGCGGGCCGTTACTGCGTTGCTGGAGGACTTGTGGGAAGAGGACGATCTTACCCACGGGTAAGAGTTGACGAAAGGCTGATCGGAAGGGCAAGCGGTGGGTGAGGGCGGTCTTGATCGTATTTACTGCTCGGCGCTTCTGGCTCCTTTTGCCGCGGGTTGGCGAAGGGTGCGGGGAAATGATGGTCGGTCCTTTGGTAAATACGATGTCTGGGAAGAAAGCCGTGCAATAGGCCCGAAGGGCGGTTTCTGCACCCTGAGCGGAAAGGCTGTGCTCTTATTCTGGTGGTCCAACTGAAGCAGGCTCGAACAGGCCCCAAACCGGGCCCAGGTGCACCAACAGGGCGTCCGGAAAGCTGATCTATGTAGTGCGCATAATGATTAAATAATGATCACAAAAAGCGCTATCAGCGACAGATGAAAACCCCGGATGGATTGACCCGGTCCTGCGCGACGTTCAAAAGCTGTCAGATCGAACGTAATTCTGACAACGCGTGTGGGAGTATGACAGGGGCGGACGTTCGCATTCGAGGGCGCGGATTCTGTGAAGACGGCACAAAAATCACGCAGCTGAACCTGCCGCTGTCTTCAGCCCTCCATGCTGCGCCAACAAGCCGACAATCGCATCAATGCCTTTTCGGTGGCGTAGGGCTGAAAACACGAACGGTCGGCCCTTTCGCATCCGCGTGGCGTCGCGCTCCATCACGTCGAGCGATGCTCCGACATGGGGGGCGAGGTCGGTTTTGTTAATGATCAGGATATCCGATTTTGTGATCGCCGGGCCGCCCTTGCGTGGGATTTCCTCGCCTGCGGAGACGTCGATGACATATATCGTCAGGTCCGCCAACTCGGGGCTGAAAGTGGCCGACAGGTTGTCGCCGCCGCTTTCGATCAGCACCACATCCAGATCGGGGTGGCGGGCCTGCATCTCTGCCACGGCGGCCAGGTTGATCGAGGCATCCTCGCGGATCGCCGTGTGTGGACAGCCGCCGGTTTCGACGCCGATGATCCGGTCCTGTGGCAGGATCTGCATCCGCATCAGCGCCTCGGCATCCTCTTGCGTGTAAATGTCGTTGGTGATGACACCCACGGAACAGACGTCGCGCAGGGCTTCCGAGAGGGCGGCGGTGAGGGTGGTCTTGCCCGCTCCGACCGGGCCGCCGATGCCCACGCGCAGGGGGCCGTTCATGCTGCTCATGTTCGAAAAATCCTTGAATATTGTGTTTCATGCTGCATTGCAGCGATATCAGACAGGAAGGCGGTCGAGCTCAGTTCATCCAGACCCGTCTGCTGCGCTGTGTCGGCGATATGGGCGCAGAGCGGCGTCAAGTCGTGGATCAACCGCTGCGCCTCTGTCTGACCCAGAGGCACAAGGCGGGTGGCGCAGGCGACCAGATTGCTGGTGAAGGCCTGCAGGAACATCTGTGTCACCAGCAGGCGCGGCAAGTTCTGCATCCGCGCGGCGCGGCCCACCGCGACCGAATAGGTGAGGCGTTGCGGGTCGAGCCCCCAGATATCTCCGGTCACGGACCCGAAGGCCTGGCCCAGAAGGTCGGTCTCCATCAGCCGCTCTGACCCGGTGCAAAAGGCGCGGGCGGTGGCATCGATCCGGGTTAAAGCAGCCCCGTCAGCGGCATCATACGCGGCCACAAGAAACAGCGCATCATTCCAGCCCGAGCCATGTTGCAACACCGTTGCGACCCAGTCGCCTGTCTGGTCTGCGCTGGCGACCCGGCCCTGTTCGATCGCGGCCTCCAGCCCATGGGAATAGGCGAAGCCGCCCACCGGATAGGCCGGGGACAGCCATTGCGTCAGCGTCAGGATGTCAGCGTTAGTGGGTGTGTCCATGGGTCCTGCCATGACCATATGCGCCGCCTTCGGGGGTAAAGGGTTCGACGACTTCGCGGATGTCGGCCCCTAGTTTCATCAGCATGTCGCGGATGACGTGATCGCGCTGAATCAGCAACCTGTCTGCTTCGATCTGGCAGGGTGTGTGCCGGTTGCCGATATGCCATGCCAGTTGCAGCAGATGGTCGCCGCTGATTTCCAGAAGGTCTTCGGGGGCAGCGATGATCTCGATCTCGCGCCCGTCTTCGAGCACCAGAACCCCGCCATGATCCAGCGATTTCGTCTGGGCCAGATCGACCAGAAAGGCCTCACCCTCATCAGTTGCCAGCATCTTGCGGCGCAGAAAGCGCCCGTCATAGTCCAGTGACACCTGCGCATAGGCCGGGGTGTGGGGGTGATCGTGATAGATGCGGGCGGTTTTGATTTCGGTGGTCATCTTGGCCTTCTTCCTGTCTCAGAACATGAAATAGCGCTGCGCCATGGGCAGCACTTCGGCGGGTTGGCAGGTTAGCAATTCGCCGTCGGCGCGTACCTCATAGGTTTCGGGATCGACGTCGATCTGCGGCGTTGCATCGTTCAGCAGCAAATCTTGCTTGCCGATTTCGCGAGTATTGCGCACGGCGACGGTCTGTTTCGCCAGCCCGAGCGTATCGCCAATCCCGTCGGCCTGCGCGGCGGCCGAGACAAAGGTGATCGCCGAATGCTCGACCGAGCGGCCATAAGCCCCGAACATCGGACGGCTATAGACCGGCTGCGGGGTGGGGATTGAGGCATTCGGATCGCCCATCTGCGCGCAGGCGATGGTGCCGCCCAGCAGGACCATCTCGGGCTTTACGCCGAAAAAGGCCGGGTTCCACAGGACCAGATCGGCGCGTTTGCCTTCTTCGATGCTGCCAATTTCATGGCTCAGGCCGTGGGCGATGGCCGGATTGATGGTGTATTTGGCGATATAGCGGCGCACGCGCATATTGTCGTTCTCGCCGGTTTCCTCGGGCAAGCGACCGCGTTGTTTCTTCATCTTGTCGGCGGTCTGCCATGTGCGGATCAAAACCTCGCCGACGCGGCCCATGGCCTGACTGTCGGAGGCAATGATGCTGAACGCGCCCATGTCGTGCAGAATGTCCTCGGCTGCGATGGTCTCGCGCCGGATGCGGCTTTCGGCAAAGGCCACGTCCTCCGGGATGGATTTGTCAAGGTGGTGGCAGACCATCAGCATATCCAGATGCTCTTCGACCGTGTTCACGGTGAAGGGGCGCGTCGGGTTGGTGGATGATGGCAGAACGTGGTTCTCGCCGCAGATCTTGATGATGTCGGGGGCGTGACCGCCGCCTGCGCCCTCCGTATGGAAGGCGTGAATCGTCCGGCCTTTCATGGCGGCCACGGTGTTTTCGACGAACCCGGATTCATTCAGCGTGTCGGTGTGGATCATCACCTGAATGTCCCAAGCATCCGCCACCGAGAGGCAGCAGTCGATGGCCGCAGGCGTGGTGCCCCAGTCCTCATGCAATTTCAACGCGCAGGCGCCGGCCTTGACCTGTTCCTCAAGTGCTGCGGGCAGCGAGGCGTTGCCCTTGCCCGCAAAGGCGAGGTTCATCGGGAAGGCATCCGCGGCCTGCAGCATCCGCCCGATATGCCAGGGACCCGGCGTACAGGTGGTGGCCAGCGTGCCATGGGCCGGACCGGTGCCGCCACCCAACATGGTGGTCAGGCCCGAATGCAGTGCATCTTCGATCTGTTGCGGGCAGATGAAGTGGATATGGCTGTCGAATCCTCCAGCTGTCAGGATGCGCCCTTCGCCCGCGATGGCCTCGGTGCCGGGGCCGATGATGATGTCGACGCCGGGTTGCGTATCGGGGTTCCCGGCCTTGCCGATCTTGGCGATGCGCCCGTCTTTCAGGCCTACATCCGCCTTGTAGATCCCCGAATGATCCACGATCAGCGCATTGGTGATGACCGTGTCAACCGCCCCCTCGGCGCGCGTGACCTGAGACTGGCCCATCCCGTCGCGGATCACCTTGCCGCCGCCGAACTTGACCTCTTCACCGTATGAGGTCAGGTCGCGTTCGACCTCGATCACCAGATCGGTATCGGCCAACCGCAGCTTGTCGCCGATGGTGGGGCCGAACATGGCGGCATAGTCAGAGCGTTTGATTTGTGCTGGCATCAGAGCGGCCCCATGACCTTTTGATTGAACCCATAGACCTTGCGCGCGCCACTGATCGGGATCAGCGAAACCTCACGCGCCTGCCCCGGTTCGAACCGCACAGCGGTACCGGGCGCGATGTCCAGACGCCGGCCATGGGCGGCGGCGCGGTCGAACTCCAGCGCCGGGTTGGTTTCGGCGAAATGGTAATGCGAGCCGACCTGAACCGGGCGGTCGCCGGTATTGGCCACCATCAGCGTCACTGGCTCAGCGCCCGGGTTGAGCGTGATTTCGCCCGCGGCAGGGAGAAGCTCGCCGGGGATCATTTGTTCAGCTTCACCATCAGGGCGACGGCGGCCAGAGCCGCCACCGCTAGGCCCACGGCCAGAGCGGCATAGTCCGTGCCATGCGCGTGGATATGCGTGCCGTTATGGGCGGCGGCGGGGCCGGCCAGGATCAGGGCAGGGAAGAGCATACGGGTCATATCAGTGTTCCTTTTTCAGCGAATGGGGTTGTGAACGGTCACCAGCTTGGTGCCATCGGGGAAGGTGGCCTCGACCTGAACCTCGTGAATCATCTCGGGCACACCCTCCATGCATTGCGCGCGGGTGATCACCTCGGCCCCGGCTTGCATCATGTCGGCGACCGACCGCCCGTCGCGGGCGCCTTCGACCACGGCGTCAGTGATCAAGGCAATCGCCTCGGGGTGGTTTAGTTTGACGCCACGGGCCAGCCGCTTGCGGGCGACCTCGGCGGCCATGGCGACCAGCAGTTTGTCTTTTTCTCGGGGCGTCAGGTTCATGTCAGATCATCCAGCATCGGGGAAGCGTGTCATTGTTCAGCCGCCGCAGCACTGGCATCAACGCGCGGCGCAGGGCAAAGCTGTTTTCGGCCAGTATTCGGATCACCAGCAGATCGCGGTGCAGCAAGCTGGCCCCGGCGGTGTCGGGCAGCATCTGGCGGATCGCGTCCAACTGGCCCTGGGCCGTAGCTGAGGCGAAGGCGGCCAAAGCCATCGCACCCGCGCCGCCTGCGATATGGGGTTGGGCCAGATGCGTTTGCAGATCGCCGCTGAACCGCAGCGCGTCCAGAAACAGGGGCGCGCCGTTCCGGCGGATCTCGATCCGGTCGCGCAGGCGGATATCGGTCAGGCGTTCGCCCATGGCCATCCGACCGAAGATCAGCGGCTCGACCATCAGCGCACTGGCATCCGGGGCCAGATCGATTTGCAAGCGGCGGTCAAGCGCGCTGCCGTCGAACAGGATCGTCTCTTGCGGCAACCAGTTCAGCCGCGCGCCCGGTGCGGCTGTCAGGTGATTGACAACCTGCCCGGACGGGCCGGGCTTGGCCTTATAGGCGCGCTCGCACGCCTGCGTGGTCAGTGTCAGCGTGGTGCCTTCACCCGCCTGAGCCTGCAATCGAAACGAATCGCCGCCCGTGATCCCGCCCGCGGTGTTCAGCAACACGGCATCCAGCGCATCCCCGTCGGTTCGGGGGAACAGACACTTGAACGACCCCGACTGGCGAAACCTGTCCAGAACCGAGGCTTTGCCCAGACGCTTGACGCTCAGCCGAACCGCGCCCTGCGCGCGCGGCGGCGTCGTGGCCTTGGGGGGCGATATCTTGGTGTGATGTGTAATTGCGCACCTGCGGGACAGCGTTCTGTGCCGCCTGTCTCACCGTTTGAGTGTCAGAACTCTATTCCCCGTCATCAGCTGCGGGCGGCTTTTCAGAGCCAGGGATTACTTTTTGAGCAATCATCCCGGCAGCCGTCCAAAAATTAATCACACCTGCCTGATGTCAGGAAATGACTGGCCAACCATTTGCCAAACTTGCTGCGATGCAGAAATCGTATCGATGCCCGTCGCAAGGACGACGCGGAGGGTGTGTGACGGCTGCGCGAATTGGACCTCGAACACAACCGCCACACGGAAACGCAACAACAGTTGCGGGGATCAGGTAGAAGAAGACAGCGTGCAAACGCAAGGCTTCTGTGCCCGCCCCGCCAGGAGAATTACATGACATCTCTCAAATCCACGCTCGCCGGATCCGTAGTCTTTGCTGCCATGGCAACGGCCGCGCTGTCGGCTGAAGACACGATCAAGGTCGGTGTATTGCATTCGCTGTCGGGCACCATGGCGATCTCGGAAACCACGCTGAAAGACACCATGCTGATGTTGATCGACCAGCAAAACGCCAAGGGCGGCCTGCTGGGCAAGCAGCTTGAGGCGGTTGTAGTCGACCCCGCGTCCGACTGGCCGCTATTTGCCGAAAAAGCGCGTGAGCTGCTGACCGTGCATGAGGTGGATGTGATCTTTGGCAACTGGACGTCCGTGAGCCGCAAATCTGTTCTGCCGGTCATCGAGGAACTGAACGGTCTGCTGTTCTATCCGGTGCAGTATGAGGGCGAAGAATCGTCCAAGAACGTCTTCTACACCGGCGCTGCCCCGAACCAGCAGGCGATCCCGGCGACCGACTATTTCCTGGAGGAACTGGGGGTCGAGAAATTCGCTCTGCTCGGCACGGACTATGTCTATCCCAGGACCACCAACAATATTCTGGAAAGCTACCTGAAGCAAAAGGGCATCGCGGATGACGATATCTTCGTCAACTACACCCCCTTTGGCCATTCCGACTGGTCCAAGATCGTGGCGGACGTTGTTGCGTTGGGAGCGGATGGCAAGAAAGTCGGCGTAATCTCGACCATCAATGGCGACGCCAACATTGGGTTCTACAAAGAACTGGCTGCAGCGGGCGTTTCGGCGGATGACATCCCGGTCGTTGCGTTTTCGGTCGGTGAGGAAGAACTGTCGGGTCTGGATACCACCAACCTGGTGGGCCATCTGGCCGCTTGGAACTACTTCCAGTCGGCCGACACCGATGCGAACGCTGAATTCGTCGAAACGTGGAAAGCCACCATGGGCGATGAGCGCGTGACCAACGACCCGATGGAGGCGCATTACATCGGCTTCAATATGTGGGTGAACGCCGCGACTGAGGCCGGTTCGACCGAAGTCGACGCCGTGCGCGCCGCGATGTACGGGCAGGAATTCCCGAACCTGACCGGTGGGACCGCGGTCATGCTGCCGAACCACCACCTGGCCAAGCCGGTTCTGATCGGTGAGATTCAAGAAGACGGCCAGTTCGATATCATCAGCGAAACCGAGGTTGTGCCGGGTGATGCCTGGACCGACTTCCTGCCGGAATCGGCGGTTCTGATCTCGGATTGGAAAGAGCTGGGTTGCGGTATGTATAACACCGAGACCAAGACCTGCGTTCAGACCCTGTCGAACTACTAAGCGACACGCAAGGTGGGCGACCACGCCCGCCTTGCCCCAAGATATCTCGGGTTTCATCAAATGTTACGACTATACCTTGCGGGCCTCGCAATCCTGTGCGCCTGCCTGACTGCCAACGCGCAAGAGGCCGGACTGCAACCGATCCTGCAAGAGCATCAGGAGATCATCGCCAAAAGCTCGCGCAAGACGATCGGGCCCGCGATTGACGCCATTGCCAACAGCGGGTTGCCGCAGGCGCAGGTGATGCTTGAGACTTGGGCCGCCAAGAATGTGTGGATGCGCAAGTCGGATGGTCTGTTCTTTGTCGGCAAGAAGGGCGAAGGGCGGTCTTATGAGCTGACCGATTTCGACACCGGCGCGGTCGTCGGCACGTTCGAGAAATCCGACCTGAAACAGTTGAAACCCAATAGCGGTATCCGCGCGATGATCGGCACCGCTTTGGTGCAATTCCAGCTGACCGACCCGGATCGCGGCAAACGTCTGGCCGCGTTGCAATCCATCCAGCGCGACCCCGAGGGCACGTTGTTGGAACCGCTGCGCGCGTCGATCGAAGGCGAACCCAACGCGGATTTAAAGGCGCAGAAACAGCGCTTGGAACGGTTGCTGACCGCTGGTCATGACGCCGATACTGCCGCGCGGGTGGCCGCCATTGACGAGATGTCAGGCGATCTGGGTGTCGATGTCCGCGCCGCATTGAACCCGCTGGTCGTGACCAAACGCCAAGCCGCCACCAAGCTGCCGTCGGACATGAATATTGCCACTGTGCTGCAACCCGGCTCGGATGACCTGTCGCGGGATGCGGCTTATGATCTGCTGGTTGCCAGCGATCTGGCCGCGCCGCGTGTTTCGGCATACGACATTCGCGCCGCTCTGGCCGCCAATATCGACCGGGGTCGCGTCGGGGGCGTTCCGGTCGCGCAACTGAGCTCCGCCGCTGCCCGCGCGCAGGCGTATGAGGCATTGGCGGAGGTCGGGGCCGTCCCGGCCTTGATCACGCAAGCCGACATCGATGCAGCACTTGCCGCGCATGTGTTCTTTGATACCTACACGGAGCCTTCGCCCGAAGTGACCGCCGCCGCCGCGCAGGCGCTGGAACAGATCGAGTTGAAGGTCGGCCTGAACCAGACCCTCGACCTGACGTTGGACGCGATTTCTCTTGCCTCGATCTATTTCCTCGCCGCTATCGGTCTGGCGATCACCTTCGGCGTAATGGGCGTGATCAACATGGCCCATGGTGAGTTCATCATGATGGGTGCCTATACAGGCTACGTCGTACAGCAGTTCATCCCCGACCACACGCTTTCGATCATCGTGGCGATCCCGATGGCCTTTGCGGTCACCTTCGCCATGGGCGTCGCGATGGAGCGGCTGGTGATCCGCTGGCTGTATTCGCGCCCGTTGGAGACACTGCTGGCGACCTTCGGCATCTCGATTGCCTTGCAACAGCTGGCCAAGAACATCTTCGGCACGCAGGCCCGCCCGCTGACCGCGCCTGGCTGGCTGGACGGGGCGTGGGTGCTGAACGATGTGGTCTCAATCAGCTATATCCGCATCGCGATCTTCGTGCTGGCGATGATCTTTCTGGGACTGTTTCTATACATCATGAAGCGCACCCGGCTGGGCCTCGAGATGCGCGCGGTGACGCAGAACCCGCGCATGGCAGGGTCGATGGGCATCAATCCGGGGCGGGTGAATATGCTGACCTTCGGGCTGGGTTCCGGGATTGCCGGGATTGCAGGCGTCGCGATTGGCCTGTTCGCCAAGGTGACCTCCGATCTGGGCAGCGACTATATCGTACAGAGCTTCATGACCGTGGTTGTCGGCGGGGTCGGCAACATCTGGGGCGCGCTGGCAGGCGCGGGCATGATCGGCTTCCTGCAAAAGGGGATCGAGTGGATGAACCCCTCGAATACCCTCGCGGCGCAGACCTACATGATCGTCTTCATCATCATCTTCATTCAGTTCCGGCCAAGGGGCATCGTCGCCCTCAAAGGCCGCGCGGCGGGGGATTGAGTCATGGAACGCAGCTTTGTCGCCAAGAACCCCTCGGTGCTGGTCTTTCTGGCCATCCTGTCTCTGTTCACCTTGGGCGTCACCGTCCTGTCCGAAGGGTTCGGGATCGGCGTGATCTCGACCAGCTTCGTCAAAACGTTGGGCAAGACCCTGTGCCTATGCCTGATCGCCGTGGCGATGGATCTGGTCTGGGGCTTCACCGGCATCCTGTCTCTGGGCCATTTCGCCTTTTTCGGGCTGGGCGGCTATATGATCGGCATGTGGCTGATGTACGAACGCACGCGCCTGATCGTGGTCGAGTCACTGTCGCAAGCCGATATCCCGCCGACCCCGTCCGAGGTCGTGGACGCCATCGGTACGCAAATCTTCGGCGTCGTCGGATCATCGGATTTCCCTCTGATCTGGGCCTTTTCCCATAGCCTGACCCTGCAACTGATCCTGGTCGTTTTGGTGCCCGGACTTCTGGCGCTGATCTTCGGCTGGCTGGCGTTCCGCAGCCGGGTCACGGGCGTTTACCTGTCGATCCTGACCCAGGCCATGACACTGGCGTTGGCGCTGTATCTGTTCCAGAACGACAGTGGCTTGCGCGGCAACAATGGCCTGTCGGGCCTGCAGAACCTGCCCGGCGTCACCGCCTCGCAGGACGTTGTGTCGATCTGGTTCCTCTGGGCCTCAGCTTTGGCCTTGGGGCTGGGCTACATGCTGGCGGCTTGGGTGGTGTCGGGCAAGTTCGGCTCGGTGATCCGCGGTATCCGCGATAACGAGGCGCGGGTGCGGTTCCTTGGCTATTCGGTCGAGGTCTACAAGCTGGCCGTCTTCACCCTGACCGCCGGTATCGCCGCCATCGCAGGTGCGCTGTACTACCCGCAGGCAGGTATCATCAACCCCGAGGAGATGGCCCCCATCGCCTCGATCTATCTGGCCGTCTGGGTTGCCATCGGCGGGCGTGGTCGTCTTTACGGTGCGGTCATTGGTGCAGCGTTTGTCAGCCTGCTCAGCACATGGTTCACCGGCGGGCAGGCCCCGGATATCCCGCTGGGCTTCTACACGATCAAATGGGTCGACTGGTGGCAGGTGTTGCTGGGCGTGTCCTTCGTTCTGGTCACGCTGTTCGCCCCCAAGGGGATCGGAGGGCTGTTCGACCTCTGGACCAACCGCCGCGCGCCGCAGCGCCACGGCGCGGCCCTTGGGCCCGATGAAAGCGCGTTGCGCGAAAAGGAGGCCACGGAATGAGCACTCTGCTAGAGGTCAGCGGTGTTTCGGTCACCTTCGACGGGTTCCGCGCCATCAACAACCTGTCCTTCCAGATCAGTAACGCCGAGCTGCGCGCCGTGATCGGGCCGAACGGAGCGGGTAAGACGACCTTCATGGATATCGTCACTGGCAAGACCCGGCCCGACGAAGGCCGCGTAATCTGGGGTGAAAAATCCCTTTCGCTGCTGCGTATGAGCGAGGCAAAGATCGCTCAGGCCGGGATTGGGCGTAAGTTCCAGAAACCCACCGTGTTCGAAGATCAGACAGTACAAGAAAACCTACTGATGGCGCTAAAGAACAAGCGCGGCTGGCTGGGAGTGCTGTTCTATCGGCCTTCCGGGGGTGATCTGGAAAAGGTCGAGGAACTGGCCTCTGAAATTGGTCTGAAGGATGAGTTGACCCGCAAATCCGGCGAACTCAGCCACGGGCAAAAACAATGGCTTGAGATCGGTATGCTTCTGGCGCAGGAACCCCGCCTTCTGCTTGTCGACGAACCCGCCGCCGGGATGACCCCGCAGGAACGCGAACACACAACCGATCTGCTGGTGCAGGCCGCCAAGACCCGCGCCGTGGTGGTGGTGGAACACGATATGGAGTTCGTCCGTCGTCTGAATTGCCGGGTCACGGTGCTGCACGAAGGCTCGGTTCTGGCCGAGGGTTCGCTGGACCATGTCACATCAAATCAGGACGTCATCGACGTTTATCTGGGGCGCTGAGCAATGCTGAAACTGACCGATCTGACCCTGCATTACGGGCATTCGCAGATTCTCAACGGTATTTCTTTGGAGGCCGAGCGAGGAGAGGTGACCTGCGTGATGGGCACCAATGGCGTGGGCAAGACCAGCCTGATCAAGGCGATCTCGGGCACGCATCCGCGCTCGGGCGGCGATCTGATGCTGAACGGCGAGGCCCTGCCACCTCTGCCAGCCCATCGCATGTCGTGGAAAGGCGTGGCCTATGTGCCGCAGGGGCGCGAGATTTTCCCGCTACTGACCGTGCGCGAAAATCTGGAAACCGGTTTTGCCTGCCTGCCAGCGAATGAACACTTCGTTCCCGATGAGATCTTCGATCTGTTCCCGGTACTGAAGAAAATGCAGAACCGGCGCGGGGGCGACCTATCGGGCGGCCAGCAACAGCAACTCGCCATCGCCCGGGCGCTGATCACCAAGCCTCAGCTTTTGTTGCTGGACGAGCCGACCGAGGGCATTCAGCCGAACATCATCCAGCAGATCGGCGAGGTAATTCGCCACCTCCGAACCAAAGGAGAGATGGCGATCATTCTGGTCGAGCAGTATTTTGATTTCGCCTATGATCTTGCGGACAAGTTCGTCGTCCTGCGGCGCGGTGCCGTCCTGATGCAAGGCACGCGGGACGAGTTGTCGCGCGAAAAGGTCCTGCAGGGGGTAACGGTTTGATGCGGATCTACTGAGACCCCGCGGAAGCCGGAGCCAAGTGTCAAACGGTTTCGCGGTTTCTGTTCATCAGGGCCCGGAGCGTGCCGGTGATTTGGATGGCCCGCTGCCCGTCGCGAACGATGTCGAGGAGGTGAAGTTTTTGCCAGTCACTAGTCGCAATGAACTCTTCGCCGAATGGAAGGCCGAGAGGGGCGAACCGAACTTGGCTGGATATCTTAGTCCGTCGAAATCTTGTGATAGACCAGCGGCCTGCGATCGTCTGTGGCGCCGTAGCGGATGATAGCTGTCTGCGGGTCCCGCGTCAGAACCCGGTCCGGAACATCACGGGGGGCTTCGCCTTCGCAAAACACCTGGCCGTTCTGCCGCAGCATCTCGTTGTCGCCATTCAGTTTGCCCTTTGCGATAATCCAGCCACGCCCGGTATCGCACAGCGATATGACTGACGGAACGATCCGCAATTCATACGTATCAGCGTCGATTGCCGATATCGAGAGATAGTCGATTGACCCATCCAGGGCATCCAGCCCCTTGTAAAGCCCCGACCACGAGTTCTCGTCGGCCCATAGCGGTGCTGCCATTGAAACGACACCCAGAGCCGAAATTTGCAGAAGCCTGTTTCGCATGTTCTTGACCCTTTCTTCACATTTCGGCGGTCTTCGTTCTGCCTCGGTCGCTCCGAAAGATCGCGCCGAGCTTGCGGATATGGTCTTCTCGAAACGGATGGAACTGCCACCTGCAATATCCGGAAATCACGATAGGGACGTGCGTTTCACAAGACAACCGTCAGAGTGCGGCAGACGAAAACGGGTTGCAGTTCGCGGGCCTATCCCGGATGCTAAACGCTGGGCAACAGACACGGCATCGGAGTTAGATCAGAGCAATATGTCGCTGGAAGATCCCTTTACCGAGCTGCAGATTCCCAGACGATCCAGAGGGTTCTATCAGGGTTACAGCCTGCCCATAACGCTGGTCAGCAAGCTTGTCGTGACGGCGCTGGTGCTTTGGGCTCTGATCTGGCCGCTGAGTGCAAATGATACGTTGCGGGCCTGGAAGTCCCAGCTTTTGATTGAATTCAATGTCTTCTACGATCTGTCCGTGGCCGCGTTCGCTTTTTTCCTGTTTGTCATCGCGGTGATCCCAGCCACAGGTCGGATGCGATTGGGGGGCGCGGGGGAACAGCCAGCGTTTTCAAATTTCTCGTGGTTCTCGATGATGTTCGGGGCTGGTCTGGGCGTTGGGCTGATGGTTTATGCCACCGCAGAGCCGCTGGGTTTGTGGGAAGCCAACCCGCTGACGGTATCAGGTGCCGTCGATCCGAAATCTGAGGCGGCAATCCAGGGCGCCTATCGCTATACCTTTCTGCACACGGGATTTCATGCCTGGGCGATCTATGTGGTGACGGGGCTGAGCCTTGCCTACTACGCCTATACCCGCGACATGCCGCTGACAATTCGGGCGGCGCTGACGCCGCTGCTGGGGGAATACTCAAACGGGGCCATCGGGCATTTGATCGACATTCTGGGTGTCGTCGCCACGATACTGGGCGTGGCTGTGACGATCGGATACGGCGTGTCACAGCTGGTGGACGGCGCGTTTCTGATCAGCCGGGCAGGGTGGATGATGGACAATGCGAAGATGCCGTCAACCGCGGCTCTGATTGCAGCGCTGGTGCTGGTAATGATCTTGTCGACGCTGTCGGCGGTCTCGGGCGTGGGACGAGGGGTAAAGTACCTGTCGAACCTGAACTTAATCCTGTCGCTGATCTTGTTGGCCGTGTTCATCCTGTTTGGGTCTTTCGCCTTTGCCGCCGCGACCTATGTGCAGGCGTTGTGGGATTATGTTGTCCATTTTGTCCCCCTCAGCCTGCAGGCTTTCGGCCCGATGTCTCAGGCCGAATTCGCCGCAGCCTTGCCGCCCGAAGCCGCTCCGTTCGCAGGCGAGCTATTCGCAGATGCAACAGACGCTTGGGGCAGCAAAGAGGCGTTTCTGACCAGTTTGCCCCCCGAAGCCGGGTCCCTTTCGGAAGCCGCAAAATCGGCGGCCTATGACGCGGGAACGGCGGGGCGGCTGTTTAACTGGCAATCGGGCTGGACCACGTTCTATTGGGCTTGGTGGATTGCGTTTTCCCCCTTCGTCGGTCTGTTCCTGGCCCGTATTTCAAAGGGTCGCACAGTGCGCGAGTTTGTCTTGGGCGCGGTGATCGCCCCTTCGCTTGTGTGTTTTGCCTGGATGGCCATTCTGGGCGGCTCGGCTATTGATCTGGAGTTGAACGGAGAGGCGGATGGCGCGATCCTTGCGGCGTCGACCACGGCGACGTTGTTTGTGACCCTGCAACAGATGATATCGGGAAATCTGCTGATTATCGTCAGTTTCATGTGCGTGGTACTGACGATGACCTTTCTGGTGACGTCGGCAGATTCGGGCATCCTGGTGATGAACACGATCATGTCCGGCGGATCTGAAGAAACCGACGTCAAGCATCGTGTTCTTTGGGGTGGATTGGTAACGCTGGTGATCGGAACGCTGCTGGTCGCCGGTGGCGGCGGCCTCGAAGCGCTGACGAATTCCATGATCATCGGCGCATTGCCCTTCAGCCTCGTTCTGCTGCTGATGTGCGTGTCACTTGCCAAGGCGATGATCAACGACCTGCGCCGTGGCCAGCACGAAGAAGAGACCGCGGATCGCGACAAAGATTAAGGGTCTCGGCTGGTTTCTTAATGTTTCCAGCGAAGCGACCTTCATCTTCGCGGGGTAGTTCGTGGTGACCCGCCGGCAGAACTGCACCGCGCCCGGGTACAGACGGCAAACTTACGGGATGAAGGAACAGTATCGGACGCATCCGATCATGCTGGGGAAAGGGCGCACCATGTCAAAGGCTTCGGTTTATGCACCTTTGTTTGCGCCCATCCGACTGGGTCCCGTTACCGCGAAGAACCGCTTTTATCAGGTGCCCCACTGCACAGGGCTTGGCCATGTTCGCCCGCGCGCAGAAGCCGCACTGCGCGGGATCAAGGCCGAAGGTGGCTGGGGTGTGGTCTCGACGCAGGAGACGGAAATTCATCCCACATCGGATCTAGCTCCTTATGCCGAAGGGCGATTGTGGGATGGCCGCGACATTCCTGCCCTGCGACTAATGACCGATGCCGTGCATGAACATGGCGCGCTGGCGGCGGTGCAGCTTGTTCACAACGGTAATCACGCCACCAACCTTCTGTCGCGGGCACCGGTTCTGGCCCCTTCTGAGATGGCGATCAGCGCGGCGCAGCCCAGACAGGGGCGTTCAATGGACAAGGCTGACATACGTGCACTGCGGCAATGGCATCGCGACGCGGCCATGCGCGCCAAGGAGGCTGGGTTTGACATCATTTATGTCTATGCAGGCCATGGGATGACACTGCCACAGCACTTCATGCTGTCGCATCTCAACGCGCGCACGGACGAGTATGGCGGATCGCTGGAAAACCGTGTGCGCCTGACCCGCGAGATGCTTGAAGACACGCGCGAGGCTGTCGGCGACACCTGCGCGGTGGCCTTCCGGTTCGGTATTGACGAGATGCTGGGCCCCGACGGGATGCAGGTCGCCGAAGAGGGGCGCGCTGTGGTCGAATTGCTGGCCGACTTGCCGGATATCTGGGACGTCAATGTCAGCGACTGGTCAAACGATTCCGCCACCACCCGATTTCAGCCAGAGGACGGGTATCAGAACAGCTATCTGGCTTATGTCAAACAAGTCACCCAAAAGCCGGTTGTCGGGGTGGGTCGGTTGACGTCGCCCGATATGATGCTGGCGATGCTGCGCAAAGGTGTGGTCGACCTGATCGGCGCGGCGCGACCTTCGATCGCCGATCCGTTCATTCCGCACAAGATCCAAGAGGGGCGGATCGATGAAATCCGCGAATGCATCGGCTGCAATATCTGCGCTGCCTCGGACGGGTTGGGTATCCCGATCCGGTGCACTCAGAATCCCACGATCGGCGAAGAGTGGCGGCGCGGCTGGCACCCCGAACGGATCGCGGCACGCGGGCAAAGCACCCGGACGCTGGTCGTCGGCAGCGGCCCTGCCGGTCTGGAATGCGCGCTGCAACTGGCGCGGCGCGGATACGAGGTAACGCTGGCCGAGGGCGCACAGGAATTCGGCGGGCGGGCGCTGTCCGAGAGCCGGCTGCCGGGGCTGGCGGCGTGGAAACGGGTCGCGGATTACCGGCTGAACGATCTGAGCCAGCGCTCGAATGTGCAGATGTTCACAGACAGCAGGCTGGACGGGGATCAGGTGAAGGAGCTTGGCATCGACCATGTGTTCCTGGCGACCGGCGCGCGATGGCGAGCTGACGGGATCGGGCGCAACACCCGCCGTCACCCGCCGCAGATTGATCCAACGGCCCAAGTGTACGCTCCCGAGGACATCATGGTAGGCACTTTGCCCGATGGTCCAGTTCTGATCTATGATGACGACCATATCTATCTGGGTGGTGTGATTGCCGAAAAGCTGGTTCAGATGGGTCGAGAGGTGGTCCTCGCGACTCCCGAAAGCCTGGTCTCTTCATTTGCGGCCTACACGTTGGAACAACACCGCATCCAGGCGCGATTGATCGAACTGGGCGTGGATATCCGCTGCAATCAGGTACTGCGCCATGTGGCGGCTGACCAGGCGACCACAGCTTGCACCTTTACCGGACGGCCCAGTCTTGCAGGCTGCGCCTCGGTGGTTCTGATTACGGAGAGACAGCGCAACACGGCGCTTTTCGACCAGCTGCAGGGCAGGGCGCTTGCAACGTTGGAGGTGATCGGGGACGCGGCGTCGCCAGGGTTGATCGCTGACGCTGTTTTCGACGGCCACCGCGCCGCGCGTGATTTTGAACGCCCCAAGCAAAAAGCGGAACAGGATTGGTTCCGCCGCGAAATCATCGATCTGCGGGAGGAGACGCCATGACAGATACAACCGCAGCCAAGGCTCGTCGCCGCGGCGGCGGTCGCGCCGCGCGCATTGCGCAGCAACGAACCGCAACAGGCAACGAGGCCGTACAGGGTGGGCTGACCGGCGGGCGCTATCGCCCACTGTCCGCGACAGATGTGCAGGCCATCCACAACGCGGCCATGACAGTGTTGGAGCGGACGGGCCTGGCCGATCATTTCCCCGAGCTTTTGGACCTGGTCCTGCCGAAAGGCGCAGTGTTGAACACGCATGGCCGCCTATGTTTCCCTCGCGCCCTGATGGAGGATCTGTTGGCCGGGGCAGCGCGGGAATACTATGTTCACGCCCGTGGAGAACGTGCGGGCAAGGACGATATGCATTGCACGGCGCAAAGTGTCTATTTCGCCAATTCCGGCACAGCAGTCACGACGTTCGATGCCGACACAAGGTCCTACCGCCCGTCGACGCTGCGCGACATATACGATTTTACGCGGCTGGTGGATCGGCTGGACAATATTCATATGCTGGGCGCGACCGTACTGGCCACCGACGTGCCAGATGACTTCACCCATGACATGAACATGGTCTACGCCATGTTGTCGGCCAGTCAGAAACCGGCCTGCATGGCGTTCCGCGACCGCAGTCATATCCCTCATGCGATTCATATGTTTGATCTGGCCTCGGGCGGCGAGGGGTCGTTTCTAAAAAAACCCTCGGTCGTTTTTGGTGGCTGTCCGATTGTCTCACCTCTGCGCATCGGGCGCGAGAACATGGAGATTTTGATCGACACCGCAAAACTGGGTCTGACGGTCGATCTGGCGGTGCCGCCCCAAGCAGGAGCAACCGCTCCGGCCACGCTGGCGGGAACGTTGGTGCAGGCTGTGGCTGAGACACTGGCCTGTGTGGCCATTGCCAACCTGATCAAACCGGGCTGTCCGGTAAGCTTTTCTGCCTGGCCCTTCATCACCGATCTGCGCAGCGGGTCGTTCACAGGAGGCGGTGGTGAGCAAGCATTGATCGGAGCCGCCGCCGTGCAGATGGGTCAGTTCTATGGTCTGCCGACGTCGGTCGGGGCAGGGATGACCGACGCGAAACTGCCGGATGCGCAATACGGGCTGGAAAAGGCGCTGACCTTCTCGCTGGCCGCCCATGCCGGGGCAAATCGTGTGTGCGAGTTCGGCGGGATGCTGGGCAGCCTGATGGGGTGCAGTTTCGAAAGTATGGTGATCGACAACGAGGCAGGTGGCATGATCCTGCGCTCACTGCGCGGGATTGAGGTCACGGATGAGACACTTGCAGTGGATGTGATCCACAACTGTGCCATCGAGCCGGGGCATTTCCTCGGCAACCCTCATACGTTGAATTTCATGAATTCCGAGTTCGTTTACCCCAAGATCATGGATCGTGAGCGGACGGATACGTGGGAAAACGATGGCAAACTGGATCTGATGGATCGCGCCCGCGAAAGCGCGCAGGCGATCTTAGACAATCATCACCCCAACTATTTCGGCGATGCGGATGAGCAGGTGCGTCAAGAGTTCCCGATCTTGCTCAGCGCCAATCAGATGGCGGGTGGCCGTGATCGGTCATCTGTCTGAGGCAATGTCCGAGCCGGCGGGCCTCGCATACCGCAGACCGGCAAAACCGTCGGACAAAGGCCTGAACGCGCCTCGTCAAAAAGAGATCGGTTGCAAGAGCTATGCGAACCACCGTTCTGGGATGCAAAATTCCATCATATTGACATTCACGCGTTGCTGCTAACGGTTTGTTTTATAATCGTAACAGAGCACTTGGACTGTCCGAGCAGTCAATCGGAGCAAGAGCAAGGCGTTTAAATGCGCATAACACATCCCATATAACGGAAATCCGATTTTGTTTTTCCAACATGAAGGTGCGCGTCGCGCGTGTGCTTTCGGTTCTTGTCAGTGAAGGTGGGTCCGATGAAATTCATTCTGAATGGAAGCCTCGTAACTCAGATCATCATCGGGCTCGTCGCCGGTGTTCTTCTTGCTGCCGTCTGGCCCCAAGCTGGCAGTGCCGTTGGGTTGCTGGGTGATTTTTTCGTAGATGCACTTAAGGCAGTTGCGCCGGTATTGGTGTTGATCCTTGTCTGCGCTGCGATCACCAATCACAAGCAGGACAGTCAGGCCCAGATGGGTCCGGTCGTATTCCTATATATTGTCGGTACATTTGCAGCGGCCCTCTTGGCGGTTGCTGCCAGTTTCGCTTTCCCGGTCACTTTGCATCTGACCGCGCCTGCAGAAGCCATGGCCGCACCGGAAGGATTGGCCGAGGTCGTCAAGAACATTCTGCTGCGGTTGGTGGACAACCCGGTCAACGCGGTGGCACAGGCCAACTATATCGGAATTCTCGCCTGGGCCATCGGCTTGGGGCTGGTGTTCCGTCATGGTTCGGACACCATGAAAACCTTGATGTCCGATCTGGATGCGGGGATCACCAAGATCGTCGCAGCAATCATTCGCGTTGCCCCGATCGGCATCTTCGGCATCGTCTCCTCGACAATCGCCGAGACGGGATTTGCGACGCTCATCAGCTATGGCAACCTTCTGTTGTTGCTGATTGGTTGCATGGTGGTCATGGCGCTGGTGGTCAATCCGCTGATCGTCTATCTGCGCATCCGCCAGAACCCTTATCCGCTGGTCTTCACCTGCCTCAAGGAATCCGGCATCACCGCGTTTTTCATGCGCAGTTCAGCCGCCAATATTCCGGTCAATATGGAGCTGTGCCGGCGGATGAATCTGGATGAGGAAACCTACTCGGTGACTATTCCTATCGGGGCGACAATAAACATGGGTGGTGCCGCGATCACGATAACCGTCATGACCCTTGCAGCTGTTCACACCGTCGGGATCGAAGCCGATTTCCTTTCGGCCCTCCTGCTGAGTGTGATTGCGGCCATTGCTGCGACTGGCGCGTCCGGTGTCGCCGGGGGTTCGCTGCTGTTGATCCCGATGGCAGCCAGCCTGTTTGGTATCGACAACGCGACTGCAATGCAGGTGGTCAGCATCGGGTTCATTGTCGGAGTGCTGCAGGACTCGGCCGAGACAGGGCTGAACTCGTCAACCGACGTACTGTTCACGGCGGCGGGTTCCTATCGTCGTGGCGACCCTTATCCTAAGAAGTTACCTCTGGAGGAAGTCGCTGCCTGAGGGCAGCGGCAACCGCATGCTACAGACTGTCTGAAACGTGCCGGCTTCAGATTTGACCAAAGTTTGCCAATCGGATGAACTTTCTGGCAAGGGCGGTGGCCGTGTGCGACACACTCATGGGGGGTGCTGCCGCCGCTCTTTGCTCAGCACAGATGGTGTTCTGGCGCGCATTCTCTGATCCCGGCAGAGCCGGCCCCGACCGAGCTGAGCAATAGGATCAAGCGTTTCCCTGACGCGCATGGCACCCCCACCTTATCCGCCAGCAAACGGCGCTGGCGCGTGAAATCTGCTGAGCCGGGGTTTGGGCGTAGATCATCCCACATAGCAACCTTATGCGCGGCGGCCTTTGCCCTTGCGGGGCGACCGTCAGTGACAGGCCGTGGGGCCGAGATTTCGTACGTCACGCGGCAAGGGCATAACTTTATCTTATGCGCCCTTTCGATAGGAAAATAAGATTTCGAACCGATCCTGTCGCACGTAGTTGTATGTGGAGCGGATTCGCAAAAGAGGTTTATCCATCCCATGCACCTGAACTCTGAGATCATAAGTAATGGAATAGCGCATCCGGCGCTCGCCGTGACCAAGGGTGACAGCCCTCTGATGCTGTCCTTTCCGCATTCCGGCGACGTGTACCCGGACGATTTCGGCCATCGCAGCGACCTGACCTATGCGGATGTCGACCACCCATCCGACAAGTACATGGATGAAATCTTTGCCGAGGGGCACAATCTGGGCCTGACCACGATCAAGGCGAACTTTCCCCGTGCCTATGTGGATGTGAACCGGCATCAGCACGACATCGACGCCAACATGCTGGATGACCCCGACAACTGGTACGGGCGGTTTCTGCCCGGATCTGTCGCTGCGGGGGCCACATTGTTCTGGTCCAAGGCCTATGACAAGCCGATCTATGATCGCAAACTGACTTTGGCGGAAATAAAAGGTCGCCTGGCCCGTTACTTTATCCCCTATCACCAGACGATGACGTCGCTGGTGGAAGGGCTGCACGCGAAGCATGACGAAGTCTACATCGTCGACTGCCACTCGATGACCCGCTTCGACGCCGAAGCCCGCGGCGGCAAGGAGCGCCCGCAGGTAGACATCGGCAACCGCTCGGGCGGGTCCTGCGCGCCCGACCTGACCGAAGAGATGGCCCGCCTGTTCCGCGAACGTGGATACGATGTCGGAATCAACAAGCGTTTTGTCGGCGGTGAAATCACAGTGCGATATGGATGGCCTGAAATTGGCCAGCATATTCTGCAGGTTGAGCTGCGCCGCGACCTCTACATGAACGAAGCCACCCGCGAGCGGAATGAGAACTTTGACAAGGTTCAGGCCGACTGCGCCGAGATCCTGCGGGAATACAAAGCTTACGTCGAAAATCGGGGGCAAGCGCCTGCCCGAGCAGCAATCTGAGAAAACAGGAAGGGATAGCCATGAAACAGACAATCTCTGCACTGGCGCTGGCCGCCACCCTCGCACTGCCCGGAGTGGCAAGCGCCGAAACCCTGCGCATGGGCTTTGCGTCCGCGCCGCGCTCGATCGATCCCTACCCGTTCGGAGGTACGCCCACCGCATCGCTTAAGGAGCATGTGTTCGAGGCGATGGTTGCCGCGGATGACAGCCCTTTGCTGGCGACAGGTTGGGAATGGACCGGCCCGACCACTTTGGAAGTCAAGCTGCGTGAAGGCGTCACCTTCCACAATGGTGAGCCGCTGACCGCGCGGGATGTGGTCTATTCAGCCTGCCGGATGATGAATCTTATCGACGGCAAGCGTAACCTGCTGACCAGTTCGATGGGGCCGATTGCAGACGTGGTCGCGGTCGATGACCAGACCGTGAAATTCGAGATGACCGCGCCTTATCCGCTTTGGATCCAGAAGATGAAGTTCCTGTCGATCCTGCCCGCCTCGGGCGCGGATATACCTGAGGGACCGATCAAATACGATGCCGAAGGTGATTGCGGAGTCACGGCCTACCCGACCCGCGCCGAATTCGAGAACGGCGACGCGGCGATTGGCACAGGGCCTTACAAGATCTCTCGGTTCGATAAATCGGGCGAGGCGGATCTCGTCAAGAATGACAATTATTGGGGCGAAGCTCCGGAATGGGATGAGGTGGAAATCCGCACCATCGGCAATGCTGGCGCACGCCTTGCCGGTCTGCTGGCGGGTGATTTCGATATCATCGAAAACCCCACAACCGAAGACCTGCCCGGGTTGGAAGCCAATGACGAGCTGGCCTATACCGCTGTGCCGTCCTGGCGCTCGATCTTTCTTGTTCTGGACGTGAACCCCGAAGGGGCCGGTGGCGTAACCGCAGAAGACGGCAGCGCCCCGCTGGCGGACCCCCGCGTGCGCAAGGCGATGTCGATGGCGATCAATCGTCAGGCCATTGCCGACCGGCTGTTCGGCGGCGAAGCCACCGTGGCCAACCAGTTCGCACCGAAATACCGCACGGGTGCACCGGAATTGCCGGAACTGGAATACGACCCCGAGAAGGCCAAGGAACTGCTGGCCGAAGCGGGCTATCCCAACGGCTTCACCATCGACTTCTTCGCCCCGTCAGACCGCTATGCAAACGGTGCCCGCGTCGCGCAGGCCGTCACGCAGTATCTGTCGCGGATCGGTATCACTGTGAACCTGAAGACGCAGCCCTGGTCCGTCTTTGCCGGTCAGCGGTCGAATGGCGAGCTTGGTGCGTTTCTCTATGGCTGGGGCCACCCGCAGGGACCCGCTCAGATGATCTCGTTCGCGTTTGCGTCGAGAGACAAGGATCTGGGGCTTGGGGCGTCAAACTACTCCAACTATCAAAGCGACGCGTTTGACGCGGCGATGAAAGCCTGGGCGGTGGAAATCGACGAGGCCAAGGCCAATGAGCATGTTGCCGAGGCGATGAAGGTTGTGGTCGAAGATATGCCGGGCATCCCGCTCTACTACCAGCACACAATCTGGGCGCACCGTGCCGATCTGGAGGTCACGGGGCGGCAGGATGAGCGTACCAGCGCAACCACTGTAAGCCGCAAATAAGCACAAACCGCCGGGGGTTTCTGGCCCCCGGTTCAAGGTCTGAAAGGGAGGGGCGAGAAATGCTCAATTTCATCCTGAGGCGAACCGGACAGAGCGCTATCCTCGTCCTGATCATGTCGGCTCTGGTCTTTATCGGCATGTATGTGGTGTCTGATCCCATCGCCGTTCTGGCGGGCGAGGATTTCACCGACGAAGACCGGATCGCACTGGCCCGGGAACTGGGTGTCGACCGACCGCTGGTGATGCAGTATTTCAGTTTTCTGGGCAACGTGGTGCAAGGTGATTTCGGAACCTCGTTTGTCTACAACCGCCCCGTCATGGACCTGATCCTAGAGCGGCTTCCGGCCACGCTTGAGGTCGCATTCATGGCCATGTTCATCGGCCTTGTCGTGGGTATTCCGCTTGGCGTCTATTCCGGTCTGAACCAGAAAAAACCGGCGACCAAGGTGACCAGTTTCATGACCACCGTCGGCTATTCGGTTCCGAACTTCTGGCAGGGTGTGTTGCTGATCATGCTGTTTTCGGTGTGGCTGCAGGTGCTGCCCGCATCAGGGCGCGGCGAGACAACCGAGATTTTCAGCGCCGACTGGTCCTTGTTCAATCTCGACGGTCTTTCGCACATGATCCTGCCCGCCCTGAACCTGGCGATCTATACGATCTGTATGCAAACCCGGCTGGCGCGATCCGGCACGCAAGAGGTGATGTATCAGGACTATATGACCTTCGCCCGGGCCAAAGGCATCAGCCGCGACCGGATCATCCGCCGCCACCTTGTACGCAACATCCTGATCCCCATCGTGACGATCACCGGCCTTCAGCTTGGCAGCCTGATCGCCTTTGCCACAGTGACCGAGACCGTTTTCTCGTGGCCCGGCATCGGCAAGCTACTTCTGGACAGTATCCACAATTCGGATCGTCCGGTGGTTGTCGCCTACCTGATCCTGATCACGCTGATGTTCGTGACCATCAACTTCGTTGTCGACGTGCTCTACGCACTGCTTGACCCGCGTATCCGCTACACCTGAGGAGATGTCTGATGTCGACCACTTCTACCACTGTTGATGCGGGCGTCCTGGCGGACCGCAAATCCGAAGAACCCACCTTTTCTGAAAAGTTCTGGAAGATCTTTCGCGGGCATCCCGCGGCACTGATCGGGCTTGTCGGTATCGTCGTCTTCATCCTGCTGGCCATCTTCGCCCCGCTGATCGCGCCGCAAGACCCTTACGACCAGATGCGGCTTGATATTCTGGACGGTCTGTTGCCGCCCGGATCCCGGCTGGGGGACGGGACGCTCAGCCTGCTGGGCACCGATGCGCTGGGTCGGGACATCTTCTCGGCCGTACTATTTGGCTTGCGGATTTCCATGATCGTGGCACTGGTCGCAGTCCTTGTTGGTTCGGCCATCGGGGTATTCATGGGGCTGCTAGCCGCCATGAAAGGCGGCTGGGTTGAAACCGCGATCATGCGCCTTGTGGACCTCAAGATGAGCTTTCCGGGCATCCTGCTGGCGCTGATGGTGCTGGCCGTGTTCGGGACCGGTATCGACAAGGTCATCATCGCGCTGATCATTGGGGCCTGGGCGACCGAAGCACGCCTTGTCCGCGGTGTCGCACTGTCCGAGTTGAAGAAAGAGTATATCGACTCGGCGCGACTGGCGGGCCTCAGCGACGGGCGGATCATGTGGCGCTATCTGTTCCCCAACTCGATCTCGCCGGTTCTCGTGGTCCTGCCGATGTCGATCTCGGGCGCTATCGGGGCCGAGGCAACGCTGTCCTTCCTGGGCGTCGGCGTGCCGATCACCGAACCGTCGCTGGGCCTGCTGATTGCCAATGGCAACGACTATATCCTGTCGGGCAAATGGTGGATCAGCATCTTCCCCGGTGTCGTGCTTGTATCGCTGGTGTTGTGCATCAACGTGGTGGCCGACAGGTTGCGCGACCATTCCAACCCCTATCTGCGCGGAAAGGACTAAGCCATGAGTGATCAATCCCTGATCAAGGTCGAGAACCTGACCATCGAATACCCCATGGCCGACGGTGAGATCTTCCGTGCCATCGACGATTTCTCGATGGAGGTCAGACGCGGCCAGATCGTCGGCGTGGTCGGCGAAAGCGGCGCGGGCAAGTCAACCATCGGCAAGGCGACGCTGGGGCTTCTGGATGAAAACGCTATCATCGACACGGGCTCTGTCATGCTCGAAGAGACGATGGTGTCGCATCTGGAAGAGCATATGTATGCCAAGGTGCGTGGCAATAAGGTCGGCTATATCTATCAGAACCCGATGACCGCCCTGAACCCGGTGCTGACAATCGGTGAACAGATCGTCGAAGCCATCGAAGCCAACACTGACAAACGCGGCAAGGCGGCGCGCGCGTATGCCATTGACCTGCTGAAACAGGCCGAAGTGCCATTGCCTGATGAACGTCTGGACAAATACCCGCACCAGCTATCGGGTGGTTTGTGCCAACGGATCGTCTTTGCCATCGCGATTTGCGCCAAGCCCGGTCTTATCATCGCGGATGAGCCGACAACCGCGCTGGACGTAACCGTGCAAAAGGCGGTTCTGGACACGCTGGTTCGGCTGACGCGTCAGGAAAACATCGCCATTATTCTCATCACCCACGACATGGGCGTGGTGGCCGAGATGTGCGATCACGTCTACGTCCTGCGCCACGGCAAGCTGGTTGAATCCGGTCCCACCGAACAGGTATTGCAGCACCCAACGCAAGACTACAGCCGCGAATTGATGGCGGCGATCCCAAGGATCGATCACAAGATCGAACGCTTTGCCGTGCCGGGCGGTCTGGGAAATGCAGCCGACCGGGAACGGGCCATCAGCTATCTGATGGGGCGCAAGACTGACAGTGGTAAAGAAGGCGAGCCGCTGCTGAAAATCCGCAACCTGTCCAAGACCTTCCTGAACAAGGCCACGGCCCTCAAGGCCGCATCCGAATTCAAGGCCGTCGCGGATGTCAGCTTTGATGTCTATCCCGGCGAAACCCTGGGTATTGTCGGCGAATCCGGGTCCGGCAAATCCACGATTGGCCGGATGATCCTGGGTCTGCACACACCCGATCCCGGGCACGAAATCATCTATCGCGGGCGCAACATCGCCGATCTGAAAACGCGCGAGGAAAAGCTGGAACACCGCAAGTCATTGCAGTGTATTTTCCAGGACCCTTACTCGTCGCTGAACCCCCGCATGAGCGCAGGCGAGAACATCACCTATCCGCTCAAGGCGCATGGTGCGCTGAACGCGTCAGATGCGTTGCAGCTGGCCGGTGATCTGATGGAACTCGTCGGCCTTCCCCGCGCCTCGGCCCGGAAGATGCCGCACGCCTTTTCGGGCGGTGAACGCCAGCGGATCGGCATTGCACGCGCCTTGTCCTTCCGCCCGGACTTCATCTTCTGCGACGAGCCGACCTCGGCCCTTGACGTGACGGTGCAGGCGGAGCTGCTGAACCTGATGAAGGACCTACAGGATCAGCTGGGTCTGACCCTGTTGTTCGTCAGCCACGATCTGGCCGTGGTGCGTCAGATGTGCGACCGGGTGATGGTCATGAAGTCGGGCCATGTTGTCGAAAGCGGACCCTGCGAAAAGGTACTGGTCGAACCGGAAGACCCCTACACTCAGGGACTTCTGGCGGCGATGCCCCGCTTCAGCTTCAATCTGGCGTCATAAGCGCTGTTATTGTACCTGCTCGGGCGGCGGTGTTACCGTCGCCCAACAGCACAGAGCTATAAGTAATCCAATGAGCCCACGTCCAAGCCGAATTCGTCGTCTGAAACATATCGAAGCCTTCTCGGCCGTGATCTCGACCGGATCGATTTCAGCGGCGGCGCGGCAGCTTGGTGTGTCACAACCCGCAGTCAGCCAGCTTGTCAAAGCACTGGAAGACGCAATCGGTGCCCCCCTATTTGTCCGGCGCAACGGCGCGATCTATCCGACGCATCGGGCAGAGGCTCTGAGGGAAGATTCTATAGCGCTTCTCGCGCAGCTTGAACGCTTTCAGGCGCAGCTCAGCCATCAACGGACCGGGTTGCTGTCGACGGTGCGTATCTCGGCCAGCATGAGTATCGTGAACGAGTTGCTGCCACTTCTGTTCAGCAACCTGACCGTCACGCATCCAGAGATGAAGTTCTATGTCAGTTCGGTCCCGCTAAGCTCAATGCTCGTGTCGCTATTGCAGGGTCATATCGATTTTGCGCTTCACAGCCGGACCATCGACCATCCCGGATTGAACAACGAAAAGCTGAATGAATTCCGACAGGTAGCGGTCATGGCAGAAGACCATCCGCTGGCCAGCAAGGAACAGATCACGCTTGAGGATCTCGACGGGTGCCGCTTTATCAGTTCAACCAAAAGCGATCCGTCTTATCATGATCTGAACGAGCTCTGCCGCCAGGCAAATGTCTCGATGAACCCAGTGTTCCAGTCGCCATTTGCGAGCCTTACGGTCCAGATGGTGCAGCCGATGAAAGCAGTGGCGTTCAGCAGCGAGTTGATTGCGCGTCTGATTGCCGCCCGCACCCACGGCATCGTCATTCGAACGGTCGAGGGGGTTGAGATGACAACGCCCACATATCTGGCCTGCGCGGACTGGCAGGACGGGACCGAAACACAACAATTCCTGCGCGAAGGCATTGCCGAGCTTATCGATACTCTGTTCGAAGATCAGAGCCTTCTGGGCACCTAACCCTCGGCGTTGGGGTCTGACCCCAATCGCCACGACAAGGACCGGGCTTGGCACGAGCCCGGTCCTTTTTGTTATGACATATTCGAGACGACTTC
>NZ_JBQFQE010000017.1:0-2500 GCF_056536725.1 Ruegeria sp. CJ3
CAGTCCAGTGGACTGTTTGTAGATCGAACGGGCTGTATTGGGGTTTTCTGACGCTGGTTGCGGGAGTAGGATTTGAACCTACGACCTTCAGGTTATGAGCCTGACGAGCTACCGGGCTGCTCCATCCCGCGTCAGAGTCAGATTTGTTTCATCGTGTTAGAGAGATGTGTGGGCTTTTACTAGGTTTGGCGGTGACCTACTCTCCCGGGGCTTAAGCCCAAGTACCATTGGCGCGGCAGTGCTTAACTTCCGGGTTCGGGATGGGACCGGGTGTTTCACTTGCGCTATGACCACCAAACCGAGGAAAAGCCCACGTCGCGACTTTTGCGGAGCAAAAGCGCGACGCGCAGGAGGCAGCGTATTCGCTTGCGAATGCGCGTTCCTGCACGGTTGTGTTAATCAATCAACAACGTCGCTGTTTGCGTAGCAAAAGCGACGGGCGGGAGGCAGCGTATTCGTTTACGAATGCGCGTTCCCGCGTTTTAGCCATCCATTGTCAAGGTTGGTGTATGTTTTTGATTTGTCTTTCCATTACTGGATCAAATCAAGCCTATCGGGCGATTAGTACCGGTCAACTGAACGCATTACTGCGCTTACATCTCCGGCCTATTGACGTGGTGGTCTTCCACGGCCCTCAGGGAGACCTTGTTTTGAGGGGGGCTTCCCGCTTAGATGCCTTCAGCGGTTATCCTGTCCGATCATAGCTACCCAGCACTGCCGTTGGCACGACAACTGGTCCACCAGTGGATCGTTCACCCCGGTCCTCTCGTACTAGGGGCAACTCCTCTCAAGTCTCCTACACCCACGGCAGATAGGGACCGAACTGTCTCACGACGTTCTAAACCCAGCTCACGTACCTCTTTAAACGGCGAACAGCCGTACCCTTGGGACCTGCTCCAGCCCCAGGATGAGATGAGCCGACATCGAGGTGCCAAACACTGCCGTCGATATGGACTCTTGGGCAGTATCAGCCTGTTATCCCCGGCGTACCTTTTATCCGTTGAGCGATGGCCCTTCCACTCGGGACCACCGGATCACTATGGCCGTCTTTCGACTCTGCTCGACTTGTCAGTCTTGCAGTCAGGCTGGCTTCTGCCATTGCACTCAACGAGCGATTTCCGACCGCTCTGAGCCAACCTTCGCGCGCCTCCGTTACGCTTTAGGAGGCGACCGCCCCAGTCAAACTACCCGCCACGCAGGGTCCCGGATCCGGATAACGGACCGCGGTTAGACATCAAGAGTGCGAAGGGTGGTATCTCAAGGGAGGCTCCACGGATACTTGCGTTTCCGCTTCAAAGCCTACCACCTATCCTGCACATCACAATCCTGATGCCAGTGCGAAGCTGTAGTAAAGGTGCACGGGGTCTTTCCGTCTAACCGCGGGAAGCCTGCATCTTGACAGGCAATTCAATTTCGCTGAGTCGATGTTGGAGACAGCGGGGAAGTCGTTACGCCATTCGTGCAGGTCGGAACTTACCCGACAAGGAATTTCGCTACCTTAGGACCGTTATAGTTACGGCCGCCGTTTACCTGGGCTTCAATTCAAGGCTCTCACCTCTCCTTTTAACCTTCAGGCACCGGGCAGGCGTCAGACCCTATACGTCGTCTTGCGACTTCGCAGAGCCCTGTGTTTTTAATAAACAGTCGCCACCCCCTGGTTTGTGCCCCCAGCCCCTAGTTGCCTAGGAACCGGGCCTCCTTCTCGCGAACTTACGGAGGTATTTTGCCGAGTTCCTTCAACATCGTTCTCTCAAGCGCCTTGGTATGCTCTACCAGTCCACCTGTGTCGGTTTAGGGTACGGTCTTACAGGAGGGCTATTTCCAGGAACCTCTCAGCAGCCCAATCAATCCGATAAGATTGAACTACACTTGAGATCCGTCACCACTCCACGGCTCAGGAATATTAACCTGATTCCCATCGCCTACGCCTTTCGGCCTCGGCTTAGGGGCCGGCTTACCCTGCTCAGATTAGCTTTAAGCAGGAACCCTTGGACTTTCGGCGAGAGTGTCTCTCACACTCTTTGTCGCTACTCATGTCATCATTCTCACTAGTGATCTCTCCACCGGATGGCTCACGCCCCGGCTTCATCGAAAGCCTCTCTCCTCCAATCTGCCCGAAGGCATGAAGGAGGAATGAGACTATGTCACACTACGCTCTGCTACCGATGCTTACGCATCCCTAGACTTCGGCTCATGGCTTGAGCCCCGTTACATCTTCGCCGCAGGACAACTTATTTAGACCAGTGAGCTGTTACGCTATCTTTAAAGGATGGCTGCTTCTAAGCCAACCTCCTGGTTGTTTTGGTCGTCCCACCTGCTTTCCCACTTAGCCATGAATTGGGGGCCTTAGTCGTAGGTCAGGGTTGTTTCCCTCTCCACTACGGACGTTAGCATCCGCAGTGTGTCTGCCATCTAGTACTCCCGGGTATTCGGAGTTTGGTTAGGATCAGTAAGCCTGTGGGGCCCCATTACCCATCCAGTGCTCTACCCCCCGGGGTAT
>NZ_JBQFQE010000018.1:0-4100 GCF_056536725.1 Ruegeria sp. CJ3
GCCCCTATCTGACGACGTAGACCGACACTTCCGAGTGTCTGACGACTCTGGCGGCGTTTGGGCCGAGGAGGTAGTCTTTGAGGTCTGGTTTGTGGGCGCCGATGACGATGAGGTCGCTGCCGGCTTCCTGGGCGGTGTGCAGGATTTGCTGATAGGCGCTGCCGGTGGCGACGACGTGGCGGACATGGGCGTTGCGGTCCTCGCCCAGGGTGGATGCGCACAGCGCGGTCAGTTTGTCATGCGCGGCCTCGACCGCCTTGTCGTGGAAACCGGCGTCAAAGAACCCCGACACCCAGCTTTCGCCAAAGTCCGGCAGCACGGTCACCACGTCCAGCTGCGCGCCGTCCAGATCGGCCAGTTGGGCCGCGCGCTCCAGCACGCTGGCGTCCAGATCATCATTGCTGATGTCCACGGCACAGAGGACGGATTTGCTCATGGTGTTACCTCTTGTTCGGTGGTGCGGGCGGCGCGGCCCCTTTGCAGGAAGGCGATCAGACCCAAGAGCAGCAGCGCCGGGATGAACATCAGTTCCTTGGGCGGCTGGTTCTGGGGGGCCTGCACGGTGGTGATGCGGACGGGGTCGTCGGCGTAGTAGTCGAAGTTTGCCAGCTCGTCCGAGACCGGGGTGCCGAACAGGGGCTCGTCGAGTTTCACCAGGCCGTCCTCGTTCAGCGGGATCAGACCCAGCGCCTCGATGCGGGCGGCACCGTCGGCCTCGTCGCCGACGGTCAGCACCACGGTGGTTTCGGTCATGTTGCCAGTGTCAAAGTCGGGGCCTTCGACCTCGATGCGCAGGGAACTGCCCGGGGCGGCGTCGCCCACGGCCTGCTCCAGCTGTGCCGGCTCAAACTGCGCGAACGGAGGTGCGATGCGGTTCATGAAGAAGTCCGGACGGAACAGCGCGAATGCGATCAGGATCAGCGCCACGCTTTCATAGATGCGGTTCTTCGTGAGGAACCAGCCCATGGTGCCTGCGGTGAAGATCAGGATCGCGATGGTCGCGGACACAGCCACCAGAATGCCCTGCACCCAACCCACATCAATGAGCAGCAGATCGGTGTTGAAGATGAACACGAAGGGCAGCGCCACGGTGCGCAAGGAATAGAAGAAGGCGGTAAAGCCTGTCTTGATCGCGTCGCCTCCCGACACGGCAGCAGCGGCAAAGCTGGCCAGACCTACGGGTGGCGTCACATCGGCCATGATGCCGAAGTAGAACACAAACAGATGCACCGCGATCAGCGGCACGATCAACCCATCCTGCGCGCCCAGTTCAACAACCACACCGGCCATCAGCGAGCTGACGACGATATAGTTCGCCGTGGTCGGCAGGCCCATGCCCAGAATGAGGCTCAGCAGGCCCACCAAGGCCAGCATGGCGATCAGGTTGCCACCCGACAGGAACTCGACCAGATCGGCCATCACCTGACCCACGCCGGTCAGCGTCACGGTGCCCACGATCACGCCCGCGGTGGCGGTGGCCAGCGCGATGCCGATCATGTTGCGCGCGCCGTCGATCAGACCGTTCCACAGGTCAACCACACCGTCGCGGAAGGCATTGGCAGTGTTGTTCTCGCCCCGGAAGATCGACTTCATCGGCTTCTGCGTCAGCAGGATCACGAACAGCAGCGACGTCGCCCAGAAGGCCGACAGACCCGGCGATTTCTGCTCGATCATCAGGAAGTAGACCAGCACGATGATCGGCAGCAGGTAATGCAGACCGGCCTTGTAGATCTCGGCAATGACCGGCAGCTCGACCTCTTTGGCGTTGGGATCATCGGGCACCAGATCCTCGACGCCCGCGGCCAGTTTCAGCAGGAACAGATAGGCCAGTACGATCAGGCCCGACAGCACCAGACCCGAAGCTCCGGGGATCAGCGCAATGATTGCCTTGATCGGGTATTGGATGCCGTAACACAGCCCGGCAAAGCCCACGAAGAAGATCGCCATGCCGCCAATCGTGCGGCCCATCGACACCACGCGGTTGCCCAGCGTCGGCATGTTCCGCTTCACCGCCTCAAGATGCACGATATAGACCAGCGCGATGTAGGAAATCGCCGCTGGCAGGAAGGCGTGGGTGATCACCTCGACATAAGAGATGCCCACATATTCCACCATCAGGAAGGCCGCAGCGCCCATCACCGGCGGCATGATCTGGCCGTTCACGGATGAGGCCACCTCGACCGAGCCCGCCTGTTCGCTGCTAAAGCCCACCCGCTTCATCAGCGGAATGGTGAAGGTGCCCGTGGTCACCACGTTGGCGATGGAAGACCCCGAGATCAGACCAGTCGCCGCCGAGCCCACCACAGCCGCCTTGGCCGGGCCGCCGCGCAGGTGACCCAGCGCGCCAAAGGCCATCTTGATGAAGTAATTGCCCGCGCCCGCCTTATCCAGCAGCGCGCCGAACAGCACGAACAGGAAGACGAACTTGGTCGAGACACCCAACGCGATGCCAAACACACCCTCGGACGTGATCCACATATGGCTCATGGCCTTTTTCAGGCTGGCGCCCTTCCACTGGATCACTTCGGGCACCCAGTCGGACGAGCCAAAGAACACATAAGCCAGGAAGATCGTGGCAATGATCGCCATCGCCGGGCCAAGCGCACGCCGCGCGGCCTCAAACAGCAACAGAAGGCCACCAAGGGCCACCCATTTGTCCACGTCATCGGCCAGCAGGCCATTGTTCACGACTTTTTCGTAGAAGATATAACCATAGAGCGCGATCACCGCGCCCACCACGCCCATGATCCAGTCCTGAATGGGGATGTAATTGCGCGGGCTGGATTTCAGCGCCGGATAGGCCGCAAAGGCCAGAAAGATGGCAAAAGCCAGATGGATCTGGCGCGAGTTGTTCACCACGCTGCCCGGCAGCAGCATATTCGAGACCGGCGAGGCCAGCACCACCTGAAAGACCGACCACAGCACCGCGACGATGGCCAGGAATATCCCGACATTGCCCGCCGGATTGCGCGCGCCCGCATCGGACGAGGCCACCAGATCCTGAAGCTCTTCTTCGGATAGCGGACGATTGGATTGTGTGTCGGAACTCATCAGGCGTCTCCCCGTCGCTGTGCGATCTTTTCGGGCCGTTTCGGCCTCATTGTCACCCAGCTCCCCGGGCGAGCAAAAGGGGCGCGCCCATCACAGGCGCGCCCCGCATCAGGTCCGGCTTACTGCAGCCAGCCTTTTTCCTTGTAGTACTTCTCGGCACCCGGATGCAGCGGCGCCGACAGGCCATCCGCAATCATCTCTTCCGGCTGCAGGTTGGCAAACGCCGGGTGCAGCTTTTTGAAGTCATCGAAGTTTTCAAAGACCGAGCTGACAACCGCATAGACCGCATCATCCGACACGTCTGCCGAGGTCACGAAGGTCGCGCCCACACCAAAGGTCGTGGTGTCTTCGTCCGACCCACGGTACATGCCGCCCGGAATGGTCGCGGTGCGGTAGTAGGAATTGCCGTCGATCAAGCCGCTGATCGCGTCGCCGGTCACGTTCACCAGAACCGAGTCACACGCGGTGGTCGCTTCCTGGATCGAGCCCGACGGGTGACCCACGGTATAGATCATCGCGTCCAGCTGGTTGTCGCACAGCGCCGCCGATTGCTCGGCCGCTTTCAGTTCGGATGCCAGTTCAAAGTCATCAATGGTCCAGCCCATCGCTTCCAGCACAACATCCATCGTGCCGCGCTGACCCGAACCCGGGTTGCCGATGTTCACGCGCTTGCCCTTGAGGTCCTCAAAGCTGGAAATCCCCGCATCGGCGCGCGCCACAACCGTGAACGGCTCGGGATGCACCGAGAACACCGCCCGCAAATTCTCAAACGCGCCCGCGTCTTCGAACTTCGAGGTGCCGTTATACGCATGGTACTGCCAGTCCGACTGCGCCACACCAAACTCCAGCTCGCCCTCGCGAATGGTGTTGATGTTGTAAACCGACCCACCCGTCGATTCCACCGAGCACCGAACCCCATGTTCCTTGCGCCCCTTGTTCACCAAACGGCAAATCGCGCCACCCGTCGGATAGTAAACTCCCGTTACACCACCCGTCCCAATCGTGATAAACTCCTCTGCATACGCCGCAGGCGCTAGAAACGCAGCAGT
>NZ_JBQFQE010000019.1:0-4035 GCF_056536725.1 Ruegeria sp. CJ3
TATAAGCCGTGCTTATCCATTGATCGATATTCTCGATTTTACATATGGGGAGAGTGGTTGCAAACGTGTGTTAGTTACGCGGTATTGGAGCCTGGTGATGACGCAGTCTGAACATTTGATTGAAGCGCCCAAGATGGGTGAGGCGTATTTGCTGACGCCTGGACCTTTAACGACGTCTTATGCGGTGAAGCAGGCGATGTTGCGGGACTGGGGCAGCTGGGATGATGATTTCCGGGCGATGACGCGGGATATGCGGTCGCGGCTGCTGGCGCTGTTGGGTGAAGGGGCCGAAGCGTTTGACTGCGTTCCGATGCAGGGCTCGGGCAGTTTTGCGGTTGAGGCGATGCTGGCCTCGTTCATCCCGAAGGATGGCAAGGCGCTGGTGCTGGCGAACGGGGCCTATGGGCAACGCTCGGCGCAGACGTTGCAGTATCTGGGGCGCGATCATCTGGTGCTGGACAAGGGCGATTACCTGCCGCCGCGCGGGTCGGAAGTGGCCGAGATTCTGGCCAAGGACCCTGCGATCACCCATGTGGTTGCGATCCATTGCGAGACGTCCTCGGGCATTCTGAACCCGGTCGAGGAGATTTCCGAGGCGGTTTATGCGGCGGGGCGCAAGCTGCTGATCGATTCGATGTCGGCTTTTGGCGCGATCGAGTTGCAGCCGTCCGAGATCCGGTATGAGGCGATGGTGTCCTCGGCCAATAAGTGCATCGAGGGCGTACCGGGCTTTGGCTTCATCATCGCCCGCAAGGATGAGCTTGAGGCGGCCAAGGGCAACAGCCACTCGCTGAGCCTTGATGTGCATGCGCAATGGGCGCATATGGAAAAGACCGGCCAGTGGCGGTTCACCCCGCCGACCCATGTGGTTGCGGCCTTCCTCGAAGCGCTGAAGGCGCATGAAGTTGAAGGCGGCGTTGCCGGACGCGGCGCGCGTTACACCCGCAATCGTGACGTGATGGTCGCAGGCATGCGCGAGCTGGGCTTCGAGACGCTGCTGCAGAACCGCTGGCTGAGCCCGATCATCGTGACGTTTTTCTGCCCTGCGGACGAGAAGTTCGTGTTCTCGCGCTTTTACGATCTGATGAAGGACAAGGGCTTTATCATCTATCCGGGCAAGCTGACGGTTGTGGACAGTTTCCGCGTCGGCTGTATCGGGCAGATGGATGAGCATGTGATGCGGCAGGTTGTATCTGCCGCCAAGGAAACCCTGGCCGAGATGGGGGTCGCCAGCGCGGCGCCTCCGGCTCTTGCGCTGGAAGAACGCGCCAAACTGGCAGCCTAATTAACAAGGACACCCCCCAAATGACCATCCAAACCCCCGTGACCGCGAATGAGCGCGTCTACCCGGCCCCCAAAGTGCCTGCCATTGCCATCTGTCTGGACGGCTGCGAGCCGGAATATCTGGAAGTGGCCATCGCCAAGGGCCTGATGCCGACGCTCAAGCGCATCCGCGAGACCGGCACCGACCGTCTGGCGCATTCGGTGATCCCCAGCTTTACCAACCCCAACAACCTGTCGATTGCCACCGGTCGCCCGCCGATCGTGCATGGGATTTGCGGCAACTTCCTCTATGACCCGGAAACCGGCGAAGAGGTGATGATGAACGATGTGCGCTTCCTGCGCGCGCCGACCATCTTCTCGCAATTCTACGAGGCAGGCTATCGCGTCGCCATGGTCACCGCCAAGGACAAGCTGCGCGCACTGCTGGGCGCAGGCCTGAAGTTCGACGACGACCGCGCAGTTGCCTTCTCGGCGGAACGCTCGGGCGAGACCACCAAGGCCGAGCATGGCATCGACAATGCCAGCGCCTGGCTGGGCATGCCGGTTCCGGAAGTGTATTCCGCCGAACTGTCGGAATTTGTCTTTGCCGCTGGTGTGAAGCTGCTGAAAGAGATGCGCCCGGATGTGATGTACCTGTCGACCACCGACTATGTGCAGCACAAGTTCGCCCCCGAAGAGCAGGGCGCGCTGGATTTCTACGCCATGTTCGACAAATACCTGGCACAGCTGGATGAAATGGGCGCGGCCATCGTCGTCACCGCCGACCACGGCATGAAGGCCAAACACGAGCCGACCTCGAAAGAGCCCTCGGTCATCTACATGCAGGACGTGTTTGACGACTGGCTGGGTGAGGGCAAGGCCCGTGTAATCCTGCCGATCACCGACCCGTATGTGGTTCACCACGGCGCGCTTGGCTCGTTCGCTACGGTCTACCTGCCCGAAGGCGCTGACCGGGATGAGGTCAAGGCCAAGGTTGCGGCCCTGCCCGAGATGCTGGAAGTGCTGACCAAGGAAGAGGCGGTTGCCAAATACGAACTGCCCGCCGACCGCATCGGTGACCTGACCATGGTCTGCACCGGCGAGATGACCATCGGCACCTCGGCGGATCGTCATGATCTGGCTGCTCTGGGTGAGCCGCTGCGCAGCCATGGCGGCTTGACCGAGCAGGAGGTGCCCTTCATCGTCAACCGGGTGATCGATCTGGGCAACGCGCCCGATCTGCGCAACTTTGATGCGTTTTTCTACGCCACAACAGCGGCGGCGCAGTAAGCCATGAAGGACCAGACCGTGTCTGAGATCAGAAACGAGGGGATGCGCATCGGCGGCGAGATCGTCTTTACCGACGAGACGGTGCCGGTTCTCTATCCCTACACCAACGAAGTGATCGGCCATGTCCCCGCGGGCAAGGCCGAGCACGCCCGCAAGGCTTTTGAAATCGCAGCGGCCTATAAGCCCAAGCTGACCCGGTACGAACGCAGCCAGATCCTGCAACGCGCCGGTGAACTGATCGGCGAGCGCCGCGAGTATCTGGCCAAATGGCTGGTGCTAGAGCTGGGCATCTGCCACCAGCACGCGATCTACGAGACCAAGCGCGCGCAGGATGTCTATCAGTTCGCCGCCGCCGAGGCGCTGAAGGATGATGGCGAGATCTTTTCCTGCGACCTGACCCACAACGGCAAAGACCGTAAGATCTTCACCACCCGCGAACCGGTGGGCGCGATCAGCGCGATCACGCCGTTCAACCACCCGCTGAACATGGTCAGCCACAAGATCGCGCCCTCGATCGCATCCAACAACTGCATGGTGTGCAAGCCGACCGAGCTGACACCGCTGACGGCGCTGACGCTGGCGGATATCCTGTACGAAGCGGGCCTGCCGCCCGAGATGTTCCAGGTGGTCACCGGCTGGCCGCAGGACATTGGCGAAGAGATGATCGTCAATGACAAGATCGACATCATCACCTTCACTGGCGGTGTGCCGGTGGGCAAGATGATCGCGGCCAAGGCGGTCTATAAACGTCAGGCGCTGGAGCTGGGGGGCAATGACCCACTGATCGTTCTGAACGACCTTTCCGATGCCGATCTGGACAAGGCGGCCACCATTGCCGTCGCCGGGGCCACCGGAAACTCGGGTCAGCGCTGCACCGCGATCAAGCGCATTCTGGTGCAGGACAGCGTGGCGGACAAGTTTGTCCCGCTGGTGCTGGAGAAGGCCAAGAAGATCAAGTTCGGCGACCCGCAGGACCCCGAGACCGAGCTGGGCTGTGTGATCCACGACAAAGCGGCGGAAGTGTTCGAGACCCGCGTCTATCAGGCCGAGAAAGAGGGCGCAGAAATTCTCTACCACCCCGGTCGTCAGGGCGCGCTGCTGCCCCCCATCGTGGTCGACAAGGTGCCCCATGACAGCGAGCTGGTGATGGAGGAAACCTTCGGCCCCATCATCCCCATCGTCCGCGTGCCCGACAACGACGAGCAGGTGATGGCGATCTCGAACTCCACCGAGTTCGGCCTCAGTTCAGGCGTCTGCACCAACGACCTGAACCGCGCCATCGCCTATATCAACGGCCTCAACGTGGGCACCTGCAACATCTGGGAACAACCCGGCTACCGCATCGAGATGTCCCCCTTCGGCGGCATCAAAGACTCCGGAAACGGCGTCAAGGAAGGCGTCATCGAAGCCATCAAGTTCTTCACAAACGTCAAAACATACTCCCTACCATGGCCAAGGTGACCGGGATAAGAGAAACCTGAA
>NZ_JBQFQE010000020.1:0-3513 GCF_056536725.1 Ruegeria sp. CJ3
GTGTCATTGCCTTCGCCACCGCGGAACACGTAGTCGTCGCTCTCGCCGGAACCGTCAAAGTGATCGTCACCATCCGTGCCCAACGTCGCAACCATGAACTCATTGCGGCTCAGTACTGTCCCATCTGAGAATACAAACTCATTTATGTGGTACCGTTCGGAATAATAGTTGTCGTTTCCGTAGTCCAATATGGTAAGCGAGCCCGCAGCGTTGGTGAGGCCAATTCTCAGATCGGGTGAAGAACTTCCACCGGCGTCGACAAAAGTCGTGAAAACGTTTTGGATTGTTATTCCGTCCTCAAAAACGATCTGATCAACTTCGCTAGAACCTGCTGTAGACGTAACAATTTGGTCGTTACCCATGTTGGGCCGGAACTCGAACACATCGTTCCCTGACGTCTCCGTCAAAATGTCGTCTGTTGCTGGCGGCGGCGGTGCCATAACAGCATCCAAAATACCCTGACCATCCAAGCTCAAACCATCAGTGAAAATGATCGTCTCGATACCTGAGGCCATCGTTTCGGCAAAATGGTTGGCAACCGTAATCACATCGCCATCACTCAGCGTAATCGTCAGGTCATTCTCAACTTGTGCAAATGCTACATCACCAAAGTAAGAATCTGCGAATGTTAGCGTGTCGAGGACAAGGTGATCATTGAGGCTCTCGACGATTGTGTATGACCCATCACCTTGAGAATGCACATAGTTTTCAGTCAAAGCAGAACCCAAGACTGTTCCACTTGTCTTCATGTCAGAAACAGTTTTGTCTCTTATACCCTGCGCATCTAATTGCGAACCATCTGAGAATTCGATCAGTTCTATATCGTCCAGATCGCTTCCGAAGTGATTCAATACACGGATTGTTTCGCCGTTTTGCGTAGTTATAAGCAGGTCGTCACTGTCTGTGTGACTAAAGCTGACGTCAGCAGCATTCAAATCGACAAACAGTATCCTATCCGAAGCATCTATTGTACTGCGGTTTGCTATCGTGTCGTTGCCATCTCCAAGTGCGTATACATAGGTGTCCGAGCCATCGCCGCCTTCAAGCGTATCACTTCCTAGGCCTCCTCGGATTTCATTGTCCGCGTCGGAACCGATCAGAATGTTGTCTCCTGCACCAGCGATAATGTTTTCAATGTTGGCAACCTGTTCTTCGACACCACCTGTCAGCACCGTCTTGGATTCAGCGAGATTGATCGTCACATGGTCCGAAGAGAAGGAATAGTCGAGCGTATCTACGCCCTCGCCACCATCGAAGGCTTCCATACCGTCGCCCGCAACCAGAATGTCGTTACCCTCACCGCCGTAGAGCTGATCATCACCGGTACCACCGGTCAGGGTATCGTTGCCATCACCACCGAACAGGCTATCCGCGCCGGCACCGCCATCAATCTGGTCGTCGCCCTCATCTCCGTTCAGCAGGTCATCACCGGCGAGACCGGAGATCACATCATGGCCAGCACCACCGGCGATCTCATTGGAGGCATAGGTGCCAGTCAACGCATTGTTACCAGCACCGCCAACAATATTCTCGAAGTTCAGGACCTGTTCGGTTGTGCCATCCTCAAACGTGGCCAACGCTGCTGTCAGATCAATTGCAAATTGGTTCGAGGTGTAAGTGAAATCAATCGTATCCGCGCCTTCGCCACCATCGAATAAATCCGAACCCGCATTGCCCAGGATGTAGTCTTCGCCAGATCCGCCGTAGTGACTGTCATCACCCGCGCCGCCGTCAAGCCGATCATTCTCTTCATCGCCATAAAGAGTATCATTGCCAGAACCGCCTGTAATCGCGTCACTTCCTAGGCCTCCTCGGATTTCATTGTCCGCGTCGGAACCGATCAGAATGTTGTCTCCTGCACCAGCGATAATGTTTTCAATGTTGGCAACCTGTTCTTCGACACCACCTGTCAGCACCGTCTTGGATTCAGCGAGATTGATCGTCACATGGTCCGAAGAGAAGGAATAGTCGAGCGTATCTACGCCCTCGCCACCATCGAAGGCTTCCATACCGTCGCCCGCAACCAGAATGTCGTTACCCTCACCGCCGTAGAGCTGATCATCACCGGTACCACCGGTCAGGGTATCGTTGCCATCACCACCGAACAGGCTATCCGCGCCGGCACCGCCATCAATCTGGTCGTCGCCCTCATCTCCGTTCAGCAGGTCATCACCGGCGAGACCGGAGATCACATCATGGCCAGCACCACCGGCGATCTCATTGGAGGCATAGGTGCCAGTCAACGCATTGTTACCAGCACCGCCAACAATATTCTCGAAGTTCAGGACCTGTTCGGTTGTGCCATCCTCAAACGTGGCCAACGCTGCTGTCAGATCAATTGCAAATTGGTTCGAGGTGTAAGTGAAATCAATCGTATCCGCGCCTTCGCCACCATCGAATAAATCCGAACCCGCATTGCCCAGGATGTAGTCTTCGCCAGATCCGCCATAGTGACTGTCATCACCCGCGCCGCCGTCAAGCCGATCATTCTCTTCATCGCCATAAAGAGTATCATTGCCAGAACCGCCATACAGTTCGTCGTCCCCACGGCCGCCTCGGAGAACATCATCCGTTTCCCAACCGATGATTGTATCATCGCCATCGTTACCCAAGAGGGCTTTGCCACGAATATCAAGCCAGTCATAGGTCGTCCCGTCACTGAAATGGATGAATTCTACAGCGTTGTAGCCTTGGCTCTGGAAATGGTGCTGCCAAGTGATCACATCGCCACCTGAAGTAGTCATGATCAGATTTTGGTCAGAACCATTGCCATTGCTGAAATGTACTTGATCAGGAGTTAGGTCCGTGAACGTCAGTGTGTCAGTGTGATTGGAAAACCTGTCGTAGTCGGTGATCGTATAGGAACCATTACCGGCAGCGTGAATGTAGTTTTCAGCGTTTTCAGTCCCGACCACCGTACCTGTCGGTTTCATATCCAAGACCATCCGATCGCGCAGCTCGTCCTGGTTCAGTGTCATGCCGTCTGCGAAGGTGACGGTCTCGATCGAACTCCACTTGTTCTCGTCAAGCTGGTTGACCAGTGTGATCTGCTCACCGTTAGACAGAGTGATCGTTAGATCATTGCCTGTGCGACCCACCGTCACCTCATCTGGATTCACATCTGTAAAAGTGAGGCTGTCGGTTTGGTCGATGAAGTCATCGTAGTCCGAGATCGAATAAGAGCCGTCCCCTAGTGCATGCGCATAGTTCTCGCCATTCTCGCTGCCGATCACCGTGCCCGACGACTTCATATCCGAGACCATGCGGTCGCGCAGCTCGTCCTGGTTAAGGGTCGTACCGTCCGCAAACGAGACGGTCTCAATCGAACGCCACTTGTTCTCGTCAAGTTGGTTGGAAAGCGTGACCTGCTCACCATTGGACAGGGTGATCGTCAGATCATTACCCACGCGACCCACCGTCAGCTCATCTGGATTCACATCTGTGAATGTGAGGCTGTCGGTTTGGTCGATGAAGTCATCGTAGTCGTGGATGCTGTACGATCCGTCTCCGAGG
>NZ_JBQFQE010000021.1:0-2302 GCF_056536725.1 Ruegeria sp. CJ3
CATGCGCATAGTTCTCGCCATTCTCGCTGCCGATCACCGTGCCCGACGACTTCATATCCGAGACCATGCGGTCGCGCAGCTCGTCCTGGTTCAGGGTCGTACCGTCCGCGAAGGCAATGGTCTCAATCGAACGCCACTTGTTCTCATCAAGCTGGTTCACCAGTGTGATCTGCTCGCCATTGGACAGGGTGATCGTCAGGTCATTACCCATACGGCCCACCGTCACCTCATCGGCATTCACATCTGCGAAGGTCAGAGTGTCGGTTTGGTCGATGAAGTCATCATAGTCCGAGATCGAATAGGATCCGTCACCCAGTGCATGTACGTAGTTCTCGGCGTTCTCGCTGCCGATCACCGTGCCCCCAGCCTTCATGTCCGAGACCATGCGATCGCGCAGCTCGTCCTGATTCAAAGTCGTACCATCTGCGAAGGAGACGGTCTCAATCGAACGCCACTTGTTCTCATCAAGCTGGTTCACCAGCGTGATCTGCTCGCCATTGGACAGGGTGATTGTCAGGTCATTGCCCATACGGCCCACAGTCACCTCGTCGGCATTGACGTCCGTAAAGGTCAGGATATCGGTGCGGTCGCTAAAGTCATCGTAGTCCGAGATCGAATAGGATCCGTCACCCAATGCATGCGCATAGTTCTCGCCATTCTCGCTGCCGATCACCGCGCCGCCAGCCTTCATGTCCGAGACCATGCGGTTGCGCAGCTCATCCTGGTTCAGGGTCGTACCGTCCGCGAAGGAGGCGGTCTCAATCGAACTCCACTTGTTCTCGCTGAGCTGGTTCACCAATGTGACCTGCTCGCCGTTAGACAGGGTGATCGTCAGATCATTGCCCATACGGCCCACCGTCACCTCATCGGCATTCACATCTGTAAAGGTCAGGCTGTCGGCACCACCATTGCTGTGCACGTCGTAATCCGAGATTCTGTAGGACCCATCCCCTTGTGTATGGGTGTACGCTTCGCCTGCTTCCGTACCAAATTTGTCATTCGTGACATCGCTGGCAGGGACAACAAGCCCAGCAACATCCGTTGCAGACCACGTAACACCATCGGCAAACTCAAATATCTCTATCGAATTGGCGGCCGAGCTCACCTGTCCAGAGATCGTGATAATGTCACCATCCGGCAAGTGAACACGCAAATCATTTCCGATTGCGGTAAATTCAACCTGATCGGAGTTCACGTCCGTAAACAGCAGCCGATCAGTGCGGCTGTTGTTGTCCCAGTCCACAATACGGTACGAGCCGTCTCCGAGTGTATGCGTATAGGTTTCGGAAAAATCCGTTCCGATTACAGTTCCATTGCCATTGATCTTCTGATCGGAGACGGATTTGTCTCTGATCGTCTGGGCGTTCATAATCATGCCATCAGCAAAGACAATCTGCTCGATAGCTCTATCCCCGTCCTCGGAGAATTGATCGATGATTCGGATCTGCTCACCATTTGACAGCGTTATGACAAGATCTTCGCCACCATTGGAAACAAAGCGCACGTCATCCGCATTCACATCCGCGAACACCAATTGATCAACACGATGATTGTTGTCCCAATCGCTGATAGCATAGGACCCATCGCCAAGCGTATGAGTATACGTCTCGGCAAAATCCGTACCACGCACCAAGCCTAAGCCAGAGCTTTTTTGATCTGAGACAGACTTCTCGCGGATTGTATCAAGGCCAAGGACAACTCCGTCCGCAAATTCGATCCGTTCAATGGACTCATCACCATCTTCAGTGAAGTGATCCTCAACAACAATCTGCTCGCCGTTCGAAAGCGTTATGATTAGATCTTCGTCACCATTCGAAGCAAAGCGCACGTCATCGACGTTGACGTCGGTGAATACCAATCTGTCAGTACGATGATTGTTGTCCCAATCCGTAATCCGATAAGACCCATCACCAAGTGAATGAGTGTATGTTTCGGCCATATCCGAGCCGAGGACAGTTCCAGATCCCCCATTCTTCTGATCTTCCAGAGACTTCGTTCGGATGGACTCGGTATTCAATACAAGCCCATCGGCGAACTCGATCTGCTCAATAGCTTCGTGGCCGTCTTCGGTAAAGTGATCCTGAACCGTGATCCGCTCGCCATTCGACAGCGTAATCACCAGGTCCTCGCCACCAGTCGATGTGAACGTAACATCGTCAACATTCACATCCGTAAACACCAAACGATCAGAAACGCCCGCATCATTGTCCCAGTCCAAGATGTGATCATCGCCGTCACCAAGCGCATAACGATACGTGTCAGCACCCTCGCCACCGCGCAAATGATCATCACCAACTAGGCC
>NZ_JBQFQE010000022.1:0-2022 GCF_056536725.1 Ruegeria sp. CJ3
AAACCAGACCTCAAAGACTACCTCCTCGGCCCAAACGCCGCCAGAGTCGTCAGACACTCGGAAGTGTCGGTCTACGTCGTCAGATAGGGGCCAATAGAATTACGTTCATGTTACGAGTGATAAACAGTTTCCCAACATCTCGTCGTCACCGGGAGGATTCAATGATGAGGACATTTCTAAGAACCAGCGCCGCTCTGGCTCTGGGCGTCATCGCTGGCACAGCCAGCGCGCAGGACCCAGCGCCGGAATACGGTTACGGATGGGAGGACAAAGATTCCGTAACTGGTACCGAATTCATGGTCTCAGCCGCCAACCCAATCGCGGCCAAAGCGGGCTATGACGTGCTGGCCGCTGGCGGCACTGCTGCGGATGCGATGATTGCCGTGCAACTGATGCTGAACCTGGTCGAGCCACAATCATCGGGCATCGGTGGTGGTGCGTTCATGCTATACTGGGACGCGGAATCCCAGACCCTGACCACCTTTGACGCGCGCGAAAAAGCCCCCGCAAAAGCCACGCCGGAACGCTTTCTGAACGCCGAAGGCGAAAAGATTCCGTTTGCAGAAGCGATCTCGGGCGGGCAGGCCGTGGGTGTACCCGGCATCCTGCGTCTGATGGAAGTGACACATAACCTTTACGGCAAGAAAGACTGGGCGTCGCTGTTCCAGTCGACCATTGAACAGGCCGAAAACGGCTTCGAAGTGTCGCCGCGTATGGCGAACTCGATCCAGTCGACCATCGACCGCGAGCGTTATCTGGACGTCTTCCCTGGCGCCAAGGAGTACTTCTTCAACGAAGATGGCAGCCCGCTGGCTGAAGGCACCCTGCTGAAGAACCCCGATTTCGCCGAGACTCTTCGTATTCTGGCCGATCAGGGTGCAAACGCCTTTTATCACGGCCCGATTGCCGAAGATATCGTTGCTGCGGTGGACTCGACGTCCAAGGTGGAAAACAACATCACGTTGGAAGACATGGCCGCCTATCGGGTCAAGGTCCGCCCTGCCGTCTGCGCCGATTATCGCGGCTATGACGTCTGCGGTATGGGCCCGCCGACCTCGGGCGGTCTGACCGTGGGTCAGATTCTGGGTATTCTGAACAACTTTGACCTCAAAGGCACTGGCTGGAACGCCGAACTGGCGCACCTCTATGCTGAAGCCGCCAAGCTGGCCTATGCCGACCGCGCGCTGTACATGGCCGATAGCGATTTCGTTGACGTGCCGGTCAAAGGTCTGTTGGACAAGGATTACCTGAAACTGCGCTCGGAAATGATCGACCCTGCAGCCGCCAGCGAAAAGCGTTCGGCCGGTGAGCCGCCACGCGATCACACCGCGCTGTTTGCACCATCGCAGAACCCGGATCGTCCCGGCACCAGCCATATCGTGATCCGCGACCAGTACGGTAACGCACTGTCGATGACCACGACCATCGAGACCTTCTTTGGCAGCCGTGTCTTCGTTCGGGGTTTCCTGCTGAACAACGAGTTGACCGACTTTGACCGCGCGCCCAAGGATGGCGACCGTCTGGTGGCCAACCGGGTTGAAGGCGGCAAGCGTCCGCGCAGCTCGATGTCGCCGACCATCGTGATGAAAGATGGTGAGCCCTATCTGTTGATCGGTTCGCCCGGTGGCAGCCGCATCATCAACTATGTGGCCAAGACCATCATCGCGATCCTCGACTGGGACATGGACCCGCAGGACGCCATCGAGACCGGCCATTTCGTGCACCGCAACGGATCGAGCATGGATGTCGAGCAGGAAACCGCAGCGGCTGATTTTGCCGAAGCGCTGACCGCCAAGGGCCATGAGGTCAAGACGGTCGACCTGAACTCGGGCCTGCACGCGATCCTGATCAAGGATGGTCAGCTGATCGGGGCAGCCGATCCCCGCCGCGAAGGTGTGGCGCTGGGTCAGTAACCCAAACAATCAAGATCGCGGCGGCTCGGTTGAGCCGCCGTTTTCATTTCACGCCAAGCAATTTCATCCAAACCGGAGCCCGCCCCATGAACCGAGAGCATCAAATCCT
>NZ_JBQFQE010000023.1:0-1511 GCF_056536725.1 Ruegeria sp. CJ3
TGTCCGTCGTCAGAGTTTGTGGAACTAAAGGCGGCCTGAACTAAGAGAGAGTTTGGCTCATCTGTTTGGCTTGATTATGCGGCGTGTTTGCGGTGATGCAAGCGTCGCGCTTCGAATGTCTTTTGTTTGATCCTTTCCCTTTGTTTCAGAATGTCTTTGTCGCGCCCGAAGTAGACGTCGGCGGGTGTGACGTTATTGATGCTCTCGTGATAGCGGTGGTGGTTGTAGTGGTCGACGAAGGCTTCGATCTGAGCTTCGAGATCACCCGGCAAGAAGTAGTTTTCCAGCAGGATGCGGTTCTTCAGGGTTTGATGCCATCGTTCCACTGCCCGACAGTGCATTGCGCAGCAATGTCACGAGAGGGATTTTGCCCTGCGTTTGTGGATGATATGGCGCACCGCGCGAGTGCTTCATGCCCTTGTCCTGCAGCCACTCAGCCAGATCCCCTGAGACGTAACTTGATCCGTTGTCGCTCAGCAAACGTGGCTTGTGAACGACATGCACCTGGCCGCAGCCGGATGCCTGCAATGCCAAGTCCAGCGTGTCGGTCACATCTTCAGCCCGCATGGTCGTGCAGAGCTTCCAGGAGACGATGTAGCGGCTGTAATCGTCGAGGACCGTGCTGAGATAGAACCAGCCCCAGCCGGTTACCTTAATATAGGTGAAGTCGGTCTGCCAAAGCTGGTTGATGGTCGTCGTCTTGTGCTGGAACTCATTGGCAGCCTTGAGCACGATGAAGGCCGGGCTGGTGATCAGATCATGCGCCTTGAGCGTGCGATATACTGTGGATTCCGAGACAAAGTAGCGTTCTTGATCGGTGAACGTCACGGCCAGCTCGCGTGGTGACAGTTCCGTCTCCTGCAGTGCCAGATCGACAACCTTGCGCTTCACTTCGACGGGAACGCGGTTCCAAACGTGATTGGGCTTGGGAGATCGATCCTGCAAGCCAGCCTCACCACGCTGCAGATACCGGTCGTACCAGCGGTAGAATGTGGTGCGGGGGATGCCCAGTTTAGCCAGTGTCCGACGCGCTGACAGATGGCTTTCCTCGACCAGGCGAATGATCTCCAGCTTCTCAGATGCAGCATACCTCATTCGTGGTCGTCCCCATCCCCGAGCATGCTTTTTTTGAGAAGACGCAGCTCGAGCGTCTGTTCAGCAACGACCTCTTTGAGATCCTTGGCTTCACGGCGCAGTTCCTTCACTTCGTCTGTGTTCGCAGCCCGCGCAGTATCGCCAGCCAGACGCTTCTTGCCGGCTTCCATAAAGTCCTTCGACCATTTGTAGTACAGACCCTGGGATATGCCCTCCCGGCGGCACAGCTCTGCAATGCTGTCCTCGCCGCGCAGCCCATCCAGCACGATCCGGATCTTCTCTTCGCTGGAATATTGCTTGCGTGTCGCGCGCTTGATGTCTTTGGCGATCTTCTCGCCGGGGCTCTTCGTTGGCTTTCTCATCTTCCACTCCTCGGTGGTGACGATGAGCGACAAACACTCTCTTAGCAAATGACC
>NZ_JBQFQE010000024.1:0-1407 GCF_056536725.1 Ruegeria sp. CJ3
CGGCGTTGGGGTCTGACCCCAATCGCCACGACAAGGACCGGGCTTGGCACGAGCCCGGTCCTTTTTGTTATGACATATTCGAGACGACTTCGCTGAGCGTTTCTGCGCGGCGGATCAGTTCGATGGACAAGCCGTCGGACTTGCTGCTGACGCCATAGACTGCGATGCGCGGCAGGCTGTTATAGTCGAAATGGTTGCTGAAGTAATACGCGCCGGTGTCGTAGATCGCCACGTAGTCATTGGGATCAAGGCGCGGGATCAGCACATCCTTGGCCACCAGATCTGCAGCGAAACAGCAGGGCCCGGCCACATCCGTCTGTACCTTGTCCTCGGTTTTCAACACGCCGCCCGGCGTAAAGCCTTCGACGCGAATGGGCCACGCCGCGGGCAAAAACGCCGTGCGTGTCATGATCTGCGCGCCTGCATGGGTGGTCGCGATATGCCGACCTCCGGCGTTCTTGGTGTATTCCACGCGGGTCGCCATGAACCCGTTCTTGGCGGCAATCGCGCGGCCAAATTCGGTTTTCACGCTGTATTTCCCGGTGAACAGCAGCGGCACGTGCTGGCGCAGAACCTCGGCATATTCGGCAAAGGTCGGCTTGACCTCGGGCGAGGCGAAGTTGACCGGCAAACCGCCCCCGATATCCAGCCGGGTGATCTGCTGTTCGCCTTTGCGGGTGTTGATCTCTTCGGCGACGGAAACCAGTTCACCGATGCCCTGCGCCATCAGTTCCAGCGGGCAGCCCTGCGATCCGGCATGGGTGTGGATCGAGGTCAGCCACGGGTATTTCAGATAGTAGTCTATCAGTTTCTCGCGATTGCCCGCATCCCCGATGGGGTAGCCGAATTTCGACGTATTGGTCGCGGTACTGGTCGATGAAATCGCGCCCGAGCCGATCTGCGGGTTGATGCGAAAGCCGATGATGGCCTCGGAATTGGGATAGTCCTCGATCAGCGTGGCGACACGTTCCAGTTCCTGTTCATTGTCCAGATTGAACGCGATCGAGTGTTTCAGACATTGGCGCAGATCATCCATCGTCTTGGCGGGGGAATCGAAGATGATCTTGCGGATATCGAAGCCTGCGGATTGCGCCATGGTCAGCTCTCCGGGGCTGGCGACCTCGGCGCCGATGCCGCAATGCGAGATTTTCATCAGCACGTGGCGTAGTGAGTTCGCCTTGACCGCAAAGGTGTGCTGGAAGTTGTCGGGAAAGGCCGCGATCAGATCGTTGATGGATTTGGCCAGACCGTCGAGATCCATGAAGCCCAACACGGTGGTTTCGCTGTCCAAAAGCCGGTCTTCGATGGCGCGCTGCAGGATTTGATGCTCTCGGTTCATGGGGCGGGCTCCGGTTTGGATGAAATTGCTTGGCGTGAAATGAAAACGGCGGCTCAACCGAGCCGCCG
>NZ_JBQFQE010000025.1:0-1101 GCF_056536725.1 Ruegeria sp. CJ3
GCTGCCGGGTTTTCCGCGATATCGACGTCGTCATAATACTTCTGTGCCTGTGCGAGAGAGCGATGCAAGGATAGGCGCATGGCGGCCTGAATCGGGGCGCCGTCGAGCGCGGCCTGGGTCAGGAAGCCCGAGCGCAGCCCGTGGGGCGAGGCAAAATCATTGGGTAACCCGGCCAGCTGGAGGCGATGTTTGACGATCTGATAGATCGCATCCGGAGACAGGCGACGTTTCAGCACCCTGTCGGCTTTTGAGATCGGCCGGAACAGGGGGCCGTCGGTGATCTTCGCCATCTCGATCCAATGCACCAGCGCCTGCGCGGCGCGGGCCTTCAGCACAAGCCGCGGGGTCTCGCTCTTAGCCGTGGTCTTGGTCTCCAGCAGCGAGATCCAGACCACACCTGATTTATCGAACTCCTTGAGTAACACATCCTCGCGCCTCAGCCCGGTGATCTCGGACCTCCGCCGACCGCCCGAGGCCCAGCCTAGCATCAGGAGCGCCCGGTCCCGGCAATCCCGACGGGTGCCGCGGCAGGTGGCCAGCAGCTGTTCCAGCACATCGCGCGTGATCGGATGTTGCGATTTCGGGGTAGGAGGCCGGGCCGCGGCACGCCGGGCTTTGGACCGGGCCTGTTTCACTTGTGGTGCGTCAAACGGACTGGTCAGGTTCTTCATCCTGTGAAAAGCCAGCCACGACGCAATACGCCGGTCCAGCGTCGACGGGGCAGGGCAGGCCAGCGACTTGCGCAATCCTTCGGCAATCAGCGCTTCTGCGGTTTGACGCGCGATATCCTCCTCAAGTGCTTCGCCCAGATCGCGGGCGTGATCAAGGATGAAGGCAAGGGCCGTCGCCTCACTTTCCGGCCAATCCAGCGCTGCGCCAAATCGCGCGGTTTTCCATGCGGTCACGTAGAGCAGATCCCGTTCGTAGGCGCGCAGCGTATTGGCCGGCGTTCCGCGCAGATAGAGATCCATCAACGCCTCCTGATCCGCCTGCGACAGGGCAGGGGAGGCAGCTGGAAGATAGGGTGCAGGCGGCTTCATGGGGGCCATTCTGCGCCAAATACGTTCAGCCTTCAATAGACACGATAAGGAATACTTATCA
>NZ_JBQFQE010000026.1:0-1049 GCF_056536725.1 Ruegeria sp. CJ3
CCTCGGAGACGGATCGTACAGCATCCACGACTACGATGACTTCATCGACCAAACCGACAGCCTCACATTCACAGATGTGAATCCAGATGAGGTTTATCTGGTCAGGATTTACAATGATGTAATCATCAATTTGCCGAATGGCGAGACAATCACACTTATTGGGCAATTGGATTCCAATAAATGGCGGGCGATTGAACATTTTGAGTTCGCGGACGGAACACTTTGGGATCAGGAACAGTTCCGCGGGCGGTTGATGCAGGATATGAAGTCGACCGGAACTGTCACGGGCACAGTTTTCGATGAACACTACGTTCACACCAGCGGAGATGGCTCATATACGATTTCCGACCATGATACTTCTCTTGGAAGTGATCGGTTGGAGTTTAGCGATGTTAATCGCGATAGTGTAACCGTTGGACGAGATGGTTCGAATGCGCTGTTTACCTTGGCAAACGGTGAGACGGTCACGATCCTGCGTCAATTTGATAGCAATAGGCACTCATCAATCGAAAGCTTTGAGTTTGCGGATGGGACCAGCTGGGATCAGCAGGCACTTCTAGACGCTATTGTACATGACATGAAGGCCACTGGTACTGTTACAGGCAGTCACTGGTCGGAAACCCATCGGCACAGCTTGGGTGATGGATCTTATTCGATCAACACTGCTCAAAATCTGAACGGTCACAGCGATAGGCTGATCTTCGATGATGCAACATCTGATCAGGCACTTGTTACCAGAGAGGGCCAGAATGCTCTAATTACCCTGGCCAACGGTGAGACAATCATGCTGGCTGGCTACTTCAGTGCTGCATCGGATGAAAAGATTGCGCGCGTAGAGTTTTCGGATGGTGTTGTTTTTGACGATCTTGAAACTCTCGAACCAATAGAGGGTGCTTATATTAAAGGATCCTCCAAAAACGAATATGTCATTGGCACGTCTAGTGACAATATTCTCCATGGCCTAGTTGGTGATGATCATTTGCGCGGTGGCGAGGGTGCTGACACGTATCGTTATGCGCTTGGTGACGGCGATGATCACATCTTGGACT
>NZ_JBQFQE010000027.1:0-1040 GCF_056536725.1 Ruegeria sp. CJ3
GCGATCAGCTCGACGGTGAAGCCAACGTTGTCGCCGGGCATGACCATCTCGGTGCCAGCCGCCAGAGTCACGGTGCCGGTCACGTCAGTGGTCCGGAAGTAGAACTGCGGGCGGTAGTTCGCGAAGAACGGAGTGTGACGACCGCCTTCTTCCTTGGTCAGGATGTAGGCTTCGGCTTCGAACTTGGTGTGCGGAGTAACCGAACCCGGCTTACACAGAACCTGGCCACGCTCAACGCCGTCACGGTCGATACCGCGCAGCAGGGCGCCGATGTTGTCGCCCGCTTCACCGCGATCCAGCAGCTTGCGGAACATTTCAACACCGGTACAGGTGGTTTTCTGGGTGTCACGGATGCCGACGATTTCGATCTCGTCGCCAACATTGATCACGCCACGCTCAACACGCCCCGTAACAACGGTACCACGACCCGAGATCGAGAACACGTCTTCGACCGGCATCAGGAACGGCTTGTCAACTTCACGCTCAGGGGTGTCGATGTAGTCATCAACGGCCGCCATCAGTTCCTTGATCTTCTCTTCGCCGATTTCCGGGTTGTTGCCTTCCATCGCGGCCAGAGCCGAACCTGCGATGATCGGAACATCATCACCGGGGTAGTCATACGAAGACAGCAGCTCGCGGATTTCCATTTCCACCAGCTCCAGCAGTTCTTCGTCGTCAACCTGGTCCACTTTGTTCATGAACACGACCATCTTCGGGATGCCAACCTGGCGGCCCAGCAGGATATGCTCGCGCGTTTGCGGCATCGGGCCGTCGGCTGCGTTCACAACCAGAACAGCGCCGTCCATCTGAGCGGCACCGGTGATCATGTTCTTGACGTAGTCGGCGTGGCCGGGGCAGTCAACATGCGCATAGTGGCGGTTCTCGGTCTCGTATTCCACGTGGGCGGTCGAGATGGTGATGCCGCGCGCTTTCTCTTCCGGCGCACCGTCAATCTGGTCATACGCTTTGAAGTCACCGAAATACTTGGTGATCGCTGCGGTCAGCGTCGTTTTACCATGGTCAACGTGGCCAATCGTGCC